>CAYSSK010000101.1:0-13921 GCA_964433645.1 uncultured Desulfofustis sp.
TTCCGCCGCCATTGGCTGCGTCTGCTGACCGGTCTGCTGGCCCTGGTGGCCGTTGATTTCCTGCAACTGATGATCCCCCGGATCCTCAAGCGCGGCGTCGATGCGCTGACCGCCGGCAGTGCTTCTCCGGGGCTGCTGCTGCGGCTGGCCGCGGCCATCGTCGCCATCGCGGCCACTGTCGTGATACTGCGCTTTTTCTGGCGTACGCTGATCATCGGTTTTTCCCGGTACCTGGAACGGGCCCTGCGCAACCGCATCTTCAATCGCATCCTGGACATGGACCAGCCGTTTTTTGAAAAACACTCGACCGGCGACATCATGGCCCACGGCTCCAACGACCTGGCCGCCGTCCAGATGGCCTGCGGCATGGGCCTGGTGGCGGCGGTCGATGCGCTGGTCATGTCTCTTGCCGCCACCGGCTTCATGCTCCACATTGACGCACCGTTGACTCTGCTGGCGCTGGCGCCGATGCCGATCCTGGCCGTCTCCACCCGGCTGCTTTCCGGCCGGCTGCATCACCGTTTCAACACGGTCCAGGAATATTTTTCCCGCCTCACCGAATTCGCCCGCTCCACCCTCGTTTCCCTGAAACTGAGCAAGGCCTATACGCTGGAGGAGATTCAGAGCCGGGAATTCGACCGGCTCGGGCGGCGCTACGTGTCGGCCAATATCAGGGTGGCCGCCATCCAGGGGGTGCTGTGGCCGGCGGCCACGCTGATCGGCAACATCGGCCTGCTGGTCATCCTGCTCTTCGGCGGCACATCGGTAATCCGGCAGGAGCTGACCATGGGCGACTTCGTCGCCTTCGTCACCTACCTGCAGATGCTCATCTGGCCGATGATGGCCGTCGGCTGGGTGGCCAATCTGCTCCAGCGCGGCGCCACCGCGCTGCGCCGCATCCACCGGCTCGTCTCGGCCGAGCCGCTGCTGCTCGATCGACCGGCCGGCGGATCCGCACCGCCGGCCGGTCCGGTCTTCAGCGTCCGCAATCTGAGCTTTTCCTACCCCGCCGCCCAGACCAACCAGCTGGAGGGAGTCAGCTTCGAGGCCGATCGGGAAATCATCGGTATTGCCGGCCGAACCGGCAGCGGCAAGAGCACCCTGTGCCGGCTGCTGGTTCGTCTCTATCCGGTTGGTGACAACACCATCCTGCTGCTCGGGCGCGATGTCAACGGGCTCTCGCTGGCCGAGGTTCGGGACCGGATCGCCTATGTCAGCCAGGAACCAATTCTCTTTTCCGACACGATCGCCAACAACATCGCGTTTGGCACGGATCGGGCCGATTCGGCCGAGATCGAACAGGCCGCCCGCGACGCCGCCATCGATGAGGAAATTCGCCAGTTCAGCAAAGGCTACGAGACGATGATCGGTGAACGGGGAGTGCTCCTGTCGGGCGGCCAGAAACAACGGCTCGCACTGGCCCGGGCGCTGATCTGCCGGCGGCCGATCCTGGTTATCGACGACGGTCTGTCCGCCGTCGATACCGCCACCGAGAGCCGCATCATCGAGACGCTGCGGCACCGGCTCGCCGGCAAGACGGTGTTCATCGTCTCCAACCGGATCAAGCTGCTGGCGATGACCGATCGCATCCTGCTCTTTGACCGGGGCCGCCTGCTCCACGACGCGCCGCACGATATCCTGCTGCAGCGCAGCGAATTCTACCAGACCATGTATCGCAAACAACTGCAGGAAGGGGCGGAGGATCGGCGCGATGCATGATTTCGGCTACATCGAGAAGGGTCGCCAGGCCTCGCTGAGCGACGTTCGCTTGTGGCAGCGTATCCTGCGCCACAGCCGGGGGTTCCGGCGGGTCATCGGTATCGCCGTGGTGCTGTCGCTCGGCGTCACCGGGGCCACTCTGGCCCTGCCCTATCTGTTGAAAACCGGCATCGACTCCTATATTACCGCGCCCGACCTGGCTGACACGGCGCGCATCTCCGGACTGGTCACCACGGCGCTGCACTTCGGTCTGCTGGTCGTCCTCGGCTTTGCGCTGACCTTCACCCAGGTGGTCCTGCTCGAATGGGTCGGCCAGTCGGTGATGCACCGCATCAGGCAGGACCTGTTCGCCCATATCCTCAATCTCGACCTGGCCTTTCTCAACAGCCAGCCGACCGGACGACTGGTGACCCGGCTGACCAACGACGTGCAGAACATGCACGAGATGTTTACCTCGGTGCTGGTCACCCTGTTCAACGATATTCTCCGCCTGGCCGGCATCCTCGTGGTGCTGCTGCTGATCAATGTCCGGTTGGGACTGCTCATGTCGCTCTTCATCCCGGTCGCCCTGCTGCTGACCGTGGTGTTTGCCAGGCTGGCGCGCGAGAAATTCCGGGCCATCCGCAGTCAATTGTCGCGGCTCAACAGCTACACCCAGGAAGCCGTGTCCGGTATCACCATCATCCAGCTCTTCGGCAGGCAACACCGGGCCGCCAAGCGCTTTGCCGGTCTCAGCGAGGAATACCTGGCCCGAACACTCAGCCAGATCCGGCTGTTCGGTGCTTTCATGCCGCTCACCGAATTGCTCAGTTCAACGGCCATCGCGTTGATCCTCTGGTACGGCGGCGCCCAGGTCATCGAGAGGACCCTGACCATCGGCGAGATGGTCGCATTTTTCGCCTACATGCGGCTCTTTTTCCAGCCGCTGAGGGAATTGTCGCAGAAATATTCGATCGTCCAGTCCGCCTTGGCCTCGGCCGAGAGGATCTTCGCCACGCTCGACACCGCAGCCGCTTTCACCGACCCGCCAAGACCGCGGCAGCTGACGGAGATCGCCGGCCGCCTCTCGTTTAACCACCTTAGTTTCAGCTATGAACCGGACCAGCCCGTTCTCGTCGACTTCACCCTGCCTATCGAGCCCGGCGAGACCGTGGCCATCGTCGGTACCACCGGCTCCGGCAAGAGTACCCTGATCAACCTGCTGCTGCGCTTCTACGAACCGCAACGCGGCACCATCGAGATCGACGATGTCGACGTCGCGCAGCTGCGGGTCCACCAGCTGCGCCGCATCGTCGGCGTCATCCTGCAGGATGTCTATATCCTCAAGGATACCCTGCTGGCCAATATCGCCATGGACACCGGCTGCTCCCGGCAGTATGTCGAATCGGTCCTGGAGCGGACCGGCATGACCCGTTTTGTCGCCAAGCTGCCGGAGGGATTGGACACCATGCTCGGCGAAGGCGGCCGGGATCTCTCCACCGGGGAGAAACAACTGCTCTCCTTTGCCCGGGTGCTGTGCCGCGACCCGGCCATCCTGGTACTCGACGAGGCCACCGCCTCGATCGATTCGGAGACCGAGGGCATCCTGGAAGAGGCGGTCGCCCACAGTTTCGAGGGCCGCACATCGATTATCATCGCCCACCGGTTGTCTACCGTCCGCCGCGCCGATCGGATTGTCGTCATGGAAAACGGCCGCATTATCGAGCAGGGGCCGCCCGAGGTCCTGCTCGCCGCGGACGGTCACTATTCCCGGCTGCTTCGGCTCGATCTGCTCGAAGCCCCTGTCCCACCGGCCGGCGGTCGGGAGACCTCAATGGCGGGCCAATCGCCCGAATCCGGCCGCTTGCCGCCTGAAACCAAGGATTGACACGACCCCGCCGAACCGGCTATGGATGCAGCACCAGCACAAAGACCGAAACGGCCTAACATGGACCAGGCACAACCACGGAAAACTATCCTCTGGTGGGGGCGATTCGACGCCGACTACTCGCGCAACCGCATCCTGCGCGGCCTGCTCGCCGATTGCGGCTATCGCCTCGTCGATTTTCAGCCGCGCTCCTCGCTGACCGGTACCATCGAAGCCCGTCTGGCCGATCTGCCGCCGGTCGACGCGGTCTGGGTGCCGACCTTCCGGCAGCGCGATCTACGTTCGGCCCACCGTTTTGCAATCCGGAGCGCTATCCCGCTCATTTTCGATCCGCTGATCAGCGCCTGGGACAAGGCGGTCTTCGAACGGCAGAAATTTCCCGCCGCCAGCCGGCGCGGCAGACGCCTGCTGGCCTGGGAGCGCTCGCTGTTTGCTGGCGCCGACCTCGTTCTCGCCGATTCAGCGCCGCACCGCCGGTTCTTTGTCGAAACGCTCGGCGCCGCGCCGGATAAAACCTTTGTCGTGCCGGTGGGCGCCGAGGATGCGCTGTTTTTCCCCCAGCCGTACCACGAGCCCCATGAACCGCCGGAGCTGCTCTTTTTCGGCAGTTTTATCGGCCTGCAGGGCCCGGAGATCATCGTCGATGCGGCCGCCCGCCTGCCCGAGGCACGCTGGACACTGCTCGGCGACGGACCGCTGGGCCCGGTCTGCCGGCAGCGGGCAGACCATTTGCCGCAGGTACGCTTCGAGTCGTGGCTGCCCTATGAGCGGCTTGCCCGGCGGATCGGTGAGGCTGACATCCTGCTCGGCATCTTCGGAGACTCGCCCAAAGCGGGCCGGGTCATCCCGAACAAGGTTTATCAGGCGCTGGCCTGCGGGCGTCCACTCATTACCCGCTGTTCCGCAGCCTACCCGGAAGAACTGGCCGGCGATCCGGGGAGCGGCATCTGCTTCGTACCGCCTGCCGATGCCGCAGCACTGGCGGCCGCTGCCGCAGCCCTGCTGGCGGAACCTTGCAACCTGGCCGATCGGGGCCTGCGGGCGCGGCGCAGCTATGAGCATTATTTCTCCGGCGAGCAGGTCAAACAGGCCCTGCTCGCCGCCTTGGCGGCAGTCGACCTGTAGGCCGCCGCTGCCGCACGGCTACCGGCGATGCGGGTGACCCGGCTGGACGCAGTACCTTCCCATCATCCCACCTCGTGGCATAAGTCCCTTTTTTTCGACTATTTGCCTCTTCTGTGATACATTTTTCTTTGACAATGAGACCAATGGCGCTTACATCTGTTTAAGTTTTTTATTAAGCACAATCCGCTCCGCCCGGATTAACTCACGGGATATTGCCATGATCTACCTATCATCACCCCTGCGACATCTCTTCACCGCCGGTTCCCTGGCGCTTGTTCTCTGCTGGCCCGGCCAGGCGGCGGCCGCCGACCGGCCCGATGCCTGGACCGCCCGGCAGGCGGTGGCCTTTGCGCTGCAGAACAGCCCGGACAGCACCATCGCCCGGCAGCGGATCGCCGCCGCCGAGGCCGCTCGCCGGCAGGCCGCCGCCGCGATGAGACCCGGCATCATCCTGCGTGGCGGCTACAGCCAGACCGACAACCCGATGCAGGCCTTCGGCGCCATCCTCAATCAGGGCGGCTTCGACAACACCATCGACTTCAACGACCCCGGCCGCACCGACAATCTCGGGTTCAAGGCCGAGGTGAACTACCGTTTCTACAACGGCGGCCGCGACCAGGCCGCCTCCGCCGCCGCCGAGGCGCTGCACCTGGCCAGCGAAACGGACCGCACCGCCATCGAGCATCGTCTCGGGTTCGAAGTCGTTCGCGCCTACCAGGTCATCATCCAGGCCGGCGATCAGGTCGCCGCCCGGGAGGCGGAACTGGGCGCCATCGACTCATCCCTGCAGGTCGCCGCGGCCCGCTACGAAGCAGGCGATCTGCTCCGCGCCGACCTGCTCCAGTTCGAGGTGCAGCAGGCCCGCGCCAGCGAGCAGCTGATCATCGCCAGGCATCAGCTGGACCTGGCGCACCGCGCCTTTCTCAACCTGCTCGGCCTGAGCGGCAGCGAAGTGCGGCTGCTACCCGGCGATGCCGACGAACAACCGGTGCCGGCCGCCGACGAGTACCGCGAGCGGCCGGAAGTGTCGGCCCTGTCGGCCCGGCTGATGGCCGCCGAGGCGGCCCGTGCCGGTGCCCGCGGGGCCCTGCGCCCGACGCTTGACGGTTTTGCCGGCTACCAGTACGACCGCGGCTGGGAGGTCGACGGCAGCGGCGGTTCCTGGCTGGCCGGCCTGCACCTGACCTATCAGCTCTACGACGGCGGCCGCCGGGATGGTGAGATCGCCCGGAAATCGGCGGAGCTTGGCGAAATTAAAGAGCAACTCGCCAAACTCCGGCTGGCCGTCGACCTGGAGATCCAGGAGGCCGAACTGAACCGGCGGCAGGCCGCCGAACGGAGGCAGGTAACCCAAAAAATGGTCCAGGTCGCCCGGGAAAGCGCCCAGCTCAACCGCGAACGCTTCCAACAGGGCGTCATCCTCGCCTCCGACCTGATCGACAGCGAAGTCCGGCTCACCGATGCCCTGGTCCGTCAGTCGGCGGCCCGGGCCAATTGCCGGACCGCCATCGCCCTGCTGCGACAGGCGGCCGGGCTGCAACAATTTGCGCCAACCACCGAAGAACTTCTGGAGATGCAGCCATGAGACGATTGCCCATAGCCCTGCCCTTTATTAAGCTCGCCGTTTTGTCCGTCCTGCTGGCCGCCGGCTGCTCGTCGGAAGGGCCGGAGCGCGTTGACAAGGCAGAGCAGCTGCCGCCGGCACCGGTCTCCGTCGTCACCGTCGAGGAGCAGACCCCGGCCCGCCAGGTCGAGATCATGGGCACCGTGCAGGCGGCGGAAAGCGCCTCGATTGCCGCCCGGATCAGCGGCAATATCACCGAACTGCCGGTGGCCCTCGGTTCCCGGGTGAGCGCAGGCGACCTGCTGGTGACCCTCGGCGCCGCCGAAATCAACGCTCAGCTCCTGCAGGCCCAGGCCCAGTTTGAACAGGCCGAGCGCAACCTGGCCCGGGAGCGAAGCCTGCTGGCCAAAAACGCCGCCACCGCGGAAACGGTGCGCACGCTGGAGGAGATCCGCCAGATCGCCGCGGCGGCGCTCACGGAAGCCCGTACGATGCTCGGCTACACCACCATCACCGCCCCGTTCAGCGGCATCATCACCCGGAAAATGGCCAGCGTCGGCGACCTGGCGACACCGGGCAAACCGCTGCTGCAACTGGAAAACGAAGGGCACGTGCAGGTCCTGGCCGACGTTCCCGAATCCCTCGTACTGGCGCTGGCCATCGGCGACGAGCTGCCGATCCACCTGCCGGCAGCCGGGCTGCGGGTTACCGGCAGGATCATCGAGATCGCCCCGACCGCCGATCCCCGTTCGCGGACGGCCCCGGTCAAGCTGGCCATCGACTCAGCCGAACAAATCCGCTCCGGTCAATTCGCCCGGATCAGTCTGCCCAGCGAGCGGGGCGTTGCCTTGATGGTGCCGCAGGACGCGGTTCTGCCCTTTGGCCAGATGGAGCGAATCTTTCTGACCGACGGACAGCGGGCCCGCCTGAAATTGGTGAAAACCGGCCTGCAGCACGACGGCACGGTGGAGATCCTCGCCGGGGTCGCCGCCGGCGACCGGGTCATTGTCTCCGGACACCGGCATCTGCAGGACGGCCAGCCGGTTACCATCAACTGAGCAGCCAACACCGACGCTTCCCAGCATCAACCAACGGATCGACATGAGCAACACGGAGAGTAAACCGAGCGGCTTCGCCGGCAAACTGGCCGCCGCCTTCATCAACTCGAAACTGACCCCACTGGGTATCATCGCCTCGCTGCTGCTCGGCATCCTCGCCGTAGCCATGCTGCCGCGTGAGGAAGAACCGCAGATCAAGGTGCCGATGATCGACGTGATGGTGGCCATGGAAGGCGCCACGCCCAAAGAGATCGAGGAGCAGGTCACCATCCCGATGGAAAAGCTGCTCTACGAGCTGCCCGATGTCGAATACATCTATTCCACGTCGATGGCCGGCAAGAGTCTGCTCATCGTCCGCTTCTACGTCGGGGCCGACCTGGAAACCGCCATCGTCCGGCTCAACCAGAAACTGGCCACCAATTTCGACCGCATCCCGCACAACGTCTCGCAGCCGCTGGTCAAACCGCACACCATCGACGATGTGCCGATCCTGGCCCTGACCCTGCACAGTCCGAACTACGACCATTTTATGCTGCGCCGCCTGGCCGCCCAGATCGACGATGCGATCAAGAGCATCCCGTCGGTTGCCGAAACAAGCCTGATCGGCGGCACCAGGCGGCAGGTTACCGTCCGGCTCGACCCGCTGCGGCTCGCCTCCCGCGATATCTCGATCAACCAGCTGGTGCCGGTGCTCCGGCAGGCCAACCAGCAGCGCTATTCCGGGGTGCTGACCAGCGGCAACCGGGACATCGAGTTGCAGACCGGCTCGTTTTTGGCCAGCGTCGAAGAGGTGGGCCGGATCGTCGTCGGCGTCTACGGGGGCAAACCGGTCTATCTCGAAGAAGTCGCCGAGATCATCGACGGCCCCGAAGAACCGTCGACCTACGTGCTGTTCGGCGCACCCGACCGCCATGACCCGGAAGCGGCGGTGACCATCTCGGTCGCCAAACGGCCGGGTGCCAACGCGGTCAGCGTCGTGGCGGCGGTGCTCGACAAGGTGGACAGCCTCAAGGGAACGCTCATTCCGGCAGATATCGAGGTCAGCGTCACCAGGGACTACGGGGCGACCGCCTCGGAGAAATCAAACGAATTGCTGCTGCACATGGGCATCGCCGTGTTCGGCGTGGCCCTGCTCATTCTGCTCTTTCTCGGCTGGCGCGAATCGATCGTGGTGATGCTGGCCATCCCGTCGACGCTGGCCCTGACCCTGCTCGTCTTTTATCTCTACGGCTACACGCTCAACCGGATTACGCTGTTCGCGCTGATCTTCTCCATCGGTATCCTGGTCGACGACGCCATCGTCGTCGTCGAGAACATCGTTCGCCACCTGCGGCTTCCCGGAAATCGCGACCGCTCGATGGCAACCGTCGCGGTGGAGGCGGTCAGCGAGGTCGGCAACCCGACCATCCTGGCCACCTGGGCGGTGATCGCCGCCATTTTGCCGATGGCCTTCGTCGGCGGCCTGATGGGCCCGTACATGCGGCCCATCCCGGTCGGCGCCTCGGCGGCGATGATCTTCTCGCTGGCCATCGCCTTTACCGTCACCCCGTGGGCGGCGATCCATATCCTGAAACGCCGGAAACACGGGAGCGGGGCCGACCACGACCAGGTTCCTGACGACCTGTTCACCCGACTCTACCACCGGATCATGGACCCGCTGCTGGGCCACGGCGGCTGGCGGGCGATCTTTTTTATCGGCATCACCGTGCTGCTGCTCGGCGCGATGGCCATGGTCGGTTTCGGTCTGGTCAAGGTGAAGATGCTGCCGTTTGACAACAAGAGCGAGTTCCAGGTGATCCTCGATCTGCCCGAGGGCAGCACCCTGGAACAGACTTCACGAGCGGCGCTGGAGATGGCCCGGGTGATAAACGGTGATCCGGCGGTGGTCGACTACCAGGTCTATGTCGGTACCGCTTCGCCGTATAACTTCAACGGCCTGGTGCGCCACTATTTCCTGCGCTCCGGCCCCCACCTGGCCGATATCCAGGTGAACCTGCTGCCCAAGCATGCGCGCAGCATAAACAGCCACGACATCGCCAAGCGGGTGCGGCCCGAGCTGGCGGCCATTGCCGAGCAATACGGCGCCGCCCTGGTCGTTGCCGAAGTACCGCCGGGCCCGCCGGTCCTGCAGACCCTGGTGGCCGAAATCTACGGCCCGACCGCCGAGAGCCGGGTCAGACTGGCCGAACAGGTCAAGCAGATCTTCGCCGACACCGACGGCGTCGTCGATATCGACTGGTACCGGGAGGCTGAACGATCCCGTACGGTGATCACCGTCGACAAGGAAAAAGCGGCGCTCAGCGGCATCACCGAGGGCCAGATCACCCGGGCCATCCGCATGGCCGTGGCCGGGTTGTCTATCGATCTCTACCACCAGCCGCGCGACAAGGAGCCGATCAACCTGGTGCTCGAGCTGCCGCGCTCGCAGCGAGCCCGGGTCGACGAGCTGCTCAACCTGTCGCTGCGCTCCGAGCAGAGCAACCAGGCCCCGCTCGTGCCGCTGCGCGAACTGGTCCATATCTCCGAGGCGCCGGTGGAGCAGCCGATCTACCGGAAGAATCTCAAACCGGTCCTTTATGTGACCGGCGACGTGGCCGGAGCGGTGGAAAGCCCGGTCTACGCCATTTTCGACATGAACGAGCGGATCAAGGCGCTGGACGCGACATCATTTGCCGGGGCGGCGGCGGACCTGACCATCTACAATTTGTTCCAGCCGTTTAACGAGCGGCAGCCGGCGATGAAATGGGACGGCGAGTGGCATATCACGCTGGAGGTGTTCCGCGATCTCGGCCTGGCGTTTTGCGTGGTGCTGATCCTCATCTACATGCTGATGGTCGGCTGGTTCAAGAACTACGTGACGCCGCTGGTGGTCATGGCCGCCATCCCCTTCTCGCTGATCGGCATCCTGCCGGCCCACTGGGCCTTTGGCGCGTTTTTCACGGCCACCTCGATGATCGGCTTCATGGCCGGGGCCGGCATCGTCGTGCGCAACTCGATCATCCTCGTCGATTTCATCGAGCTGCGCCTGAAAGACGGCCTGCCGCTCGCCGAGGCGGTGGTCGAGGCCGGCGCCGTGCGCTTCCGGCCGATGCTGCTGACCGCCCTGGCCGTCGTCGTCGGCGCTTCGGTGATCCTCGCCGACCCGATCTTCCAGGGGCTGGCCATCTCGCTGATGTTCGGCGAGATCGCCTCGCTGCTGGTCAGCCGGATGGCGGTGCCGGTCATGTATTACGTGGTCAAGAAGCACCAGCACTAAGAATAACGCGAACCACCAACCAGACCGAAAGAAGATGGTGTGGCATACTGGTACGGATTGTGCTGTTATAATTGAAAAGAGGCTATTGTTCGCGGCAAGCGGTGACGAAGCCCCTCATTATTGGTTACGGGGATACATTTACGTACGTCCCGTTCGACAAGAATGTAACAAGGCAGACAAAGGAGCCAAATCATGCAAGCACGCAGATCAATTTCTGCCCTGATATTCTGTTTAGCAATGAGTGCAGGCAGTGGGTCAGCCCAGGCGGCCGACCGCCTGCTGGTTTATGCAGGGGCGGCCTCACAGCCGCCAACCGAAGAAGCCGCCGCGGCGTATCGGGAGAAAACCGGCGTTCAGGTCGATGTGGTCTTCGGCGGTTCCGGATACGTGCTGTCGCAGATGAAACTCGCCAAGCAGGGCGATCTCTATTTTCCCGGCTCCTCCGACTATATGGAAAAGGCAAAACGCGATGGCGATGTGTTGCCTGAAACCGAAAAGGTGATCGTCTACCTGGTACCCTCTATCAACGTGCAAAAGGGCAACCCGCACCACATTCGCACGCTGAAGGATCTGACCAAGCCGGGACTGCGGGTTGCCATCGCCAATCCGGAAGGGGTCTGTGTCGGGGCCTATGCGGTGGAGATTCTGGAAAGGGAATTCTCTTCCGCCGAAAAGGCGGCCTTCAAGAACAATCTTGCCAATTACACCGGCTCCTGCGAAAAAACCGCAACGGCAATCTCACTGAAGCAGGCCGACGCCGTCATCGGCTGGCGGGTTTTCCAATACTGGGACCCGGAGCGGATCGAGACCATCGCGCTGCCCAAAGAGCAGATTCCTCGTGTCGGCTATATCCCCATCGCCATCTCAAAATTCTCCACGGATCACGCGGCCGCTCAGTCCTTTATCGATTTTCTCACCGGCCCGGATGGGCAAAAAATATTTGCCGGATACCGATATTTCGCCACGCCCGAGGAGGCCTTCGCCTGGCTGGGAGAGAAAAAACCTGTGGGCGGCGAGTACGTGGTGCCTGCCGATTGGCTGAAGAAATAGATTCATGATCAGCCTGAAACAAACGAGCATCGGGGCCGCTTTCGCGGTCCTGGCGCTCTATGGCGGTTTGATCGTCTCGCTGGCCTGGTTTCTCGACGGGACGACGCTGCGGGAAGCTTTGTTCTCAGATCGCACGCTGTTTTCCGTGAACCTGTCGCTGGTGGCCGCCACGGTGGCCACGGTCCTTGCCTTGCTCCTTGCCATCCCCGCCGCCTATGCGCTGTCCCGTTTCACTTTTCCTGGAAAAGGCGCGGCCGAGACCGTGCTGGAATTCCCCATCATCGTCTCCCCGGCGGCGCTTGGCGCTATTATCCTTATTTTCTTCAACAACCCGCTGGGAGAGTGGCTGCAAACCAATGTGATATATTTTGTCTTCACCTTCGCGGGCATCGTCTTGGCACAGTTTATCACCATCCTTGGTCTGGCGGTGCGGATGCTCAAGACCGCCTATGACGAGGTGCCGGTAGAGTTGGAAACCGTGGCCCGCACCTTGGGCGGAAGTCCACGCCACGTGTTTTTCACCGTGACGCTGCCGCTGGCGCGAAACGGCCTCATCGCCGCCTTCATCCTCACCTGGGCCAAGGCGCTCGGCGAATTCGGGGCGACGCTGATGGTGGCCGGAAGTATGGCAATGCGCACGGAAACGCTGCCCATCGCCATTTTCATGCGCTTGTCCAGTGCCGACATAGAGGGAACCGTGGCTCTCATCCTCGTCCTGGTCGGTATCGGCCTGACTGCGCTGTATACAGCACGTCGCCTGTTGCGGAGGAGCGCGCATGTTTGAAGTCGAGGCACTGAGGGCACGGGTGGGCGGTTTCGCCCTGCATGGCATCGATCTCTCGCTTCGCCAGGGCGAGTGTCACGCCGTGCTGGGACCGTCCGGCTCCGGCAAGAGCACGTTGCTGAACGCCATACTCGGGTCTATTCCCGTCACCGCCGGGCAGATACGTCTGGGGGGCAACGATATTACCCGCTGGCCCATGGAGCGGCGCCGTCTGGGCTATGTTCCGCAGCACCTGGGCCTGTTTCCGCATTTATCGGTGCGTGACAACCTCAGTTACAGCGCCCGCGCCCGCAAACTCGCCCGTGACGACTTTGTCCCGCTGCTCGACAAACTTGTCGAGATTACCGGCATGGGTCATCTCCTCGACCGGCGAATAGCCACCCTCTCGGGAGGCGAACGCCAACGAGTGGCCCTTGTTCGCGCTCTGGCGGCCTCTCCCCGTCTGGTGTTGCTGGACGAACCATTCACCGCCCTGAACGAGGCTCTGCGCCGGGAATTATGGTGGCTGGTCAAGGAATTGCAGCGTGAGCGCGGCCTTTCGGCATTACTCATCACCCACGACCTGACCGAAGCGTATTTCCTGGCCGAGAACATCACCGTCCTGATCAATGGCCGCCAAGAACAAAGCGACAACAAGACAACGATCTACCGCCAGCCGGCCAATCTCGACGTGGCCCGCTTTCTCGCCATCAAGAACCTCTTTCCGGCAACCGTGGTGGCAACGGCAGGAGAATTCATCGACGTCGATTGCCCCTGTCTGGGGCGCCGCTTCAGGCTCCGCGGGCAGACCCCGGTAGGCACGGCAGTCCGCATCGGAATCCGATCCGAGGACATCATGCTTCGCGACGAAGGCCACCCGCCCCGCCCTGATGATTGCATTCTTTCAGGTACTATCCGGCTTATCGATATGGGCGCGAACGTGGCAATGCATTTCCATGCCGGTCACCTGCCGTCCGCTATCGAGATCATAACATCGCGACGGGTGGTACAGTGCTTCAGGATTGAGAGCGACCACACCCGGGTGACCATCGCCCTGCCGTCTTCGGCGATGTTCTGGGTCCGTGACCAATGAGCCGGCACTCGGCTTTCATCTGCCTCGGAAACCTGCTTGCCGGCACTGACGGCGGCTTTTTTCTCAGCGCTCAGCAATCCGGCCGATTAAACTGAAGGCAAACCAGCCGCTGTCCGGTTTCGGGGAGCAAGCGGACGATCTGTGTCCCGTCTGTCTCAGTTCGGGCGGCAACGACTCGGGCGCCGCGGCACTGCCATGGAGTCGCTCCGGGCTGACGGATCTTCAGCGTCAACGGAGCGCGCCGGGGAGCGAGACGAGCAAGACGGTGCAGGTCGATGATGACGCCGCCGTCGCCGGCCCGGCAGGCTGCCAGATAATAATAGGCCGCCTGGTTCCAGCAGTCGGCGGCATCTTCGGCCACCATTCGCAGGAAGTCGTCCGCCGTCGCCCGAACCAGGGCTGCCCATCGATCGACGATCTCGCCGC
>CAYSSK010000102.1:0-8046 GCA_964433645.1 uncultured Desulfofustis sp.
GATGCGAAAAAGGTCGCCAACTGGATCCTGACCGAGTTGCTCAAGGAGGTCAAAGGAGAAGATATCGTCGGCTGCCTCGTCACCCCGGCAATGCTCGCGGAGCTGCTGGTGTTGATCGACAAGGGGCTGATCAGCGGTAAAATCGCCAAAACGGTCCTGAGCGATATGCTGATCAGCGGTGCGGCTGCCGCGACCATCGTCGAGGAAAAAAATCTCCTCCAGGTGTCCGATGAAGATGAATTGCTCGTGGTGATCCGCTCGGTTGTCCAGGAAAATCCGGGTCAAGTTGCCGAGTTCCGTGGCGGCAAACAAAAATTGATGGGATATTTTGTCGGTCAGGTGATGCAGCGAACCAAAGGAAAGGCCAACCCGAAGCTCGTCAATGAGCTGCTCACCAGGGAGTTGGCCGGCTGAGGGGTAATGGAGCAGGAGCACTGGCAAACCAGAGGGGCGGGCCATCGCAGCAGGCTCCGTGATCGCTTCCTGCAGCATGGCCTGCCGGCCTTGACCGATGCGGACGTGTTGGAGTTGCTGCTCTCTTTCGGCACGCCGCGCAAAGACTGCAAAATACAGGCGCGAGCACTGCTGAAACAATTCGGCAGTTTTGCGGCGGTCCTTGACGCCGAAACTGGAGAACTGCGGCAGATCGAGGGGGTCGGGCCGAAAAACAGCTTTGCCTTGTCGTTTATCAAGGCGGTTGCGGATCGCTATCTGCGATCCCGGCTGCGCCACAAATCATATATTTCCTCGTCACAGGACGTGGTCGATTTTCTCATGCATTCGATGCGCGGCCTGCAGCGAGAGGTCTTCACCGTCCTGTATCTCGATTCTTCACTGGCGATCATTGATTCGGAGGTGGTTGCCGAAGGAACGGTAAACGTCAATACCGTCTACCCTCGCGAAATCGTGCGCCGGGCGCTGGCTCACAATGCCGCGGCGCTGGTGGTGGCCCATAACCACCCATCGGGGTCAACGGCTCCTTCCGCCCAGGACCGCGCCCTTACCAGAACACTCTGCCTGCTCTGTTCGCTGATGCAGATCAGGCTTCTTGACCATCTCATCGTCGGCGACGGTTGCTTCAGTTTTGCCGATGAAGGGCTTATGGCGGAGATCGGCGCCTGGTGCAGCTCGGTCTGTCAAACCGCCGAGAGCAGTGGGTCCCGGTGACCAGTCTGTATCTGCACATCCCGTTTTGCACCAGCAAATGTGGTTATTGTTCGTTTGCCTCGGTGGCCGGCCACGACCATCTACACGCACGGTATTGCCGGGCCCTGGTGCGGGAGATAGAGACAACGCCGGTGACCGCGAGGCGACCGCTCAGCACGCTGTTTATCGGCGGCGGCACCCCGTCCGTCCTGGATGATGCCCTGCTCTCTCAGATTCTCACCGCCTGTGCCGAGGTGTTTGGCTTTGCTCGCGATGCCGAAGTAACGCTTGAGACCAATCCCGAATCGCTCATCCGGTGCGACATCGCCGGATTGCAGCGACACGGGGTCAACCGGTTGTCCATCGGCATCCAGTCGTTCAACGATCAGGAACTGGCTGTTCTCGGCCGTGCCCATGACGCACGCCAGGCCCTGCGGGCGGTTCAAGCCGCTCAACGGTCGGGGATCGACACGATCAGCCTTGATCTCATGTACGGATTGCCGGGGCAAACCGCGGCGAGCTGGCGAGCCACGTTACGCCGGGCCATTGAGTGCTCTCCGCGGCACCTGTCGATCTATCAGCTGAGCATCGAAGACACCACGCTTTTCTCCCGGCTGCACGGGCGGGGCGAGCTGCGGCTGCCGGATGAGGATGAGGTGCTGGCCATGGATGAAGGCACGGCACTGTCTTGCGCGCGGGCGGGCTTCGACCGCTATGAATTGTCCAATTACCGGCAACCTCGTTGCGAGTGCCGCCACAATCTGGTGTATTGGCGAAATGAGGATTATCTGGGGTGCGGGGCGGCAGCGGTCAGTTATGTCGCGGGCGAGAGACGCAGCCGGGTGGCCGATCCGCTTGATTATTGCCTGCGTGTCGAAGCCGGCGCTTCGCCCGTATCCTTCCGCGAACACCTGGATCGGCAGGCGGCTTTTCGGGAAACGGTGGTAATGGGGTTGCGGCTCAGCGAAGGTGTTTCAGAACGTCGTCTATATCGACGCTTCGGCTGTGGACTGCACGATATTTACGGTGATGGGCTCGCCGCGCTCGTGGCCGACGACCTGCTGGAGCACGATGGTGATGGGCAGTGGCGGCTGACCGGGCGCGGCCGGCAATTGGCCAACGTGGTTATGCGTGCCCTGGTCTAGCGATGCCCGGGTTTTCAGGCCCGCTCCTGTGGGCCTCTTCGATACGGCAGAAGTTGAGGGTGGCGTGCACGGTGAGCAAGGGGAAGAGCAGCGCCATGAACAGCACATTGACCACCGGGATCATGCCGATCACGGCAGGCAGAATCCCAAGCCGGAGACTGGCCGGAAGATGCCGGCGCAGCCAGGAAAGTTTGCGGGCCAGGCTCCATCGCCGGCGCGAGGCGGGATAATCGATAAACATCAGGGTTGCATAGCAGGTGTAGAGGAAAATGACGGCGAGCTGGCCGAACAGCGGGACAAAACTGATCATCAGGGCAAAAACGGTCACCACCAGGCCGAATCCGGCAATCTTCATCCCTTCGAACAAATCCCGGCAGATCCCGACAACACTGAGGCCGCCGTCGTCATCATAGGCATCGCCGAGAAATCGTTTTTCCGCCGCGCCGCTGAGAAACGAGTAGAATGGTGAGGTCAGCGTGTAGGCGATCAGGAATGCGAAAAAAAAAGAAATAACCCGGGAAATGAAAAGAAACAGCGTGGCGGCGAGCCACCAGCCGCTGTATTTCAGCCACCCGAGCCAGCCGTCGCGGGCCGGTTCGGCGCTCAGGAATGATCCGGTCAGGGAATCGATCAGGTCGGTGGTGAGGAGAAAGCCAAGCCAGGTCAACAATACGGTGGCCAGGGTCAAGGCAAGCGACCAGCCGATCAGACGGCCGCTACGCAGCAGAAAAAAGAGCGAACTCCACAGCGGCAGCCACTTCGATGTGTCGTACTCCTGCCGCGACATATCTGCTCATTGAAGGAAAAGGTTTGTTATTACGGCAAATAATTGTTAACAAGCGGCCATACCCTTGTTACAGTTGCAAACGATAGGCATTGACTTCGCCCAGTAAAGCTCTGAAACGAAATTATCGCTCCAGGTCGATGTGATGGCGGTTCGGAAACAACAGGATAAAACGGTGTTCACCTGTCGCGAGTGCGGTCATCAGAGTGGCCGCTGGTTCGGCCGTTGTCCGGCCTGCGGGCAATGGGAGAGCCTTGTCGAGCAGCGCCTGCCGGCCGCCGGAACGAAACACCGGCGGGTCTCCCCGGCGGCCGCGCCGCTGCCGCTGACGGCGGCGCCGGATCAGGACAGTGAGCGGGTGGTAATCGGCATCAACGAAATCGACCGGGTCCTCGGCGGCGGCATCGTTCCCGGCTCGGTGGTGCTGATCGGCGGTGACCCGGGGATCGGCAAGTCGACACTGCTGCTGCAGATCCTGTCGGCGCTGGCGGTTCAGGGACACACGGTGCTCTACGTTTCCGGCGAGGAGTCGGCTCATCAGATCAAATTACGGGCCCGGCGATTATCGGCTCTGCATGACAACCATCTGCTCGCCACGGAAAATTCCGTCGAACAGATCAGTGCCATGACCAGGGAGCTCCGGCCATCACTGCTGGCCATTGATTCGATTCAGACCTTGAACTGCGCCGACTACCCGTCGGCCCCGGGTTCGGTGACCCAGGTCCGTGAATCGGCGGCGGTGCTGCTCGAACTTGCCAAGAGCGAGAACATCCCGGTAATCCTGGTCGGCCACGTGACCAAGGAAGGAGTCCTGGCGGGTCCGCGCATCCTGGAACACATGGTGGACACGGTGCTCTATTTCGAGGGCGAGCGGAGCCATGCCTTCAGGATTGTGCGCACGGTGAAGAACCGGTTTGGTTCGACCAACGAGATCGGTGTCTTTGAAATGAAAGAGGAAGGCTTGGTGCCGGTGACCAATCCTTCCGAGCTGTTTCTCGCCGAACGCCCCATCGATGTTGCCGGTTCGGTGGTGCTGGCCAGCCTGGAGGGGACCCGTCCGATTCTGGTCGAGGTCCAGGCCCTGGTGAGCCCGACCAATCTGGGAACGGCCCGGAGAACCGCCGCCGGGGCAGACCCGCAACGTCTGGCGCTGCTCTGTGCCGTCCTGGAAAAAAAGGCCGGTATGGATTTCTACGGGCACGATATTTTTCTCAATATTGCCGGTGGAATCCGCATTGACGAACCGGCGCTTGATCTCGGGGTGATCGGGGCGCTTGCCTCGAGCCTTCTCGACAAGCCGGTTGCCCCGGATACGGTGGTCTGCGGAGAAGTCGGCCTGGCCGGGGAGATCAGGGGGGTTGCCAGTATCGAGCAACGGGTTCGGGAGGCAGAGCGGATCGGCTTTACGCGATTCCTGATGCCGCGGACCAATATCGAGCGCATCAGGAATCGATCGGCTCTCGAGCCGATCGGGGTTGCAACGATCCAAGAATTTCTTACCGTGTTATTTGATAGGATTTGAATTTCAAAAGAGGAGGTGGAGAGCATGGATTTCAAAAAACTTGTTGTTTCGGCCTGGCAGCAGACCGTCGGCTTTATCGGGCCGGTACTGTTGGTCACCTTTGTCCAGATGGTGCTGATCATCATCAGCCTCGGCATCTTGGCGCCGGTAACCACCGCCGGTTACGTGCAGTCGCTGCTGCGGGCCGTTCGGGAGAACAGGCCGCCGGAGATCGGCGATCTCTTTTCCCAGATGCGGCTCTTTTTACCGCTGCTGTTTTTCTTTGCCTGTGTCGCGATCGTGATTTTTGTCGGTTTTACGCTGCTGGTGCTGCCCGGTTTTGTGGCCGCGGCCTTCATCGCCTTTGCCGCATTCTATATGCTGCCGCTGATGACCGACAAAGGCTACGGCCTGATCGATGCCCTGAAACGATCGTGGGAGATCGCCACGACTCCGCCGATCAACGATCACATCATCGTGGCCATCATCTACGTGGCCATCGTCTCACTCGGTGGTTCATTGCCCTTTGCCTTTTTGATCACCCAGCCGCTGGCTACGTTCATCCTGGTCGGTGCCTACCAGGAGCGGGTGGTCATGATCGAGCAGCGACCGGAGCAACGAACCTCCACGTCGCCGCCACCGCCGCCGGATGCTGCAGCGGCCGAGCAACAACAAGCCGAGACCGGCGGGGGAGAGCAACAACAAGCCGAGACCGGCGGGGAAGAGGACCATGGCAAACCATAATGCGCACCACGCCGAGCACCATGCGGAAGACCATAGCGCCTGCTATCGGGTCGGATTGTTTTTCCTGGCCGTGCTGGCCGTAATCGCGCTGATTGCGCTGGTCAATTGACGGACCCGGAGATGATGACGACCAGGCTACGAAATCGGTGCGACGGGAAAACGAACAGCACGATCGTCCGCGTTGCGCACGGGCGTTGAATTTTACCAGGAGAAAGCGACAACATGGCAGAAAAACCGACGATTCTAACGCCGGACGAGCAAGCGGAAATCGACCGGGATCCCGAGAACCAGGAGTCCGATAACAACACATCCCTGGTTCCGGCACGCGACGTCCTGCCGGAAATGCTGCTGGTCATCCCGCTCTTTGATCGGCCGATGTTTCCCAAAATGATGGGCCCCATCGTCGTTGAAGATGGGCGCCTTCAGGAATCGATCCAGGAAGCCCACGAAAAGGGCGTGCCGATCTATCTTGGCCTGTTGCTCGTCCAACCGACGGAAGCCGGCGGCATGGTCCAGTCCCCGCAGTCCATCGAAGATTTCCATTCGGTCGGAGTAGCGGCAAAAGTCGTGCAGATCTCGGCGAAGACACCCGATCAGCCGTTGCAACTGGTGGCCCAGGCCCAGAAGCGATTTCTGGTCAAGGAATTGATCAGGGAAAAGCCGGTTTTCAAGGCGCGTGTCGAATATCTGCATGAAGATCGACAGGAGTCGAGCGAGGAGTTGAAGGCCTATTCCGTGGCGATCATCGATTGCATCAAGGAATTGGTGACGCTCAACCCGCTGTTCAAAGAGGGCCTCGGCCTGCTGCTTGAACGAATCAATGTCAGCGACCCGAGCGCTCTGGCCGATTTTGCCGCCTCGATGACCACCTCTTCCGGGCCGGAACTGCAGACGATCCTGGAAACGGCGCCGGTGCGTCAGCGACTGGAACGTGTTTTGATCCTGCTCAAAAAGGAAATCGAGATTTCCAAGCTGAAAGCGGATATTTCCAAGCGCATCGAAGAGCGTCTGTCCAAACAGCAACGGGAGTTCTTTCTCAAGCAGCAATTGCGGGAAATCAAGAAAGAACTGGGTATCGCCAAGGACGATACGGAAAGTGAACTGGAAAAATTCGAAAAACGGCTCAAACAGCTCAAGCCGCCGCCGGAGGCCAAGGGGCGAATTGACGAGGAGATGGAAAAGCTCAAACTGCTGGAACCGTCTTCCGCCGAATTCAACGTTACCAGGGCTTATCTGGACTGGCTGACCATCCTGCCCTGGGGAGTATATACCAAGGACAATTACGATATCACCAAGGCGGAGAAGATTCTCAATCAGGACCATTACGGCCTGGAGGAGGTCAAGGAGCGTATTCTTGAATTGATTTCGGTCGGGATCGTCAAGGGCGACCTGTCCGGTTCGATTATCCTGCTCATCGGCCCTCCCGGCGTCGGCAAGACCTCGGTCGGTCAATCCATTGCCCGGGCAATCGGCCGCCAGTTTTATCGCTTCTCCCTGGGCGGGATGCGCGATGAAGCGGAAATAAAGGGCCATCGGCGCACCTATATCGGCGCCATGCCGGGCAAATTCCTCCAGGCGATCAAGACCTGCAAGACCGCCAACCCGCTGATCATGCTCGACGAGGTCGATAAAATCGGCGCCAGTTTCCGCGGCGATCCGGCCTCGGCCTTACTGGAGGTGCTCGACCCGGAACAGAACCGGGATTTTCTCGATCATTATCTCGATGTCCGTTTCGATCTCTCCAAGGTTTTGTTCATCTGCACCGCCAACCAGATGGAGACCATACCCGGCCCGCTCATCGACCGGATGGAAATGATTCAGCTGCCGGGCTACACCCAGGCCGAAAAAGTGGAAATCGCCCGGCGGCACCTGCTGCCGAAGCAACTGAAACTGCACGGCCTGAACAAAAAACAGGTGGCCATTTCCCGGCCGGTGATCAGTGCCATCGTCGATGGCTACGCCCGGGAAGCCGGGGTCCGGAACCTGGAGAACCGGCTCAAGAAGATTCTGCGCAAGGTCGCCAAGGACCTGGTCACCGAGCCGGACAAAACGGTCAAGGTCAAGGTTGCCGATCTTCCTGCCTTGCTCGGCCGCAAGGTCTTTTCCGACGAGAAGATCTTCAGCAAGCCGCGGGTCGGTGTGGTTACCGGGCTGGCCTACACCAGCAACGGCGGCACGACCCTGCATATCGAAGCGGCTTCGGTCGCCACCGGCACGCCTGGTTTCAAACAGACCGGTCAATTGGGCCAGGTCATGGTGGAGTCGTCTGAAATTGCCTATAGTTATGTCAGGTCCCTGGTCGTCGATAACGAAGAGCGGATGGAGTTTTTTCGAAAGAACTATATCCATCTCCACGTACCGGCCGGCGCCACGCCGAAAGACGGTCCCTCGGCCGGCATCACCATGGCCTGCGCGCTCTACTCGCTCGCCGTCGACACCCCGATTATCCCCGACACGGCGATGACCGGCGAGCTGACCCTCAGCGGCATGGTCATGCCGATCGGCGGGGTCAAGGAAAAGGTGATCGCGGCGACCAGGGCAAAACTCAAGCAGGTGATCCTGCCCGAGGAAAACAAAGAAGATTTTGAATTGCTGCCGGATTACATCCGGGAAGGGGTAAGCGTTCGTTTCGTTCGGTCCTTTCAGGACGTGCTGGCCATCTGTTTTCCCGCCGAGCATTAAAATCGCCAGTCCGCACATCACACCGGCGCCGCCGTTGCCAGCGG
>CAYSSK010000102.1:8146-13792 GCA_964433645.1 uncultured Desulfofustis sp.
CCGAGCATTAAAATCGCCAGTCCGCACATCACACCGGCGCCGCCGTTGCCAGCGGTGTCGGTGTTCCTAAGCTTCCTTTTTCCGCACCACCCAGGACAAAAAAAAATTGGCCTGCGGCCCGACTCCTGTCCGTGCAGCCGGTCCCTGCCGATCGAGCCGGCCACCGCCACCTGCGATCCGCGGTTGCGGCGCATCTCGTTTGACATTGAAAAGGTGGTGAGTATACAATGACAGGGGCACCGGACTGTGCGTACGGTTCGGCTCCTCAGACAGCGGTGGGCAGGGGGCGGGGGACCGAGACCCCCCCGTCCCGTTCGTGCAAGATCTCTGATGGACTGCGACCAGGAGAGACCATGAGTCCCGATCGGGAGACCGAGGGAGCACGGGAAGTAGTGATTATGCTGACCGATATGGCCGGCTATTCGCGACTGACCAGTGAGATGACACCCGATGGGGTGCGCGATTTCGTCATCGACTATCACAAAACGTTGGCACGGGTCATCAAGAGAGCGGCCTATGAACCGGTCGAGATCGAACCGTCGGCCGGCGACGGGGCGTTGATCCTGTTTGGCAAACGAGCCGACGACGACGCGTCATCCATCGGCCGCCGGGCCCTGGCGGCCGCGGTCGATCTCAGCTATGCGGTTACCAACGGCGAGGTGGTAAAGACCCGGATCGGCCTGTTCAAGGGAAATATCGTTGAGGCCCAGATAAACGGGAAAAAAGCCAAATTCGGGGCCGGCTTTGCCGTGGCCAGCCGGCTCGAGGAGTTGTGCGAATATTTCGATACCCCGCTATTGATGGATCGGGATATCGCGATGATGCAGGATAGCGACCCATCACTGGTCTGTATCGGCCGGGTCACCCCGCTCAACCTCAACCACCCGCTTCATCTCCTGACCGTTTACCGCCCCGGTTTGCATCATATTCCGGCCGATGTCGATGTCGATGAGCTGCACCGTTTCATTGCCCGGAAAAATGAGGCGGTGGAGTTGTTTTGCGGCAATAAGCAACTCGGCATTGAACCGGATTTTCCGGAAGTGAAGCGTAGGCTGGAGCGGGTCAAGGAAACCTTCTATCGGCTGTGCGGTTCGGTGGATATGGCCATAGAGCGGATTCTTGAATACATCCGGGACACCCCCTATCCGGCCCAGGATTTCCGGCAACTGGGCATGAAGGTGCTCGGCTCCAAGCAGGACAAGCTCGGGGTCCGCTTGTTCCACCTGTCCAGCGAGCTGCTCAAGGCGATTGATGAAGAGTTCTATAACGCGCTGGTGATCGACACCGACTGGGAAAATTATTTTGCTCTGGAGTGGCGTAAACAGGGCGACGTGATTTTCAGAATCAACGACGAGGCGGACGGCATTTATTACATCAACAGCGGTTCGGTGGTCACCCTCGATGAAAATGATCGGGTTATCGTGACGCTCGGAGCCGGCAATATCTTCGGGGAAATGGCTTATTTCTCCAAGGAACGGAAGAGAAACGCCACGATCGTTGCGGCCAGTGATCTGGTGCTGCGCAAGATTTCGACCGGGGATTTCGAAAAACTTCCGGTCATTCAGAAAATCTTCAAACGGATCGCCGCCCAGCGGCGCCCGGAAGAGGACGGTGCCGCCTGAACGGCGGCACCGCTTTTCAACGCTTTCTTACGAAGCGCTCAGGACCACATACTGACTGAAATTACCGAAACGGACGCGCAGCAGCACGCGATCGCTGTGCGCCGATTTACTCAGCACCTGCTGCAGCTCCCTGGTGTTGGAGATCTTGACCTTGTTCACCTCTTCGATCAACTGGCCGGGTTTCAGGCCGCTTTGCTCGGCGGTACCGCCCGGTTCGACCTCGCTGATGACGACTCCCTGCCGACCTTCGTAACCGAGTTGCTCCGCCAGTTCCGGGGTGAGTTCCTGCACGGCCAGGCCAAATGAGCCGAGCGCGCTGTCGCTGCCACTCCTGGCCACGCCGAAGTCGGCCGGCTGCTCGTCGATTTCGACCTCGATCTCCATCGGTTCGCCGTTTCTGATGATCTGCAGGGTGACCGTGGTCCCGGGTATGGTCAAGGCGATGCGGTTGCGCAGATCGGCAACATCCTTGAGCTCGACATCGTCGAGACCAACAATGACATCACCCTGCCTGATGCCGGCCTTGTCGGCGGGAGAATCCTGTTGCGCTTCGCTGACGAGGATGCCCTTCGCCTTTTTCAGGCCAAACGATCTGGCCAACTCTTCGGTGACGTCCTGGATGACCACACCGAGCCAGCCGCGGGTCACCTTGCCGTGTTTCTGCAGCTGGTCCTCGATGGATTTGACCATGTTGATCGGGATCGCGAAACCGATTCCCATATAGCCGCCGGTGCGGCTGTACAGCGCCGAGTTGATGCCGACCACCTCGCCGTAAATATTGATCAGGGGGCCGCCGGAATTGCCGGGGTTGATCGCGGCGTCGGTCTGGATGAAGTTTTCATATTCGTTGATGCCGACCCTGCTTCGGCCCTTGGCGCTGACCACCCCGACGGTAACGGTCTGATTCAGGCCGAACGGGTTGCCGATGGCTATTACCCACTCACCGACGTCCAGGGCATCGGAATCGCCGAGCGATAGGGTCGGCAGCTTCTCATCAACATCGATTTTGACCAGGGCCACGTCGGATTGCGGGTCGGTGCCGATCAGTTTGGCCTCGACTTCGCGATTATCGGCCAGCGTAACGGTCATTTTCTCTGCATTCTCGACAACATGGTTGTTGGTCAGAATGTGGCCGTCATCGCTGATGATAAATCCCGAGCCGGCACCGTATTGCCGGCGTTTCGGCCGGTTGGGGTCCTGGAAGCGGAATTGCGGGCCAAAGAACCGCTCAAAAAACGGATGATTGAAAAATTCTTCCATTTCCGCCGGGGGCTTGGCGGTACTTTCAACTTTGATATGGACGACCGCCGGTTTGACGTCCTTGACGACCCGGGCAAAGGCCTTGGCGGAACGATCGAGCACTTCGATGTCTTCTTCCGTGGTTGCCGCTCGCACGCTGACGAGCGAGGCGACGAGAAGAAAGACCAGCGTGATGAGCGGGATCGTCGTCGACAGGCGAAGGCTACGTATGTTTTCCATGGTGTTTTTCTCCGTTTACTAAAAAGATTGGGCACCAGACCAGAGACGGCGCAGTCATGGCAGCTTCTGCGGGAAACAGTAAACGGATCGCCGCGGTGGTCAAGAAAGATTACACGATTGTAATCCTGGGAAAATCCAGGTGTCCGCGGGCGGGCGCGGTCAGCGCACCCGCCCGCGGCGTCGGTTCAACCGCGGATCATTTCGGCGATTTGGAAGGCGACTTCGAGGCTCTGCTCGGCGTTGAGTCGGGGGTCGCAGGTGGTCAGGTAATTCCGATCGAGATCGACGTCGAGGATATCGCGCGCCCCGCCGATACACTCGGTCACGTTGTCCCCGGTCAATTCGAAGTGGACGCCGCCGGGGATGGTCCCTTCCGCCCAATGAGTCTCGAAAAAGCAGGTGATCTCGGACAGGATATCGTTGAAGTTTCTCGTCTTGTGACCGCTGCTCGACGTATAGGTATTGGCGTGCATCGGGTCGCAACTCCAGACGATATTGCGTCCTTCCCGCTTCATCTCGCGGAGCAGGGGGGGCAGCACCCGCTCGATATTTTTCAGGCCGAAGCGGGTGATCAGGGTCAGCCGGCCGGCCTCGTTTTCGGGATTGAGCGTGTCGATCAGCCGCCTGATGTCATCCAACTCGTAAGCCGGACCGATCTTGACACCGATCGGGTTGAGGACGCCGCGCAGGAACTCGACATGGGCACCGTCCACCTGCCGGGTGCGTTCACCGATCCAGAGCAGATGGGCGGAACAATCGTACCAGCCGCCGCTGGTCGAGTCGACCCTGGTCAGCGCCTCCTCGTAGCCGAGCAACAGGGCCTCGTGGGAGGTGAACAATTGGGCCTGGGTGATCTGCGGGGTGTCCATCGAGATGCCGATGGTTTCCATGAACTGGATGGCCCGATCGATCTGGCCGGCCATTCGTTCATAGGACCGGCCCATCGGTGATTGGGCGACAAATTCCTGGTTCCAGGCCTGGACCCGGTGCAGAGCGGCAAAACCGCCGCGGGTGAAGGCGCGCAGCAGGTTCAGCGTGGCGGCGGCCATATTGTAGCCCTTGAGCATCCGTTTCGGATTGGGCAGCCGCGCCTCCGGCGTCGGCTCGGGGCTGTTGACCATATCGCCGCGGTAGGACGGCAGGACCAACTCGCCGATCGTTTCGGTATCGGCGGAGCGGGGTTTGGCGAACTGGCCGGCAATCCGGCCGACCTTGATGACCGGCACGCCGCCGGCATAGGTCAGGGTGACGGCCATCTGCAGCAGCACTTTCAGCGTCTCGCGGATATTGGGTGCGGTGACCTGGGAAAAATTTTCCGAACAGTCCCCGCCCTGGAGCAAAAACGCCTCGCCTTTCACCGCTTTGGCGAGCAGGGCCTTGAGCGATCTGATTTCACCGGCGAAGACAAGCGGCGGCAGCGTCGATAATTCGGCCAGGACCTTGTCCACGGCGACCTGGTTGGGCCAGTTGGGTTGCTGCAGCGCCGGGAATGTTTTCCAGCTCGATTTCGTCCACTGTTCTGTGGTGGTCATGAAAGTCCTCTTTTCTGGTTCGGTTGTCGCTCGATATCAGATACCGAGACAGCAGCGTTCGAGATCGAACGCATTGAGAATGCGTTTTTCCCGTTGTCGTTTCTCTTCATCCGTCAACGGCAGAAAGAGCAGGCTCGGCAGCATGTCCAGGGCCGCCGGGCGCTGCAAAATGGCCGCCATCCCCTCGCCGATGGTTTTACCGGTTGCCGTCTCCAGGAGCAGGGCATCCCGGCCGTTGGTAACGACGGCCAGCGGGATCTGATACGCCGGGTTGAGAACCCGGGCCGCGGCGATCGCGGAGCGTTCCCGGCTGACCAGCGAGCCCGGTCCGTAGCGGATGATCAAGAACTGTCTGTCGGCGAGCCGGACCGTCAGATCGATAACGGACCTGACAAAGTGCCTGGTAAACAGCGTTTCGATGCAGAGTCGCGGCTGGAGTTCTTCTTTTCGGTAGCCGCGCTGCTCGACCATCAATTTACTGAGGTCCTGGCGGATGCGCTCGTCATCCGTGTCGACCAGTTCCTCGCCGGTCAGATAGTCGCTGAGGGTCCCGTAAACCAGGTGATGAGAGTGGTGTTCCGCCATGGTCTCCTGTAAAAGGGCAATACTGTAGGCAATCAACGACTCTGTCAACAAAAAATCCCGACAACGCGGCAAAAAGTTCTGTCGCCCCGGTGCTCTGAGCGGAATGATCCGTCTCTTTCACCACCGACAACCGTGGCGATCCTTGTTGGAATACAGTACCTTGTCTCAACCGGAGGCAAGACAAGTCTCAACCAGCGGCGGGACAGGTTTTAACCTGTCCTCCGCAAATCACTGGCCCGTGCTGACTGATAGATCCTATCGACGCAGCGATATGTCATTGCTCATTGCTATTGCCGGTCTTGGGATATCTAAAAATCAGCTCCCAGGGCTGGTCGGTGCTGCCGGAGGCTGCCTCGTGAAGGCCCGGCGGGCCGGAGAATCAGGCCCGAAGGGTGGCGGACAGGACGTCCGCCACCGGCGGCCAGGCC
>CAYSSK010000103.1:0-13753 GCA_964433645.1 uncultured Desulfofustis sp.
CACCGTGCTGACACGGAGCAGTCCGAAACCAAACACACCGCATGTCGCCTCTTTTCGACCCGCATATTGCGACAGGCGCCCCGATCATTAATCGGTTGCCCGCGGCTCGCCACGCCCGGTCAAGCGGTCTGCCGACACTTTCCGGACGCCTTGCACCCTTCCACATAGTGCGCTGCTGCCAGTGCCGCGGTACAACCGTCGGCAGCGGCCAACACGATCTGATTGGCGTATTTCTGCCGCAGATCGCCGACGGCAAAGATACCGGGAATACTTGTTTCGCATTTTTCGTCGGTGATCACGTAGCCGGTGGTATTCTTCTTGATGCCGGCCGGCACGAGTTGATTGTTCGGCGAAAAGCCGACAAAGATAAAGACTCCTTCGGTGGCCAGCTGCCGCTCTTCACCGGTCTTGGTATCTTTCAGGGAAACGCCGGTCACCCCGCCATCGTCACTGTTGATTTCGCTGACCACTCCATTAAAGATGATCTCGATCCGCGGTTCGGCAAAGACCCGTTGCTGCAGGATCCTGCTGCCGCGAAACTCATCGCGCCGGTGAATCAGGTACACCTTACTGGTGATCTTTGCCAGGTACAGCGCATCTTCCAGCGCGGTATCACCACCGCCGACACAGGCCACGACCTTGTTCCGGAAAAAAAAACCATCACAGGTCGCGCAATATGACACTCCTTTACCGAAATTCTCATGTTCTCCGGGAACTTCGAGCTTCCGGGCGGTGCCGCCGGCGGCCATGATGACCGCATGGGCGCGCAGCACGGTCCCGTCGACAAGATGTACTTCGTGATAATCGACTCCCGGTTCCGCAGAGACAACTTCCTTTTCCCTGATTTCAAGGTCATACGATGCGGCGTGTTCGAGAAACTTCTCGCCCAGCTCGACTCCGCCGATATGTTGAAATCCCGGATAATTTTCCACTTCCTTGGTTACCGCCACCTGACCGCCGAACATGCCCCGTTCAATGAGCACCGTCTTCATTGCAGCACGCATCGCATATATTCCGGCAGTCAAGCCGGCAGGTCCGCCACCGATGATGATCACATCGTAGAACTCCTTATCAGACATGGTCTCCTCCTTCATTGATGGACGTCCGGGCCGGGCTAGTGTGCTCTTCCGTCCGTGATTTTTTCAACACAACACTACTATAGCAGGATGATCACTTTGGCAACAGCCGGCCCCGGCATGACACCGGAAAAATAACAGCGGGCGGATCTTTCGATCCACCCGCTGCGGGTGATGGTTTACGGCTTGGAAAACGGTAGGTCCTGAGCCTCGATAGGTTTTTAAAAACTAGAACCTGAAGCGAAGCCCGGCGCCGAAACGTCCGTATTCCTTCAGACCGTCAATTTCGTCAACAGCCGATCTGACCTCAATAAACAAGGACGTGTTGAAAGCTTCCGGTTCACCATAAATCCTGGCACCAAGACCGAGAATGATATCGAGCTGACTGTCTTCGGTTTCCAGGTCGCTGTCCCCATCGGTCAACCAGCCTCCCAGACCGAAGTTGACAAAGTACATCGAGGCAAAGGAATATTCGCCAAGGACATCGACCAGGACTGCCGTTTCACCGTCTTCACCGTCCACATGCGGAGCGACACCAACCATGCCGATAACCGAAAAGTCATCGTTGATCCGGTATTCCGCGCCGACCCGACCGAATAGATAGGTTCCCGGATCAAACTGGCGGTAAAACCCGGCATCGGCAAGCACCCTGACCCGCTCAACACCTTGAATTCCGGCCACGCACTGCGCTGAAGATGACTCCGCCCCGTCATTATCGATAACCGACACCCGGAGTGTATTGTCGCCGCAGGGCATTGGAATTTGAGCGGACAGCGAGCCGGTGGCAATTTCTTCGCGGGAGAGGATCGTTCCGTCCGGGTCGACGACGGCGACACTCATCACGACGATCGATCCGTCGGGGTCCGCTGAAGTTCCGGCGTCGATGATTACCGGTTCGCCGCAAAATGCTTTTTGCGGGGTAATGGTCATCGCGCAGGTCGGCGCCTGATTGGGCGGCGGGGCTACCGGAGCCGGTTTGGGACGCTCGCTGAGCAACGCGATATTACCGCATGCCAGCGGGATAACGAACGTGGCAATAGTGTTTCCATGTTCGATATCAAAGGTGAAGCCGGGGAACGTATCCGTGTTTCCCCACGTTACGTCCCGGGAGATCCTGACCGTGCCAACACCGTTTTTTTTGTAAAACATCCACGGCAGATAGGTGTCCTTCGGATAGTCGACTACCTCGATCGGTACCGTCTGGATCTGGGTAATGAATGATTCTGCCAGTTCCGTACGACCGGCCAGGGAAAAACCTTTTCGCACTTCTGCCTGTTTGTCGTCGACCATCGCCCGCAACTCTTCGACACTGGTCAGTGGCGGCTTGTGAAACGGGCTCCGGCCGAACTCGTTGATAACCGTCGCCGCCTGGGCCGAGCCAAGGACAGCCCAGAAAAACAGCATAACAATCAGAAGACTTAATCTTTTCAAGGAACACCTCCTTTTACCTGATATTTATCGAATTGGATGCACGAAGAATACTCATCTGGGTAACCTGCCGTATCGAAAGCTTCCCGAAACCGTTATGTGATGCGTGAACGATTCACGTGCCGGTCATTTGGATATGTACAGAGTAACTGTAGCGCATTCGCCAAATGCTTGCAACAAGACTATACGGTTCCAAAAAATTGCCGCGATCCCCCAACCGCCGAACGAAACGCCGGCCATATCGGTATCATCGGAGAGCTCAGCCAGCGGTCGTCGACACGAAGCGGGGCCACACTGCGTTGTCAGGCATAAGCGGAACATGCGGCAATAGCCCGCCGGTCGTTTTCGCCTTCTCCGATAAGGAAGTGCTTCAGTTTTTTTTATATGAAAATCAGTTCCCCGGGCTGGTTGTTTCTCTCGGAGGCTTCATCGCGAAGGCCCGGCTGGATGGAGAATCAGGCCCGAAGGGCTGCGGACAGAATGTCCGTTGCAGTCTGCGGGGGACGGGTTAAAACCTGTCCCGCCGTTGGTTGAGATTCGACCGACCAGGTCGCAGCGCAGCAGCCGGAGGCAGGGCCGGTCAGTTCTTCCGGCCACGATGATCATTTTCATTGTTCGTTGTGGCTTCCCGTCATGGGAGGTGCCGACAAAAAAGCGCCCGGCAGGACAACCCCGTCGGACGCTCTGTTGGCATGAGAAAAACATGTTGCTAGAAGCGCGGCCCACCCCCGGTACCAGGGCCATTCATCATCTGGCCGCCCATACCACGGCCACCCGTGCCAGGTCCGCGCATACCGGGACGAGAATCCCTCTTGCCAAACCCGCCACCCATCGGCCCGAGGTATTGAGCGACGCCGGCATCGGCCGCTTTTTGCCGCACGGTGGTCCGCAGATCAAACAACTCGCCGGCCACTTGGCTTGCCGCCGCCGGGTCCGGATTGTCGCTGCGCATCAAGGCGCGATGCTCGGCCCCTTTCATGACCAGCGCCTTGCGCAGATCTTGATTGGCGGTAAAAAAGGCGTCCAGTTTTTCCTGTACGGCGGGATCGAGCTGGCTATACCCCGGCCCTTGAACGCTCGGACAATAGCCGCTGCGGGCTCCCCAGCCGGCAAACGCCTGATTGATGCCGGCCAGCCCCAGTCCGGTAATGAGTACGGCAATTGCTATCTTTTTTTTCATGATTCGCTCCTCTTGATCTGGTTGATGATTCGACCGTTGCCGGCCTCTCTGTTACCTCTTTGGATGCAACGGTCATGCCAGATACTCAGGTATGAAGATAAAATATTGAAAAGATTTACTATACCTTCCTCACTGCAACAATAAACACCGTCATGCCGAGAACAAACAGGGTAAGAACTACCCGGCTTCGCTCTGCTGCGGGTAGAATTTTCCCGGTCGGCTCGAATGCACCTCATCACGATTGAGATCACGGTGAAAAACGGTTGCGGCAAGGCCTCGGGAGAGAAGAAAACGATGGAGTTCCTCGACGATTGCCACCGACCGGTGCCGACCACCGGTGCAGCCCACCGCCAGGCGCAAGGATCGTTTGCCGCTGCTCTCCGCTGCCTCGACGAGAAAATGCAGCAGCGGTTTCAACAGCTGGAGAAACACTTGGCCCTGATCGCTCGCCACCACGTAGTCAAAGACCGGGGACTGCAGTCCTGACAATGGGCGCAATTCGTCCTGCCAATGGGGATTCGGTAAAAACCGGACATCCCAGACCGTATTGGCATCGATGGGAATCCCGTATTTGAAGCCGAAAGAGTAGAGGACCAGGTTCATCCGGCTCTCCGCCCCTGCTGCCGCGGTCATCTTATCCTCGGTCATGGCTCCTCCCGATCGACTCTCACGATACGCGGCTGTATCGGCTTTCTGCCCGCCGGCCGCCGGAACTGGAAAGCCGGATGGCCGCAGGCGATCACCGCATGGATCCTCTCGTTGTCAGCAAGCCGCAGCAGGCGGCCGATTGATCTGTCCCGCCGCGCCGCCTCGACGACAAAGCCGATCAGACAGGTGCCCAAGCCGAGCGACTCTGCGGCCAGCAAAATATTTTGACTGGCAAGCAGCGCGTCTTCGGCCGGGCAACTGGCAGCGCTATCGCCGGTTACGATGATCGCCGCCGGCGCCCCGTGAAACAACCGGTCGATCCGCTCTTCCCGCCACTCTCTCAGGGCCTGTTCAATCGTCTGATGGTAACGATGATAATACCTGTCCAGCGCGCCTCCGGCAAACAATCGACTCACCAGGCGATACCCGGGATTGGCAGCCATCTTGTTGAGACGACGGTAAAATTCAGCGGTGGCCTGACCGAGCCGGGCAACGTCCGCGCGGCGCGGCAAAATGATAAACCCCCACCCCTGGCTGTTGGTCCCCGACGGGGCGGTTGTGCCGATTTTGACCAGATCGCAGAGCACTTCGCTCGCCACCGGATCGGTGGTGAAACGACGACAGGAGCGGCGCCGGCGCATCAACGAGACAAGCTGAGCCGGAGTAATCGCCGCCGACCCCGGCCCCGTTTCCCGTTCGTCAATCGAGTTCAAAGAGAGAGAATCCACCAACGCCGGGACGGTAATTGCCCCTTCCGGACAGAGCGCCGCGCAATGACCACAAAGCATGCAGTGCTCACCGTCGATCTCCGCCCGTCCCGACCTGTCGGCACTGAGGATCCGGTCCGGACAGATGTCGATGCAGGCACCGCAACCGGTACAGCTGGTACGGTCGATGATCGGCACCTCACGCTGATCCATGCGTCCCTCCTTGCTGACCGAGCAGCAGGGCAATGACCAGCTGCCGGGTCTTGCCATAGATCAGTGGATCCGTACTGGCTCGGGGTCCGGCGACATTGAGCACCTCGATGCGGTGTTCTTCGCACCAGGACCGAAGTCGCGCAACCGCCTCTTCCGGAGTAACGGTGGCACAATCGATATGCAGCCAGGGTTTGGCCAGGCGCTGGGCGATGGCCAGAGTGAGTGCCGACCCGCCGGTGAGTTTGCCGTGGGAAAGGATCAACGTTCCATCACCGTCGACCACGTTCTTCTCGGTGCGCTCGGGATAATGCGGTGAATCCAGCTCTTCGAGATGGTAGCGTTTGGACAACGGGCCGATCTCCGTTTTCCTGCCGGCCGGGATCGCTCCGCCATGGGGGAAGTCACAGGCCAGAGCCCCATCTAATGCCCCCTGGTCGGCACCGGTCTGACCGCCGGAGATAATTTTTCGAACCATGGAGATATACATCCTCTTTCTGCCTTGATTTTCGGCACGTCTCAAGCGATAGCACGAGACGCCGACGGATCGGCCGTCACTGATCCAGCCGCCCTGCCTGGCTTTGGCGATGCATCCTCCGTACTGATAATGCAGGTGCGGCTGGAGGATGGCTGATTTTCAAGGGCAATCGAGTAATCTTATGAATCACAATGTCTGGTGGCGGACCGCAGAGCAGCAATGCACAACAGCGCACACAGCTCGGTCAAGAGCAGTACGGCGATGAACCAGCGCCAGCCGAACGGCACATACACCAGGCCCGGGACAAAGGAGCCGACTGCTCCGCCGAAATAATAAAAAGACATATACAGGCCGTTGGCAACGGGTTTATGATCATCCACCAGGCGACTGACGTATCCCGAAAGAGTTGCGTGGGCGGCAAACATGCCGAGACAAAAGACAAACATCGCCACGAACATCACCAGATAATGGCTGATGAGAAAACCTACGGTGCCGAGCATGAACACCGCCAGTCCGATCACCACGGTGACGATCTCACCGCCGCACAAACGCTGCATCCGGGCATTGCCCAAAGCGACTAAGATCCCCATGCTGTTGCCGAGATAAAGCAGGCCGACGGCTGTTTCACTGAGCTGTGGATTGAGGCGTATCAATTCCAGCGGAATCAGGTTGAGCAACGCAGCACCGGCAAAAAAGATAAAAAAAATCGCACCATATAACCATACCAATGGCCCGCGATGCAACAATGAAGCGATTTCAGATAGATCGGGACGGGCAACACTGAGCCGGATCCGCCGATCCAACGCGCCGAGCAGGTGCCAACACCAGAAGAACAACAAGGCCAGCACGAAAAAAAAGAACCGCCAGCCGAACAATTCGGTACAGATACCGGAAAGCATCCTCCCCAGAATACCACCGATAATCGTCATTCCGACATATCCAGCAACGGCCTGCTGCACCGCGTGCCGCGGCGTGGTAAAAGAGATGTAGCTCATCAGAGAGATCAGCACCGCCGGCAGGACCAGACCCTGCAGGGCCCTGATGGTGAGCAGCACCCCGTAACCATTGGCAAGACTGAACAGCAATTCCAGAAATCCGAGGATCAGCAGCGCGCCACGCAGAATTCGACGAGCCGGGATCAATTCGAGCAGATAGCCGTAAAACAAGGGAGCACAGCCGAGCGGCAGCATCATCAAGGTGGTAAAGAGAATGGCCTGGAGCCCGCTGAGGGCAAATTCCCGCTGAAATACCGGCTGGATGGGCTGAGCGGCATAGAGTGAACAGATGGTCACCACGGTGGTGATAGAAAGGCTGAGCAGCAGCCGCTTCCGGCCGCCATGCTTTTCACCTTGCCGACCTGTCTCCTCCCCCATCACATCGATGCCCTTGCCCACCCACCAGCTGCTTTGTTCCCGGAAGAACCCGTTTATCGTTCTGGGCGCAGCGGCCAGCAGGCTGTCCAACCACCACACCCCTGCTTAAACCCCTCTTGCTCGAGCCGATAAGCCGCCGGCGAACAGTCTGTGCTTCATCTTCTTTGACAAATCCCCATATCTTCCATTATATATCACGTAACATCAATCAGCCGCCAGAACGGCCGGACCATGAACAGACGCATCGTGCACCGGGAACATTGGGACAGCCTGTTGGTCGAAATCATCGACGACGGCGACACCCGCTCCCTGGTTTTCGGCGGCAATGTCCTGCAATCGAGCATGTCGCTGTCCCGCCCGAATCGGCTGATTCTCTCCTATACCCACTGCATGATGGCCTCGTTGCTGATCAACGAGCATCCCGAACGGGTCCTCGTCATCGGGGTCGGTGCCGGTTCGCTGGTGCGTTTTCTGCACAGCCACCTGCCCGACTGCCGGATCGATGGCATCGATAATGCTCCCCATATCATCAGCCTGGCCCGCGGTTACTTTTCCCTGCCTGAAAACGAGAGGCTGACGATCCACGATCTCGACGGCTTCCACTATCTCCAGACATTGTCGGCTCCGCAAGGGTATGATCTGATTCTGATCGATGCCTTCGACGGGGCGGGCATGGCCGATTCAGTCTATCAACGCAGCTGTTTTGAGCTTTGCCGCCATCACCTGCGGTTGAACGGTATCATCAGCATCAATCTGTGGAGCGGCAATGGGGACAGGATGGACGAGGTACGGCATGATCTTGCCGACTGTTTCGGCCCGCCGCTCACCCTGCCGGTCCCGAATCGCGGCAATGTCATCTGCCTTGCCGGCCGGCAGACCGATTTGAATCTGGTGATGACGCGCAGCCGGGACGAGCTGGACCGTCTCGGCGATCGTTTCGCCATCGATTTTCACAAGATCGCCGGAATCTGCCGCAAACACAATCTGACCAGATGGCAGCGGCTCGCCCGATTGTTTTTTTAAACCTCATGCTATCGTCGCCCGCCAATAATTTCGAGCTGATCCTCGAGATCGGCGATCTCCCGCTGCCAATAGCCGTAGGAACCATACGACTCATCTATCCTGGTTGTGCCGTCCTCCAGGTATTGCCGCCCGCACCAACTCAAAAAATGGATGAAGCGCATCGCCCTGAGCGATTCAATCAACTGCACTGTCTGCTCGGCGAACGGACAGAACGATTCATACCCCTCGAGCAGCAACGCTAACTCCCGCTGGACCTGATCAAGCGGACCGGGCAGCAGCATCCACAGATCCTGGACCGGGGGGCCGACGACCATGTCGTCAAAATCGATGATGAAAAACGACTCGCCGGGGCGATAGATGAGATTGGCGGCATGGCAGTCGCCATGGATGCGAAACGACTCCACTCCATCAAAGCGCGGCGCCGTCTCCTCGATCAGTGCATCCACAATCCGGCGAAACGACGGCACCAGATCATCGGGCAGCAATCGATACTCGAGCAGGTAATCGGCCTGTTTCCTTGTTGAATATCGTGGATGCAGCCGTTCTCTGGCACTCGCCTTCCCGGATCGGCCGACCTGATGCAACCGTCCGAGCAGGCGGCCGATCTGCAGCCAGTGTTCGTCCTGGTATTCATCGACCAGCCGGCCGCCGCAACGGGGATAGACGGCAAATCGGATATCGTCGCAGCTGCCGAGATAACCGCCGCCGGTAAGCGGCAGCGGCGCAATAACCGGCAGTTCGTGGGCGGCGCAGTCGAGCAGAAAATGTAGTTCTTCCTGCAGAGCCGCCTCGCACCAGCGGTGCGGCCGGTAAAATTTTGCTATAATAAAATCACCGTTTTCATCCTGCAGTTCAAAGACCCGATTGATATAGCTGGCATGGGGTCGACAGACATTGAGCAGGCGACGCCCCAGAGCCTGCTCGACACAGGTCAGGACGGTGTCAGGATCGAGGCGGGAAAACGGGTAATCAGTCATAACTATACTCTGCTTCCTGAAAAAAGATGGTGACCAGGTTCGATGACAACGTCTCTGCATAATACTTGCTTTGTCGGCAACCGGCCAGGACAAAGCCACGTGGCCCCCCGGGAGGCCCCGCCGGCCTGCCGGGTCTGGTGCCGGGCCTGCTGCCGGGAGCACGGCCTGCCGCAGGGCCGGGCACGCCGGCTGGCCGAGGTGTTGTTCGACCGGCTGAGGCGCACCGGCAGTATCGCCTTGCCCGGTACCGGGACAACCGAGGAGCCGCGGCTGGCCCCATACCGGTCGCTGCTTATCGTGTAACCACAACCACCCCGGCCGGCAAAAAACCATCGGGAACACCCACCCAGCGAGCACCACGAGCTCTGATGAAACAAACGATTACCAGCGAAGCAATCCCGATCAAACTCTGGCTCGACGACCTGGCCGGAGAAGCGTTGCAACAGGCCCGCAATCTGGCCAATCTGCCGTTCGCTTTCCACCATATAGCCGTCATGCCGGACGCCCATGTCGGCTACGGCATGCCCATCGGAGGTATCCTGGCCGCCGACGGCATGGTGGTTCCCAATGCGGTCGGCGTCGATATCGGCTGCGGTATGGTCGCGGTAAAAACCTCGCTGCAGACCATCGCCCACAGCGAGTTAAAACGGCTCCTGCAGGCGATCAGAGCCACCGTACCACTTGGTTTCAAACACCACCGACAGCCGCAGCCCCGCGAAACGATGGTGCAGCCGCACGGCTCGCTGCCGATCGTCGAGCAGGAGTACGAAGCCGCCCGGACCCAGATCGGCACCCTGGGCGGGGGCAATCATTTCATCGAGATTGAGCAGGCTCAGGACGGGGCGATCTGGTTCATGGTCCACTCCGGCAGTCGCAATCTCGGTTTTCGCGTGGCCGGTCATTACAACAAACTGGCGATCAGCCTGAACAAACGGTGGAAGTCAGCGGTACCGGCCGCCTGGCAGCTCGCCGCTCTACCGCTGGAGAGTAAAGAAGGGCGGCGGTATTTCCGAGAGATGTTGTATTGTGTCGACTTCGCCAGCGCCAATCGAGCCGTCATCTGTCGGCAGGTGCAGCAGGCGCTGCATGACCAGGTATCGGCCGCCATTGCCTTCGCCGAACCGATCAATGTCGCCCATAACTATGCAGCCGTTGAAGAACATTTCGGCAAGCGGGTCGTGGTACACCGCAAAGGGGCCACCCGGGCCGGCGCCGGTGAGACCGGGATCATTCCCGGGTCGCAGGGAAGCACCAGTTATCTTGTTCGCGGCAAGGGCAACCCGGAGAGTTTTTGCTCCTGTTCCCATGGGGCCGGACGGAAAATGGGTCGCAAGCAGGCCCAGAAAAATCTGGATTTGACTCGTGAACGACGCCGGCTCGACGAACAGGGCATCATCCATGCTATCCGCAGCCGCCGCGACCTGGAGGAGGCTGTCGGCGCCTACAAGGACATCGACCTGGTCATGGCCAATCAGCAGGATCTGGTCGATGTCGTCGACGTGCTCAGACCGCTGGCGGTTATCAAGGGATAGATTAAACCGCCACCGGGAATTACGGTGACAGCCGCTCGATGATCCAGCTCTGATCCTGCTGCCGGCGGTAGAGAAAGCGGTCATGCAGCCGATTTTCCCGGCCCTGCCAGAACTCGATCTCCGCCGGGACGACCCGATAGCCGCCCCAAAAGGACGGCAGCGGGATTGTGCCCTCGCCGAATTTTTTTTTCATTTCCCAAAACTTCTGCATCAATGCCTGCCGGGACCCCAACCCGTGACTCTGGCTCGATACCCAGGCGGCGACCTGACTGTCTCGCGGCCGGCTGAGGAAGTAGCGAGTCGAGTCGGCCACCGAGATCTTGGCCGCTGTCCCATTGATCATGATCTGGCGATCCAGTTCAAACCAGCAGAACAATAAGGAAACCTGATTATTAACAGCGATCTCCCGGGCCTTGCGACTGCCGTAATTGGTAAAAAAAACGAACCCGGACTCATCGAAATACTTGAGCAGCACGGCTCGTTGGCTTGGCTGCCCGGTTCTGCTGACCGTGGCCAGGACCATGCCATTCGGATCGGCGATGTCGGTCTGCCGCGCCTGCTCAAACCAGGCGGCGAACTGAAGCACCGGATCCGGATTCAGATCGGCACGATTCAGTCCGCCTTTCAGATATTCCCTGCGAAAATAACTGATATCCATCATGATTCCCAGTTATATCAGCGCGGCTAGAGGAGTTGCTCGTCGACGATGTCGATGCCCTCGAGGCGCCAGTTTTCGGTACCGACCGGGCGGGCCCACGTCCAGTGTTCGGCAAACTTGACCGGGTTGGTGCGGCTGCCGTCGACCACCTCACCACTGCGTTCGTCAATCGTATAATCGAGCAGCGTTGCGGTGAACAGCACGGTGATGAAATCTTCGCCGTCGCGGCTTCCCGCCGCGGCGATGGCCACGGAACGTACCGCCACCTTGTCAGTGCCCATCCAGCACTTCGCGAACCACCGTTGCCAGCCGGGTCATGCTGAGCGGTTTCACCAGAAAGGCTTTAATCCCCGCCTGACGGGCTTCCGGACCATCGACGGCGGTGGAATAACCGGTATAAAGCACCACCGGCAAACCGGGCTGCACGGCACGTACCTGGCGGGTCAAATCGATGCCCGACAATGTCGGCATGGTCTGGTCGGTAATCAGCAATCGGTAGTGATCGGGATGGCGCCGTAACTGCTCCAGGGCCTCGACACTGCTGGTAAAGATATCTACCTGGTAGCCGAGACGCACCAGCATTTCCCGGGCCACTTCCGCTAAAGACGGTTCATCGTCGACGAAGAGAATCCGCTCCGTGCCCCGGGGCATGGTATCGACCGGCAGCTGCTGCTCGCTGCCGGTCGATACCTGGGCTGCGGGAAAATACAACCTGAACGAGCTGCCGCGACCGGACTCACTGAAAACCCTGATCGTTCCACCGCTCTGAGTGACGATTCCGTGAACCACGGCCAGCCCCAAGCCGGTTCCCTCGCCTTTGTGTTTCGTCGTGTAATACGGATCGAAGATCCGCGGCAGCACCGCGGCAGGAATACCGGCCCCGGAATCGGTGATGCTGAGACAGAAACAGCGATCGGTGTCGATCTCCACCAAGTCTTCAGGAAAATTCTCTCTCGCTATTTTTTCCAGGACCACCCTGATCAGACCGCTGCCGCTTTCCATGGCCTGGGTGGCGTTCGAGCAGAGGTTCATCATCACCTGATGGATTCGGGTCGGATCCGTTTTCACTTTGCCCAGGCCGGACGGCACCCGGACATCAATCTCAATGGTAGCAGGAATGACCGCTCTGAGCAGCTTGAGTGCTTCCTTGACGATCGGCCCGATATCGACCGCCTCTTCCCGGAACTCCTCGGTCCTGCTGAAGGAAAGGATCTGCTGAACCAAGTCCCGGGCCCGGTTGCTGGCCTTTTTGATCTGTTCGAGATTGCTCCTGATATTCGGAGCGAGCAGCCCGGTATAGAGGCTGAGGTCGGTATAGCCGATAATCGCCGATAAAATATTGTTGAAATCATGGGCAATGCCTCCGGCCAGCGTGCCGATCGCTTCCATCTTCTGCGACTGCATCAGGGCTTCTTCGTTTCGTTTCAGCGCGACTTGCAGCTGGGCGGTCTGCAAAACCTCACTGGCGTAAGAAGCGAGGATCATACCGATCTCCCGATCCTGGATGACGAATGGCGGCTGATTTTTGCTGTGCAGGGAAATAATCGCGATGGTTCTGTCGGCAGCGTCAACAATCGGGAAAAGCAGGATCGAATCGCCTCGGTAATACGGCCAGCCACTGCCCTGACAATCTATATCATTTTTCAGATCGGCGACGAAGAACGGTTCGGAGCTGGTCAGAGCCCGGGCGAACAAGCTCTTATCTTTCAACGGAAACGGCAGAAACGGCTCGGCATGACCGGGATCAAGGCTGTACAGGTGTTCCAACCCATCACTGACCACGCGGTAAATACTGCCGCCCCGGGCATTCATGTGTCGGCCGAATTCTTCGAGGATGACCTGGCCGCTCTGTTTCAATTCGCCGCAGCCAAGCAAGCGTTTGGTGCTTTCGACGACTTCCTGCAGCCGGGAGTTCACCTGGTTCAGCTCGGTCGTCTCGCTCTTGATTTTTTTCTCCAGCTGTTGCTGGTAATCCCGGTTTTCCCGGATCAACCGCACCCTTTCGAGCACTGTTTCGATAACGTGCAGGACGATGGCAGGATCGTCGACCGGCTTGAAGAGATAGTCCCAGGCACCAAGACGAAGGGCCTCGGCCACACCCGTGCTGTCCCCGCTTTCGGAGACGACGATGATTGGCAACTCCCGGCTGCCGGAGACACTTTCGGCCAAGACGGCAAACCCGTTCATGACCGGCCCGGTGAGGTCGACCAGGAGCAGCTCGACCGGCCGCCGTCGGCACAGCTGCAGACCGGCGGTCTCATCCGCCGCCTCGAGAACACGATAGCCGTTTTCTCCCAGGAGCGATCTGAGCGTTTTCCTGAAGACCGGGTCATCGTCAATAACCATCACGAGCGGCCGCCTGTCTGCCGTCATCTGCGCTCCCTCACTCCCCGTTGCTGTTTCCGGTTCGCCCCGCGAAACAGTTTGGAACCTGGGAATTATCCACAGACTGCGACACGTTGC
>CAYSSK010000104.1:0-13695 GCA_964433645.1 uncultured Desulfofustis sp.
GCAACGGTATCACTCTGGTTGTATTGACCTGATGTACCTGCCACAATTCATGCGCATGCGCCCTGCTTCCGCAGCCATACTCCAAGGGGAGACTCAAGCCATTGAGAAACAGAATATCGTGGTCTGTCCCCCATTTTTTACCCATTTCTTACAATTCCCTAATGACAAGAAATTGCCTCAATGGTAATTGTAATGTACAATAGTTTCTATTTTTGGATACTATAATAACCATTGAGGATGGAAAAATGGCAAAAAAAAGGATGGTACTCTCACCTACCCTGGAGGATATTCTAGAAGAGGTTGGAGAAAACCTCAAACTTGCGCGCTTACGCCGCAAAATCACCACGACGATGCTGGCAGAGCGGGCGGGTATCAGTCGTGCAACGTTAAGAAAAGTTGAAAATGGTGAAAAGAGCGTCACGATGGCCATGTACGCCAACGTTCTCTTTTGCCTGGGCTTGGAAAAGGATTTATTACACCTTGCCGGAGACGATCCATTAGGAAGACGTTTGCAAGACGCTGAATTGACACATACAAAGAAACGTGTCGCGAAAAGGAAAACATAATGGCTATAAAGCGACAAACAAAAGCCCAGGCAAAAAATACGGCAAGAAAATCCATTCACGTCTGCGCTCATTGGCAGGGATTGGAAAAGCCCATTATGATGGGAACACTGTACGCCGCTCCTTCAAGGGGTAAAGAAGTTTTTTCTTTTGAGTACGATACCGCCTGGCTAAAATCTCCACACGCGCAAGTCCTTGACCCTGATTTAATGCAAAAAGGGGACAGTCCCCTTTTTGGTTTTTTACTTGTCTGACAACCGGCAATATGATATGGGACAACATGATATTCTGTAATGGAGGCGATGTTGAACGACATAAGCTCTCTCGAAGACAGCCGGCAGTTCAAGACGCTGCAAAAACCCCGGCGTCTGTCCGACGAAATCTCTCGTCAGATCGCTGAAAAAATCACCTCCGGCCACTTTCCCCCCGACTCCAAGCTCCCCTCGGAAGCCACCCTGTCACAAGAATTCGGGGTCAGCCGCAGTGCTATCAGGGAAGCCATCGCCAAGCTGCGCCAGGACGGCCTGGTCCGCTCGCACCAGGGACTCGGGGTTTTTGTCGCCCGGGACCTGAGTTCCCGGGCCTTTCAGATCGATGCCGACACGCTTCGGACCGTGGAAGATCTGCGCAGCGTCATGGAACTGCGCATCGAGATGGAGGTAGGCGGCGCCGGCATGGCCGCCAGACGGCGCACCCAGGAGCAATTGACGGAGCTGCGGAGCATCCTGCAGCGCATGCGGCAGGCCGTCGAACGCCTGGAAGACTACACCGCCCTGGAACAGGATTTCCACCGCATCACCGCCGAGGCCGCCCATAACGTCCATTTCCGGGATTTTGTCCAGTTTCTGGCCTCCCGGCTCAGTGCCAGCCGCGTCGTGGAAAAAACCGTATCACCCCGTGACAAACCCATTTCAGCCAAGATCCTGCGGGAATACGAGGAAATATACCAAGCCATACAAATCGGAGACCCGGACAAGGCACGTCGCGCCGCCTGGTGGCACGTGCTCAGATCCGCTGAAAGATTGGGCCTGCGCGGCCTGCAAGGGTGGGAGGAGAGCAGAATGACCTTGATTGGTGATAACTACACCCCGCTGTGTGCCGCGGCGGACCCAAACCCGAAAAAGCCCGTCTTCACCCCGCCGCCCCGCTCGTGCGACTGCCATGCCCATATCATCGGCCCCCAGAGCCGCTACCCCTACACCCCGCACCGCTCCTACACCCCGCCCGACGCGCCGCTGACCAGCTACCGGGAAATGCTCGACACCCTGGGCCTTGAACGGGCGGTCATCGTCCAGCCGAGTTTCTACGGCACCGACAACCGGGCCACCCTGGATGCCATCCGCCAGGGCGGGCCGAACTTTCGCGGCATTGTCGTGGTCGACGAAGATATCGATGTCGCCGAGATGGAGCGCATGCACGATCTGGGGGTGCGCGGCGTGCGCATCAACCTTTTGTTCAAAAGCGGCATCGAGGTCTCCGACGTGCGTAAAATGGCCGACACAATCGCCCCCTTCGGCTGGCACCTGCAGATGCTGGTCGATGTCTCCGAGTTCTCCGAACTCGATACCCTGGCCAAACTCCCGGTCGAAGTGGTCTTCGACCACATGGGCCACATGCCCACCTCCATCGGCGTCAACCACCCCGGCTTCAGAAAAATGCTGGCCATGCTGGAACGGGAAAAGGCCTGGGTCAAATTGTCCGGCGCCTACCGCATCACCTGCCGGAAAGATTTGCCCTACAAGGATACCACGCCCTACGCCCAGACCATCATCGAGACGAACCCGGAACGGGTCGTCTGGGCCACCGACTGGCCCCATCCCTATATCAACGTACCGATGCCAAACGACGGCGACCTGCTCGACCTGCTCTACGCCTGGGCGCCCGATGACCAGCTCAGGGAGCAGATCCTGGTCACCAACCCGGCCAAACTCTATGATTTTCCGGACTAAGAGAAAACCGCGGCAAAAAAATAACACAAGACGACGTGATACCGATACAGCAGTGCTCCATCACCCCCCGGACGACCACACGGCCGTCTACAACATGAGAGGAGGTTTCGACATGCGACGCTTATCACCACAACTTCTGGCAACCCTCGGCTGCATCCTGCTTCTGTCCGCCGTCATTGCCGCACCGGCACTGAGCCAGGCCGAAAAACTCAAACTCGGTTTCGTCACCGCGGCCAACGAAAAAGACCCCTACTTCATCACCGCCACCAAATTCGCCGAACTGGTCAAAACCTACACCGACGGCCGCTACGAGGTGGATCTCTTCGGGGCCGGCCAACTGGGCAACGAACCGGAGATGATCAAGAACCTGACCATGGGCACCATGGACGTCGGCGTTATCACCAACGCCCCGCTCGGCGCCTTCGTCAACGCCTTCATGGTCCTCGATCTGCCCTTTATCTTCCCGTCAAACGAGGTCGCCCACCAGGTCCTGGACGGCCCGGCCGGCGACCAGCTGCTGGAGAAACTGGCCGGCCTGCAGATCACCGGGCTGGCCTTCTCCGAAGGCGGGTTTCGCCACATGATCAACAACAGCCGGCCGGTCAACACCCCGGAAGATCTGCAAAACGCCAAATACCGGGTTATGCAGACCCCCATTTACATCGGCATGTTCCAGTCCCTGGGGGCCAATGCGGTGCCCATGCCGTGGGGCGAAGTATTCTCGGCGGTGCAACAGAAGGTGGTCGACGGCCTGGAGATCCCGGTGCCGGTTATCTACGCCAATAAATTCTACGAAGTCACCAAATACCTCTCGCTGACCGGCCACACCTACTCGCCGCTGGTCATCATGGTCTCCAACACGACCTGGAACAAGCTCTCCGAGGCCGATCGCCAGGCCTTCACCCGGGCCGCCAAAGAGGCCGCCGTCTACGAACGGGCCGAGATCGCCAAAATCGTCGACAGCTATCTCGAAGATCTTGCCAAAGAAGGCATGATTATCAACGAGGTGGCCGACAAAAAACCGTTCCAGGATTCCGTCATGCCCATGTACCAGGAGTTTGAAGGCAAGATCGGCGCCGATGTCCTGGAAGCGGTGCTCTCCGCCCGCGACGCGGCCCAGCAATAAACAGCCACGCCTCGCCCGGCGGCGCCGCCTCTCGCCGCCGCAGAAAACAGCAAAAGCCGGGGCCGGCACGCACCGCGGCCCCGGCTTTTCAAAAAAATGAGCCATGGAACGTATTCGCCGCTTCATCGATCAGTGTATCCTCGGCATCCTGGTGGTGCTGGGAATGGTGCTGGTGGCCGTCATCTGCCTGGCGGTTTTTTTCCGCTATATCATGGGCGCCGCCCTGTCCTGGCCCGAGGAGGTGGCGGGCATCGTCTTCGTCTGGTACACCCTGCTCGGCGTTGTCGCCCTGGCCGGCGCCAACTCCCATATCGCTTTTGATGTCATCGAAAAGCGTTCCCCGAAAATCGTCGGCACCCTGATCAAGACCCTCTCCCAGGCGATTATTATCCTCTACGGCCTGATCATGGTGGTCTACGGCTGGAAATACCTGCAGGCCTTTCCCTATGAAACCTCACCGGCGGCGGGCATCAACCTGGCCTGGCTGAAAACGGCCATCCCGTTGTCCGGGCTGCTCATTGTCGTCTACGTGTCGCTCAACCTGATCACCGATTTCAGCAAACCGTCCCGCGACAACCACAAGGATAGCCCATGAGCCCCGGTCTGATCGCCCTGATCCTGTTCGGTTTATTCGTTCTTTTTGTCGTCATCGGCGTGCCCATCGGTTTTTCCCTCGGGTTTGCCGGGGTCATCGGCCTGGTCTTGATGGACGTCAACTTCATGATGTTCTCCCAGACCCTGATCACCGGCATCGCCAACTTCGCCCTGCTGGCCATTCCGCTCTTTGTCATCTTCGGCGCGATCCTGGAAAAAAGCCGTATTTCTCAATCGCTGATCGAACTGGCCGATGAGCTGATCGGCTTTTTGTCCGGCGGCCTGGCCGTCGGCACCATCTTCTCCTCGATGATCTTTGCCACCGCGTCCGGCTCCGGCCCGGCCACGGTGGCGGCCATCGGCTCGATCACCATCCCGGAAATGGAAAAGCGCGGCTACCCCCGCTCTTTTTCCATGGGCGTTGCCGCCTCCGCCGGCGCCCTGGGGCCGATCATCCCGCCGAGCATCCCGTTTATCATCTACGGCGTGGTCACCGAGGAATCGATCCTGCGCCTGTTTCTCGCCGGCCTCGGCGCCGGCCTGCTGTTCGCCGCCCTGTTTACCGTCTACAGCATCATCCGGGCCATCCGGGAAAACATCCCCCGAACCGGCAAGAAACCGTCTCTGCGGCGCCTGCTCAAGGCAACCTACAAGGCCCGTTACGCGCTCGGCGCGCCGGTCATCGTGCTCGGCGGTATCTACGCCGGCATCTTCACCCCCACCGAGGCCGGCGCCGTCGGCTGCCTCTACGCCCTGTGCGTCGGCTTTTTCTTCGAGAGAACCCTTGATATCAAGGGATGTATCGAGTGTTTCAAGGAAGGGGCCAAGAACTCGGCCATGATCATGTTCGTCATCGCCAGCGCCGGCCTGCTCGCCTGGCTGATGGCCGCCGGCCGGATCCCGGGCGCGGTAACCGAGCTGATGCTGGAGATATCGATCAACAAGTATGTTTTTCTGCTGCTGATAAACCTGCTCTTCTTGGTCATCGGCTCACTGCTCGACACCCCGGCCGCCATTGTCATCATCGCCCCGATCCTCGAGCCGATCGCCGTGCAGATGGGCATCGACCCCATTCACCTGGGCGCCATCATCGTCGTCAACTTCGTCATCGGCTACATCACCGCCCCCTTCGGCTACAACCTCTTCGTCGTCAAATCCATCACCGGCCGCGGCATGGGCGAAGTGAGCATGTCCGTACTACCGTTTCTCATCCTCAGCCTGATCGGCCTGATGATCATCACCTACATCCCGCAGGTGGCCCTGTTTTTCCCCACCGTGTTCATGGGGTGAGAGAGAACTTTCAACAATTAAACAACGTCCCCTTCTAGAGTCCCTTCTAGATACTTCTAGATAGCCAAAGCCATGGGCCGGCCCGAGTGTCGAACAGCTTGATTTCTAAGAGATAGACAACTTGTCAAGCCTGACCCCGCTTTCCATTTGAGAATCTGCGCATTTTGAGAAGATGGGGGGCGGAGTAACCATGAAAGCGGAATGAACCGCTGGCTGATTTGGTAAAGAATGCGATTACGGTTGCCGACACGCCATAGTCCTGCTACATTTTGACTGCAAGCCCTTGTAGATGCCGCCAGTTTATTTAATAATTTTGAAAGGTGCCGCCAGCATCTCATTTTTATCAGCTGAAATCTTGCCGATTACTGGAAATGCAAAGTCGAGAATCCATTATAAGGCGGCTGCGAGCAGTAAAAAACGATGTTCAGGCCCGATATCCGGTTCATCGGTTGGCCTTATTTGGTTCGTGGGCCCGCGGGGAGCAACATCAAGGAAGCGATATCGATATCCTGGTCGAGGTAGATGGCTCTATAGGACTCCGTTTCACCAACTTGGCGCAGGACCTGGAGGCCTATCTTGGGCAAAAGGTGGATTTGGTGTCCCGCCGTGCCATCAAGCCAACTATGTGGCAATATATTGAACGAGATTTGATTGATGTCTAATCGGGACGATAATATCCTTCTGGCGGATATCGAATCGTCCATGACTATTTCGGTCTGGACCTGGATATTATCTGGCATGTATTGGCCAACGACTTGCCAGCACTAAAATTGCAGTTGCTATCTCTTTGAATCAGCCTTGGTCTGGCTGGCTTTCCGCAGCGGCGTCGATAATTTGATCGGAGTAAAAAAGGGGACCCCGCTTTCAAAGAATTTTTGGCTCATATCGCTGTTGTCTCGGATAAAAATGGTCTCCGGCACTACTCCTCGCCACTAACCACTGAGAAACAGAATATCGGGGTCTGTCCCCCATTCCTTGGACAAACAGAATATCGGGGTCTGTCCCCCATTTCCTGAAGAATGAGGCAACAAATGGATACCGGAAATCTTTTATTAAAACTGCGAAAATTCAGGGATACTCGTCAACAGGAATACGGTATTGAGGCACTGGGGATTTTTGGCTCCTATGCCAGAGGACAGGCTCGCCCTGACAGCGATGTTGATGTAGTAGTAAAACTTAGCAAACAAGATCTTTTCATCATGATTGGGATTAAACAGGATCTTGAAGAAGTCCTGCACCTGCCGGTGGATTTAGTAAGCTACCGTCCACAAATGGATGATTTCCTGAAAAGGCGGATAGACAAGGACGCGCTATATGTATGACAAAGAACTTGCCGCCCACATCCTCAAGCAGGCGTTGAAGAGTTCCGAAACGATACGTACCCGATTTGAACCAGTACATTCAGTTAATGATTTTACTGTTTCACCGGCAGGTATGGAGAAATTTGACTCTATCTGCATGCTGCTGATAACAATAGGAGAAAGCCTGAAAAACCTGGATAAGGTCACGAATGGCAAGTTATTATCAGAGTATCCTGAAGTTGAGTGGAAAAAAGTTAAAGGACTTCGAGATATTATCACTCATCAATATTTTCATGTGAATGTCGAGGCGATCTATGATGTTTGTAGCACAAAACTCCCGGATATGATCCCCGTGTTGACAAAAATGTTGAAAGATATACAACAATGAGCCGACCATCAATGTCCTGCTTTTCTTTCAAAACTGGAACCGGAGTATAAATGGGGATGTCTCGGCCTGCTCTTAGGTAGGTTGATGGACTATTCAGAATTGGGGACTGTCCCGGGTCTGTCCCCAATTTTCCTTAAAGGGGTCAGGCTTGACCCCGCTTTTCACATTTCATCTTGAGTTCTTCAAAAACTGAATGTATACTGCAACTATACATTTAAAAGAGGAGGCTCACAATGAAAGCTACTGTGGTAGATTTAAGATATAAAATGAACGATGTGCTCAAAGCTCTAGAAAGAAATGAAAAAGTGACTGTTCTCTATCGTGGCAAAGTCAAAGGGATTTTGGTCCCAGCTGGAGGGAGCAAGAAACTCAATATAAGAGAACATCCATTTTTCGGAATGTCGTCTCAAGATGAAAGCCAGTCTGTGTCAGATGTTATGAAAGAATTGAGGAGGCCTCGATACGATGATATTTGACACAGACATTTTCATATGGGCTCAACGTGGCAACGAAAAGGCAGCAAAACTATTTGAAAAAGAAGAAGAAAAATATCTATCAATCCAGAGCTACATGGAGTTACTGCAGCACGCAAAAAATAAAACTCAGCACAAATACACAAAGGATTTCTTAACAACATTCGGATTTATTGTTCTTCCTCTAACAGAGAATATTGGCCATCGGGCTTCTATATACATTGAGCAATACACTTTATCGTCCAACCTTGGCTCAGGTGACGCTATAATAGCAGCCACGGCAGTCGAAAACAATATGCCCCTGGCCTCAAGTAACGCAAAACATTTCGGGATAATAAAAGAACTGCAGCTTAAAGCATTTAAGCCTTGAAAGTAAAAAGGGGACTAAAAAGGGGACTGTCCCCTTTTTTGCATTTTTAAAAAAGGGGACTGTCCCCATTTTTTTTACTTGCCGAATTCGATGTCGAGTTCGAGTTTGCGCAGGCGGCGGCGGTAGCTCTCGTTGCCCGGTTCCAGGGCGACGGCTTTTTGGTATTCTTCCAGGGCGCGGTAGGTGATGTTTTCCTGGCGGTAGTGATCGCCGAGCATGATGTGAAACGGTGCATGGTCGGGGCAGCGCTCTACGGCCCGGCGGAGCACCGACAGCGCCTCTTCCGGCTGGTTGTGGCGCCGGTGGTAGGAGATCAGCTGGGAGAACCAGCCGGGTTGCACCTCCTCTTCCCGGTCGATAAAGTCCAGGGCCCGGCTGCGGTAATAGCCGGCGTCCTCGATGTCGCCGATGTCTTCCTTGTAGTTCCCGAAACGGATCCACGCCTCCACCGACGGCGGCAGCACCTCAGCCACCTCGTCGCGGCTGAAGCGGTGCGTCTCCATCAGCGGGATCAGCGTTGCCGCCTGGCCGGGATCGCGTACGAACCACTCGGTGAGCAGCTCGATCGCCTCCCGCCGCTGCCCGGAAACCAGCAGCCACTCCACCCAGCTGGCCACCAGCCGATGCTTGAGCACGGCCCGCCGATAGCCCTCGGCCATCAGTTCGGTTGCCTCACCGACCCGCTCTTCCGGCAGCATCAGGCCGAGGCGCTGCAGGTAGATGCCCTCCATCGGCCGCAACAGAGCCGCCCGGTGGTAATAACCCAGCGCTGCCGCGCGCCCTTCCCGCAGCACCGCCAGGTTGCCGCGGTAAAACGGATAAAACGACTCCAGCGGATCCGAGCGCCCGGCCTCGGCCACGCCGGCCACCACCCGCTCCATGAGCGCCGGGTCGAGATGGCTGGAGATATAGACCGATTTAACCCGGTTAAAGCTATGGCCGGCCCGCAGCACCCCGTATTGCACCACCAGTACGACAGCCAAAAAGACCACGGAAAACACCAGCAGCGCCGGCAGGTGCTGCTTGCCGGCCGGCGCCAGCAACGACTGTTCCTCCACCCCATAGCCGTGCCGGGTGTTGACCACCGCCACCAGCAGCCCGCAGAGGAAAAAGAAATACAGACCGATGGCGCTGTTTTGCAGGTTGAAATCGACCACGCTGTGCATCAGCAGCGCCGCGATCGAGGTCAGCGCACCGATGCCGACCAGCACCGCATAGCGGTCGCGCCGCCGGATCGCCCGCCGCCAGCCATGCAGCACGATGGTAATAACGAACCAGGCCATCAGCGCAAAGCCGAGCACCCCGCCGTCGGTCAGCAGCTCCAGGTAGTCGTTATGGGCATGCTCGAACACCCGGTCGGTGACGATGGTCTGGTAGGACGGATAGACATCGACAAAGGTGCCGAACCCGGCCCCGACCAGCGGAAAATCCTTGATGATCGCCAGCGTGTCACCATAGAGCGTGGTCCGCCCGTCCTGGATCGTCCAGTCAGCACCGATCGCCTTGTCGAACTCCTCGGCAATCGGCTGCCAGCCGAACCAGCTCACCGCCAGCAGCACCAGGCAGAATACCACCCAGACGCTGACGCGCCCGAAACCGCGCTGGGCAACCCCCTTGAGCACGGCAAAGAGCAGCATCGACAGCAAGATGGTGATAATACCGCCCCGGCAGAGGCTGACAAACACGGAAAAGGCAAGCAGCACGAAGGCAAAACCGAGAAACAGGTGGAGATTGCTGCGCGCCGAGGAAAAAAAGGAGACGAACCGCTCCCGCCAGGACATATCCGCACTGACCGGCGGACGATAGAAGAGAAATAGGGCCAGGGCCAGCGGGCAGAGCGCCTCGATAAAGGCGGCATACTGGTTGATATTGATCCACGGCCCGCCGGGACTGCCCCCGGGCGCCGGCCGAAACCAATAGATCCGCCCGTCCGCACTAAACTGCTGCAGAATCGCAAAAAAAGCGATCACGCTGCCCAGCGCCACGACAAAACCCAGCGCCCGCTTAATCCGCCCACCACTGCGCAGCACCTGCAGCGTCAGCACGAAAAGCAGCACCCCGGCGCCGAGCCGGAGAAACTCCTGCAGGGTGGCCTTGCGATGCACCGAGATCGACAGCCAGCCATCACCCCCGGCCTGCTCGTAGACCGGCCGGTAGGCCTCCCAGCTCTGCGGCGAGATCACCTTCAGCAGCCCCACCGGCAGCGGCACCAACTGCAACAGCAGCAGCCCGAGCAAGAGCAACAGCGGCAGCAGCCCCGGCACCCGCAGCAACGGCTGGCCGGAACGGTACACCCCAAGCAAACAAAAAATCAGCCCCGCGGCAACACCAAGCTGCGCCACCGCCTTCGACCAGTATTCAACCGTGCCGAAGGCCAGCGGCGCAAAGGCCAGCACAAAAAGAAGAAACCCAAAAGAGAGCCGGCTACAGGTAACGACGTTAAGCCTGCCCATGGCCAGCCCTCAGCTATGCCTTCTTTTCATCACTGGCATAACTGCTCGTATAACCGTAATAGTAGCCACGGGCATCGCTCATCTTCAAACCATTCAACACAAACCCGAGCACCTGCCCGCGCACATCGGCCAGCTTCTTCAAGCCGCCGTTGAGCATCTCATAGGTGGTCTTGCCGAAGCGCACGACAACGATGGTGCCATCGGCAACCCGGCTCAGGGCCAGACTGTCGGTAACCGTCTGCACCGGCGGCGAGTCGAGCAGCACGAAATCAAAGCGCTGTCGCACCGAGGCCAGCAGCTCCTCCATCTTCCTGGAGCCAAGCAGCTCAGAAGGGTTCGGCGGTTTCGGACCGGAGACGAGCAGGGCGATCTCTTCACCCGGCACCGTGCCGATGATCGCCTTCGGGCTGTTGCCCGACAGATAACTGCTCAGCCCGCTCTCGTTGCGCACGGTAAAAATAGAATGCATCCGCGGCCGGCGCAGATCGCAATCGATCACCAGCACCTTCTTGCCGCCCTGGGCCAGGATCCGGGCCAGGTTGATGGTGGTCGCGGTCTTGCCCTCGGCCTGCATCATACTGGTCACCAAGATCACGCCGGGCGGCTTTTCCGCCGAGGAGAGCAGCAGGCTGGAGCGCACCAGCCGATAACTCTCGGCCAACGGTGAGAGCGGTTGGCGGACGATATAGGACTCGATCCGCTCGTCCGGTTTGGTCAGCTGAGCCACCGAACCGAGCACCGGCACACCGTAGCGGCGCTCCAACTCGGTTTCGGACTTGACCGTATTATCGAGATACTCGATGAGGAAAGCCAAGCCAACACCGCCGAACACGCCAAGGATAAGTCCGAGCATCAGGATACGCCCCTTGTTCGGGGAAGACGGCGCCATCGGCAGATCAGCCTCTTTCACCACCCAGATATTGACGCTCTGGGACTGGTCGGTAACCCCTTCTTTCTTGATACTCGCCTGCAGCGTATCGTAGAGCATACGGCTGCTGTCCACTTCCCGCTTGAGGATCGAGTACTGGATATACTTCTCGTTCAGATCGAGCAGTTCGTCCTTGGTTTGGTCTATCAACTCCTGGAGGTTGCGTGCTCTCGAGTCGGCAAGCTCATAGGCGTTTTCCGTGGAAGAAATAATCCGCCGCACCTCGAACCGCCGCTCGTTTTGCAAATTTCCCAATTCTTCATTGGCCTTGGTCATCGTCGGATGCTTCGGCCCGAATTTTTTGGAAAGCTCAACGATGTTCTGCCGGGCCTTATAAACTTTCTCCCGCAGATCTTTGAGCACCTTGTTCTCGGCAAAGACCGGGATGTTTTCCAGCTTATCAAAATCATTGCCGGCGGCGCGAATCTGCCCCAGCAGCGCTTCCACCTCTTTGCGCTCCGCCTCGGCCCGGGACAATTGCGAACTGAACTCGCTCAGTTTCTGCGGCTGGACCGACAAGCGGTTCTCCACCGTTACCAGATCGTTGTCGCGCATATACTGCTGCAAGGCCCGTTCGGCCCACTCCAGTTTCTCCCGCTCCTGATCGGCTTTCGAACTCATCCACTGCAGCGAATAGCTCGAAGAAGCAAGTTTGATCTCGAGCAATTCGTCCATATAGGCCTTGACCGCCGCGTTGGCCACGATTTTCGCCACCACCGGATTGGGGTGGCGGTAGCTGATCGAAACGATCTTGGTATTGGGCACCGGACTTACCATCAGGCCGCCGCTCACCATCCGGGCGAATATCTCTTCTTCGGACAGGGGCTCCATTACCGGAATAGAGACGTCGCCATCAGCAGAGACGGAAACGTCTGTCTTTTCGGCACTTGAAAAAAAAGACAACGCTCCGGAAAGCCACCCCTTCACCGTCTTTTTCAGCCTTGATACAAAAGATGGCGTACGCTCCTGCTGCTGAGGAACAAACAGGCGGCGGTACTTGCCCGTCAAATCAAGTTCCTCAACAACCCGCCGCCCGACATTAACACTTCTGATCAGGGCCGACTGGGTATCGAGAAACTCCGGGTCGTACCGGTAATATTCCTGATCAAGCCCACGCATTCCCTGGTTTCGTTCGATTAGAACCTGGGACCAGGCAGTATATATGGGCGTGGTCGTATAGATCTTGACGACGGCAGCCAGTGTCACCAGCACGGCGATGGTTGCAATAATACCAAGTCTCTTGCGGATCACTTTCAGGTAGTCCCGCAAGTGTATCTCCCGCTCATCATCGTCGGCCGCCAGCGACCGTGGTTGATATTCTTCTTTCATATGAATAGGTTAAAAGAAACTTTCCGGCACGACAACAACGTCATTATGCTTAACCAGCGTGGTGTCCAGCGACACATCTTCAATAATCACCTTCTCGCCATCGACAAAGCGCACGATATCAACCCGAGACTTCGACGCCTTGCCGGTAAAGCCGTTGGCCAGGGCAATCAACTGCAGCACCGTCGTGTTATCACTGCACGGATATGAACCCGGTTTCTGCACTTCACCGGTCACGTAGCACATGCCGGCCTTGGCAATAACCACGGTGTCGCCGTCGAAGAGCGGTTCATTCTGGGTCAGATCGCCGCCCTCGATCAACGATACCAGATCGATCGGAACCAGCGTTTCGCTGCCGCCTTCGCGCCGCTTGATGGTTGCGGTATCCCCGGCATCTTTCTCCAACCCGCCGGCCTTTGAGATCAACTCGAGAAAACTGATCGGTCCGCTGAGCTCATAGAGCCCCGGATTGCGCACCATGCCGAGCACCACCACCTTCTTGCTGCGAAACTCCTCGACAAACACGTTGACCTGCGGATTCACCAGATAACCATCAGATAACAAGCCGGTGATCTTGTCGGCAATCTGCGGTACCGTCAACTCCGCGACGTTCACCTGGCCGAGCAGCGGCATCACGATACTGCCATCCGTCCCGACCCGGACCTTGGTTTTCAGATCATCGTTATCGTAGACCGTGATATCAAGCACATCACCCGGCCCGACCAGATAATCAGCCGCAAAAGAAAATCCTGCTGCCGAGAACATCAGCAGCAGGACCATCGCCAATCGCTTCCTCATCTTCATCCCGAAAAACGTAACGCCTGGACGTGCGGTACTACTTACAAAGCCAGATTTATATTGAAGATAAACGTATTTGACGTGTAATCAAAGAGATCATCGGTGGAATCACGCGTATCAAAGGTATAGGCCAACT
>CAYSSK010000105.1:0-13636 GCA_964433645.1 uncultured Desulfofustis sp.
ATGGCGAGAACTCGCTCAACGGACTTCGACAGCGTATGATTATCGGGTATAGTGTCAGTCGACAGGTCACCCTCCATCGATACCTATTACCGGAAAGAGCGTTATGGCAGATTCGCAGATGCAGGAGTTGTTTGACTGGTTTGCCGCGGCATTTACCGTTGATTCCTTCATCGGCGCCGGCGGCGGTCGAGTGCGTTACGCGTTGCAGAACAGAGAAGGGGCCCGGGGCGTGGCGGTTATCGTCACCGGTCGGTCGGAATGGATCGAAAAATATCTGGAAGTGGCGTATGACCTGCAACACAGCGGCTGCGCCGTCTGTGTCTACGACCATTTCGGCCAGGGCGGCTCCGATCGGCCGCTGGCCGACCCGCAGAAAGGGCATATTGATGATTTTTCCTTCTATGTCGATGATCTGATCACTGTGATCGAGCGAGTCACCGCGCGCTATGCCGGCCGACCGGTGGTGCTGCTCGCCCACTCCATGGGCGGAACGGTCGCCACGCTGGCCATGGCCGGACGGCCTCGGCTGGCCGATGGCCTGGTTCTCGTTTCGCCGATGCTGCGGATCAACACCGGTCGTCTGCTGCCGTCGGCGGTAGCAGAGGTGCTCGGCTCTGTCGTCTGCCGGTTCGGCGGCGGGGCCAGTTATGTCTGGGGCGGAGGTCCGTTTCGGGCGGACCTGCCCTTTGCCGGCAACAATTTGACCGGTGATGCCAACCGATTTACCCGGAACCAGCGGATGATCATCGACAATGCCCGGCTGGCCGTGGGCAGCCCGACGTTTGGCTGGCTGCGCCAGGCCTATCGGGGCATGCGCGGCGTCAGCGGGCTGGAATGCCCGCTGCTGCTGCTCGCCGGCGAGTTGGATACGGTGGTCAGCGTGCCGGCGATGCTGTCTTTTGCCAGCCGGCTGCCCCAGGCCGCGGTCAAGCTTTACGCGGGCGGCCGGCACGAATTACTGATGGAGCGTGACGAAGTGCGCAGCGAGGTGATAGACGAGATCCTTGTTTTTATCGACACGATCATGCAGGCGGCGGATTCCGACGCTGCAGACGGAGCGGGAGGGCGGTAGCACGAGGGGGTAAAATTGCCTTGACACCGTCTGTGTCGTCTGTTATGAGCTTGATTCAGCAGCAACGATTGTTGTCCACCCCTGACGGAATGAACCGCATGAAACGCACCCCGACGACTGCTCTTCAGGTTACGATGTCCGATGCCGGCACGACGTGTGCCGTGCTCGTACTTGTGGTCGTGGTGATTGTGATGGTGTGCGGGGCGCCGTAACGGGTAGACGATCACGAGTATCGACCCCCGTCGGCGCCGGCCGGCGGGGGTTTTTTGTTTCTCCCGCCCCGTCTTCGACGAACCATTCAGCCAAGACAGGAGGAGAACCATGGCACATCTCACCGGCGCCCAGCTGACCATCAGACTACTGGCCAGGCAGGGCATCACCACGATAACCGGCATCCCGGGCGGCTCGATCCTGCCGCTCTACGACGCGCTTTGTCGAGAAGGCTCGATCCGCCACATTCTGGCCCGCCATGAGCAGGGAGCCGGCTTTATCGCCCAGGGCATGGCCCGTTCCACCGGTCGCCCGGCGGTCTGCTTCGCCACATCCGGCCCTGGTGCGACCAATATCATCACGGCCATGGCCGATGCCTACCTCGACTCGATCCCCGTTGTCTTCATCACCGGCCAGGTGCCGTTGTCGATGATCGGCACCGATGCCTTCCAGGAGGTCGATGTCTACGGGCTGAGCATCCCGATCACCAAGCATAATTACTTGGTGCGCTCGGCGGCGGAACTGCTCGAGGTGATTCCCGAGGCCTTTCATCTGGCCGTCAGCGGCCGGCCGGGACCGATTCTGGTCGATATTCCCAAGGATGTGCAGAACGAGCTGATCGAGTGCGCCGAACCGTTACCCGGGCCGTTGGCCAGACCGGCCGCCATACCGTTCGAGCAGGGGGCGCTGGCGCAGGCCGTCGGCATGATCGATGCGGCGCAGCGACCGATTCTCTATCTCGGCGGAGGCGTAACCCACGGCAACGCCGGTCGGGTCGCCAGGGAATTTGCCGAAAAAGGGGGGCTGCCGACGACGATGACCCTGCTCGGTCTCGGTGTGATTCCGCCGGAACACGATCTCCATCTCGGCATGCTCGGGATGCACGCGTCGCGTTCCACCAACCTGGCGATGAACGAGTGCGATCTGCTGATCGGGGTCGGGGTTCGTTTCGATGACCGGGCCACCGGCAAGATTGCCGAGTTCTGCCCGCGGGCGAAAATCATCCATATCGATATCGATCCCTGCGAGATCAGCAAGCTCCGGCCCACCAATCTCGGTTTTGTCGGCGATGTAAAAGACTCGCTGCAGGCATTGCTGCCGCTGATTCGCCGCAACGAGCGGTGCGAGTGGGTGCGGCGGGTCGGTCGGCTGCGTGCCCAATATCCGTTCTTCTGCTCGGAGCAGCTTGATTTCACCAGGCCCTACGGGATAGTCATGCGGGTTGCCGAAATCATCGGTGATGAAGCCATTGTCACCACCGACGTCGGCCAGCACCAGATGTGGGCGGCCCAGGTCTATCCGTTCAGCCGGACCCGGCAATTGTTGACGTCCGGCGGTCTCGGGACCATGGGGTTCGGTCTGCCGGCCGCTATCGGCGCCTCGTGCGCGCATCCGGACCGACCGGTGGTCTGTTTCACCGGGGACGGCAGCATCCTGATGAATATCCAGGAACTGGCGACCGTCGTCGAACAACGGGCCACGGTCAAGATCATCCTGCTCAACAACAAATCGCTCGGCCTGGTCCGCCAGCAGCAGCACCTCTTTTACGGCGGCAACCTGATGGCTTCGGTGTTCGAGCATACCGTCGACTATCCCGCCATTGCCCGCGGTTTCGGCATTCCCGCCTATGATGTGGCCGATCCTGCCGAATTGGATGCTACTCTGGTGCGAGCCCTGCAGTCGCCGGGCTCGTGCCTGATCAATATCCCCGTCGCCATGGATGAAGACGTCTACCCGATGGTCCCGCCCGGTGCCGCCAACTCAACAATGATAGGAGATCCCCATGTACATGAATGCGCCTAGCCAGGAGGCCCCTCCAGCATCGACCGGCATCACGGTTCTTGAAATCCTGGTCAAAAATCATCCCGGGGTCATGACCCATGTCTGCAGCCTGTTTTCCCGCCGGGCTTACAATCTGGAAGGCATCGCCGTCCTGCCGATCGGCGACGGCACGCTCAGCCGCATCTGGTTGCAGGTGGCGGCGGAAAACCGTCTCGATCAGGTCGTCAAGCAACTGGAAAAACTGCACGACGTCAGACAGGTCGAGCGGCACGGCAACTCGCACCCGGTCTTTACCGGTATGGCGGAGCACTTCGAGGTGTAATAAGAGCAGAGCAGGCGAGACAAACATGCTGTTTAAAATGCACGTTCCGGCAAAAGTTCACCATTCAGGCGACACGGCGAGGATAATCTCGCCTGGAAAAACATAAACCGCCAGCCCAGTCGTTCATTGAGGCCTCCTTCTCATGACCTTGATAGGTTTACGGGACAGGAGGCTTCTTTTTTTCAGGATCCCGGAAATTACCCCCCCTCCGCCAAGCCGGATGGCTTCGCCATGCGATGAGTACCAGCAGCCAATGATATTTCTTGCGCAGAGTCGACAAGCTAAAGACAATTGCCCGCCCCATCATTGATCATGCCTGGCGTTAACAGGAGCATCTCTGTTGCCCAAAACCTCGTGATTTCTCGCGAGTGCGCAACAGGCATCTTTTTTCATAAAAAAAATCCACCTGTCAGAAAATTGTCAGAAAGTCCGGGTATGCTGTTGGTCCGAATCATCAGTGGATTGATAATTCCTTTTACCATCCGATGATTTCCTTGAGCGTCGAACCGATCGTGATTCACGGCTCGGTTATGTGAAGGAGGCAAATTGAACTGTACTGAACCTATTACTCTTTAAGAACAAATGGATATTCCATGAAAAACTATCATATTTTTTCCCTACTTTTCGTTTTTTCGATACTGTTTTCTGGATGCGCCATGTATCCAAATTTGCATAATAAATCTGCTATGATAGACAAACCAATTCCAAAATCTTTTGGCCGAATAGTTTTTGAAAAACACAATGGGGTAGGTAGAATCGGAATTGATAAAAAAGAATTAGTAGCAACTATATTAACGGGACAAACTTCTGATGAGGCAATCACTTACAGAATATTTGAATTTATGAATAATACTTTTTATCCAATTGAGAGTTTTAAAAACATGAGGAAGCATTATCCTTCTTTTTATATAGAACGACCTGTAGGAAAACATACGTTTGTAATCGCCAGAACTCGAACTGATTTATTTGTAACTCATTTTGTAGGTAATATGGCCGTTGTAGAAGTAAATATTGAAGAAAATCAAACCTATCCTATAATTTTTGGTATTGGAAATTTTTTCACTTCCGATTTATTAGCCTATCATTATCATTTAAACGACGACGATTTAACCTACATTTATGGCCTGAGAAATCAAAATATTTCAGGAAGGGAAAGAGAGATAATGATTTCAGAGTACAACCAGTACAACATTGCTTTTAATATTGCAGCGAATGCTGTAGCACATATGGAAAAATCTAATGGACCGGATGATGGATTTGTTGAATTTACAAAAGAAATGAAGAATGATTTACAAAAATATTTCTCAGAAGTTACTCGTGATCAAATATCAAAGAAATCATTCGATGTCTATCGAAAATAGCTATTACCCCAATAGCCAAAGTGACCTAGTTTTTTTTCACCCAACACCCACCCCTATCAGGTTTTACCGGATGGTTGTCCTTGTATGGGGCCTGATGAGGACAGATTGGAAGAGGTCATTGCCAAGTGCGAGCCTGGTGAGCTTGCGTTCTATAGCGAAGAAGAATGTAGGATATGTGTGGATCATAATCAAGGTCCGCCTGATGATTGCAGCGAATACTGAAACCGGTAAACGTGGATCAAGCGAGAGCGTGCGTGCCTAGCATAAGGATAACCTCTGTTGTGCCATGGGGCAGGGGTGAGATATAGCAACTAAGGCGGCTTTGGGAGCAGGGTACATTCGTATCTCGACTAGGAGCGCACACCCAGCTATCGTACGGGGCGGCGAGAAGCCATCAAAACAAGAAGAAAACGGCTCGCGTCAGCGCTTTGTTTTCCCCCGTCTTATATTGAAAACCAGGATGAGCACCAGGCAGGCGGTGGCACTGAATTCGACGATGAGTGGCTCCGGTTTGATCAGCAGTACGGCGAGGCCCAGCAGTACAGGACGAAGAAGCCAGGGGATCCGGTTCTCCATATGCCCTTGCAGCGCGCAGGTAAAGGCGTAGAGACCGAATAGTGCAAACATCGATATCTTCAAAATTTCCGGCCAACTACCGCCCAGAATCGGGGTATAGGCAAAAAGCAGCGGTATGATGTAGAGCCCCTTGGCGATCTTCCAGGATTGCATTCCCGTCGCCATCGGCGGGGTACCGGCAATGGCGGCGCCGGTAAAGGCAGCCAGACAGACCGGTGGCGTGACGTTCGAGTCCTGGCTGAGCCAGAAGATGATCATGTGCGCGGAGAGCAGCGCAAACATCGCCGATTGCGGTGACAGGGCCATGTCCCTGACGGTGCCGAGCAGGTCCGGCGGCACCAGATCGAGCAGATGACGGGCCTGTTCCGGTGACAGCGGTTGGCTGAGTAAGGCGATCTGGTCGGGAATGGCGATCATCAGCACGGCCTTGACTTCTTCGGACAGTGCGCCGGCGGCGATGATCTCGACGATCTTGGCATCGGCGATCAGATTGAACAGGGCCGGGGCGGACAAGGTGCCCAGCACGATATAGGCCGCCGTTACCGGCAGTCCCATGCCGAGTACCAGGGAAGCCAGCGCGATCAGAGCAATGGCGATGAGCAGACTGTTGCCCGACCAATTGGTGATCATCAGCGAAAAGGTGTTGCCGATGCCGGTGGTGGCGATCACGTTGACGACCAGGCCGACGCTGCACAGCAGAATGGCCGTCATCACCATGTTGCGGGCGCCGAGGGCGAGTGCTTCGCAGATCCCGCGTGGACCCATCCGGTTCGGGGTGATCCACGAGGCGACGATCACGGCGACGATACTGATACCGGCGGCATAGGTCGGGGTGAAGCCGTATATGAGCAGGCCGATCAAGACCGAGATCGGCAGCAGAAACGGCAGGCCGCCGGTCTTGATCACCTCGAGTACTTTCAGGTCCTCGTCCTGCGACGCTTGCAGGCCGATCCGTTTGGCCTCGACCCGGACGAAGAAGCCGACCGTGGCGAAATACAAAAGAGCCGGCAGCGTCGCATAGAGCACGATGGTGGTATAAGGGATCTGGGTATAGCTGGCCATCACGAATGCGCCGGCGCCCATGATCGGCGGCATCAGCTGGCCGCCGGTGGAGGCGGCCGCCTCGATACCGGCGGAAAATTTGCCCTCGAAGCCGGCCCGTTTCATGAGTGGGATGGTAATGACCCCGGTCGAGGCGGTGTTGGCCACCGCTGAGCCGGAGATGGTGCCGGTCAGCCCCGAGGCGAACACAGCCACCAGACCCGGCCCGCCGATCAGCCGTCCGGCTGCTGCCCGAGCCAGATTGATGACGAACTCACCGGCGCCGGAGCGCAGCAGGAAGGCGCCGAAGAGGATGAACATGAAAACGAAGGATGACGAGATGCGGGCGATCCCGCCGAAAAGGCCGTCATCACCGTACACGGAGCGAAACAGGATGGTCTCAGGCGTCAGCCCGCTGAATTTGAAGACGCCGCTGATCATGCTGCCCCACCAGCCGACATAGGTCAGGGCGAGGACGATCAGGCCCGGAATGATCCAGCCGGTAGTCCGCCTGGTGAATTCGATGGCCGTCAGGATCAGCACGGTGCCGGCAACCCACTCCGCGCGGCTCAGGTGAACGCCGCGGGCATAGATCGCATCTTCCATGGAGATCATGTAGACGGCGCAAAAGGCGGCGGTGATGCCGATCGTCAGGTCGAGCAGTAAAAAATAGATCTTTCCCCGACCGGCGACTGAATCAGGACGGGACGGGTAAACAAGGGCGCAGAGCAGGGCGAAGCCGGCAAAGTGCAGCGCGTTCTGCCAGAGGGTGGGCAGCAGGGCGAAAATGTTGAAATAGATATGGAGCAGCGAAACAAGGACGCCGAGGAAAAAGATAACCCGCTCCTTGGCCGTTGCCAGTCGCTGCCGTTCCCGCTCGCTGTGCACGCGCAGTTCCACGTCTGAAGGAAAGGGGGTGCCCGCCGCAGAATCGGCGGGCACCGGCCTCGTGTCTTACTGGGTTAACAAGCGTGGCGGGATGGTCAGACCCGCTTCCTGGAAATATCGGGCGGCGCCTGGATGCAGCGGCATCGGCAGGCCGGCCAGCGCGCTCTCAAGAGACATCGCCTCGGTCGCCTTGTGGATGGCGTTGAGGAAGGGAAAATTCTCGTAAATGGTTTTCGTGATCTGGTAGACGGCATCCTCGTCCACGTCGGCCCGTACGGCCAGGAAGTTGGGCTGGGCGATGGTCTGCAGGTCTTTCTCCTGGCCGGGATAGGAGCCGGCCTTGATGATATACGGCGTCCAGAGTTCCAGGCCGCCATCGGCTTTCACCACCTGTTCGTCGGTGAACTCGAGTTGCTTGATGTCGTTGCCCATGGCGGCGAAGGCCTGGGTGACGGCGCCGGCAGGCACTCCGGCCGGTGTGCTCATGCCGGCGATCTGGCCATTTTGCAGGGCTTCGGCGCTCGGTCCGTAGCCGACATAGACCAGCTCATAATCCGTTTCGATATCAACGCCGAGATTTTCCAGCAACAACTTGTTGGAGCCGATGGTGCCCGAGTTTTTCTTGCCGAGGGCCATGCGTTCGCCTTTCAGGGCGACCATGTCTTCGATGGTGCCGGTCGTGGCTTTATCCGTTTGGACGACGAAATGCTCGACGTTCTGCCAGAGCATGGTCACGGAACGCAGCTCTTTTTGCGGGCCTTCCTCAATGAAATCACCTTTGCCGTTCCACGCATAGTAGCCGTATAGTCCCTGGAGAATGGCAAACTGGACTTCGTTGTCACGCAGCAGTTTGACGTTTTCTCCGGAACCGGCCGAGGTGATGGCCGAAATGGTGATCTTCTGCTTCGGCTGTAGTTTCACTTTGGTCAGCGTGGCGATGGCGACACCTACCGGATAGTAGGTTCCACCGGTGCTGGCGGTGGCCATCAGATAGCTGCGTTCGTCGGCCGCCTGCACGGCGGTTGCCGAGAAGACACCAAGCGTCAGGGCGGCGATGACACAGCGACACAGAGATCTTGTCAGGTTCATGGGGCGCTCCTTGGTAAGAGTGATGAGGAGTGGGGCCACGTCTGACCCCGCTTTGCCAAAGTGGTGACTGCCGCGGAGAACCTGCGGCTTGAGCTTTTACTATGCAGTAATCCGAGAAGGATTTCAATAAGATTATGGGGAGCGGCTTCAGCCGCCAGGCGGTCGGGTATTGACCAGCAGGCTGGCGTTCTCGAGCCAGGCGATGCGGCCGTCCGGCCGGGCGAGGAGTGCCTCGACTTCGGCGATGGTCCATTTCTCGACCCCGATCAGACGGCAGGTCTGCTCGTCAAGGTTGCTGATCAGGGCGATGCGGATACGCCGGGTTTTGCTCTGCAGAGCCAGTGCCGTGCCGCCGTTGCCTTCGTAACGCGCCGCCAATCGGTCAAAAGCGCCGGCGAAGCCGTCGGGGGTGAACCACGGCAGAAAGGTCTGCGAGCCGATCCCGTCGCGGCATTGGGCAAAGGCGACCAGCAGTCCGTCGTCACGGACGAAAGCGGCGCTGTGGTGCAGCGCCTTGTGCGCCTGGATAAAGTTGATGTCTTTGGGGAAACCGCCGCAGGAGGCGATGACGATATCCTGCGGCGGGATATCGACCTCAAAGGTCCGGGCGTGACGGCGGCAGGCCTGGTGGTAGAGATCTCTGCCGGATCCGACCAGAAAATCGCAGATGCTGCCGTGACTGTCCTGCAAGCCGTGGATGGCAAGAGATGCCGGCAGATGGTCTTCGATCTCGAACAGGTCGTCGGCGATCGGGTTGGCCTCGATGAGGCCGGGCTGACAGCCAGGCGCGAGCCGCCGCTGCCGGCGATCGAGAAAGAGGCCGTGGTTGCGGTAGATGGCGTCGCGCTCTCCGCAGCCGGGGAAGATGAGTTTCCGGCCGCCGCCGTAGCCGGCGAAATAGTGATGGCAGATCGGCCCCATGGTGATCACCGCCGACGCCCGCAGCAGATCGCGGCGCAATCGAACCGGCGTGCCCCGGCTGGTCGTGCCGCACTCGGCAAACAAGCTGAAATCGTCGCAGTCGTGGTGGGTGAACGGCCAGTCGTGATAGAGCCTGCCGTAGCACCGCAGGCTTTCCTCATCGCTCTGCCGGGGGTGGGTGCCGTAGGCGATGATGATCGGAAAGGGCGCGTCGGCGCCGCGGATCTCGTTGATCACCGCGACGGTGATCGGCAGATAGTCCGGGTAGGCGCAGAGCCTCGTTTTGTCGGTCACCACCAGGATCGGCCGGGACAGATCAGGATCGGCCCGGTCAATGCCGTCGGCCAGCAGCCGGCGATAGCGGGCCGGAGTCAGCACGGGTTGCGGGTCGTCAGGCTGCAGGAGCATGGTATCCGTCGGCAGGGTCAATTCGGCGCCATCGACGCCATAGGGTACCCGGATGGGAGTCGGTTCAGGGAGGCGTTCAGTCTTTCTCGCGTCGCTTGGCATACCGTGCTTCCTCTCGATAGTATTCAGGGAAACCGAGGACGTCTTTGATATGCTCGAAACCGGTCAGGCCCGATGGGTGGCCGCCCCCGGCGAGATCGGCCAGGGCCGCTTCGACCGCAGTAACCAGGGCCTGCAATAAGGTCAGCGGGTAGGCGGCTATGGCAAAGCCGAGCCGCTGCAATTCGTCGGCGGACAGCAGCGGGGTGAGACCATGCTCGATCTGGTTGGCCATCTTCACGCCCGGCACACCATCGCAGAACTGGCGCATCTCCTCGATTGACCGCGGGGCTTCCAGAAACAGCAAATCGGCGCCGAGATCGTGAAAGGCCTGCATGCGGCGCAGGGCTTCGTCGAAGCCGGCCGGACCGCGAGCGTCGGTGCGGGCCATGATCAGGATGTCGGCGCCTTCGGTGCGGGCGTCGACCGCGGCCCGGATGCGCAGGCAGGCCTCGTCGAAACCAACAATCTGTTTGCCTTTCGTGTGGCCGCACCGTTTCGGCGAGAGCTGATCCTCGATCATGATGCAGGCCAGGCCGGCTGCCGCGTAATTCCGGACCGTTCGCTTGATGTTCAGCGCGTTGCCGTAGCCGGTGTCCCCGTCGCCGAGTACCGGAATGGTGACCGCGTTGCAGATGGTGCGGGCCTGGTCGAGCATCTCGCCAAAGGAGATCAGGCCGGTGTCCGGCATCGCCAGGCGGGCGGCGGACACGGCAAAGCCGCTCATGAAGGTGGCCGGAAAGCCGGCGCGCTCGATGAGCCTGGCGGACAGCGCGTCATGACAACAGGGCATGACGAGTAATTCGCCTTTGGCGAGCAGGGCGCGCAGCGCGGCGGCGGGTGTTTTCATGGTCGCATCAGAGCTTGAACGGGAGATAGAGGACGATATCGGGCACCAGATAGAGGGCGACGGCCGTGCCGAACATGATCAGCATGAAGGGCCAGACCCCCCTGAGAACTTCGGCCAGCGGGACCTGGGCGACTGCCTGGATGATGAAGAGGTTCATGCCGACCGGCGGGGTGATCAGGGCACACTCGATCATCACCACAAAGAGGATGCCGAACCAGATCGGATCGATCATCATCGCGTTCAGGGCCGGGAACAGGACCGGGACCATGATCAGCAGCATGGAGATCGACTCGAGGAAGAAACCGATGACCAGCAGCACCAGGCAGACCACCAGGATGAACAGGGCCGGCTCGTTGATATTGGTGGTGATCGCCGCCGAGATCTCCTGCGGAATACGATACAGGGTAATGGCTTTGCCGAAGAGCTTGGCCCCGGCGATGATCAGAAAGATGGTGACGGTGGTGACCATCGATTCCGAGACCGCCAGCTTGAGTTTCTGCCAGGTCATGGTCCGCAGCGCGAACACGATGACCAGCGACAGCGCAAAGCCGACACCGGCGGATTCGGTCGGGGTAAACACGCCGAGATAGATGCCGCCGATGACGACGACGGCCAGCAGCAGGGTCGGCAGCGCCCGTAAGCTGGTCTGCCACCGCTGAGTCCAGCTCGCCTTCGGGCTTGGTTGATAGTTTTTGTCAAACAGCGAATAGCCGATGCTGAACAGGACGAACAGCGCGGTCAGCAGCAGGCCCGGGCCGACGCCGGCCATGAACAGTTTGACGATCGATTCCTCGGTGATGACGCCGTAGAGGATCAGCGGGATGGACGGCGGGATGAGGATACCGAGGGTGCCGCCGGCGGCCAGCAGGCCGAGCACGAACGGCCGGCTGTAGCCGCGCTGGATCATTTCCGGAATGGCCACCGTGGCGATCGTCGCCGCCGTGGCTACCGAGGAACCGGAGATCGCGGAAAACAGCGCGCAGCTGAGAATCGTCGCAATACCGAGGCCGCCCGGGAAATGGCCGACCCAGGACTGGACCGCGTTGAACAGGTCCCTGCCGACCCCGCCCTTGAGCAGGATGTTTGACATCAGCAGGAAGAGCGGTACGGCCAGCAGCACGAAACTGTCGGCCGCACTGTAGAGGGCCTGCGGCACCATGACGAGGCTGATGTCCTTGAGCCAGAGCAGCAGCAGGCCGAGCCCGCCGAGGGCAAAGGCGACCGGTACCCTGATAAACAGGAGGGCAAGCAGGGAAAAAAGAATCAGGGCGGCGGTCATCTGCGATCAATCAGTGAAGAGAAGAAGAAACGTCGGTCCTGCCGCCAAGGGTCCTGATCAATTCGACCAGGGCCTGGATGAGCAGCAGGCCGAAACCGATGGGAACGGCCAGCTCGGTCAGCCAGGACGGCACGGCCAGCATGGATGAACTGGCCCGACCGATGCGGATGGAATCGATAACGATCCCGCTGCCGAAATAAACGGCGACCAGACAGAATATGCTGATCACCAGCAGGGCCAGCGATTCGCAGAAGCGCCGCAGTTTCGGTCCGCCGGCGTGAACGATGATGTCGATGGCGATCAGCTGCCGCTTTCTCAAGACATGGGCGGCGGCCAGATAGGTCGCCCAGATCTGCAGGAAGCGTGACATTTCTTCGCTCCAGATGGTCGGCGACAGAAAGACATAGCGGGCGATTACTTCATAGACGATGAAGATGCCGATCACAAAAAACATCCAGCCGGCCAACCGGCCGGCCGTATCGCTGATTTTATCGATTGCCGCGAACATTGATCTGCAAGGCGGGACAGGGGAGGGCAATCCCCTGTCCCGGTCTGTTTATTGGAGTTGACGGGCCGCGTCAACGAGTTGCCGGCCAAGCGGTCCGGCATTTTCGATATAGTCGGTGATTACCGGCTCGGCAAGTTTTTGCCATTCCTGCAACTGCTCATCGGTCAGTTCGACGATAGTCATTTTATCGCCGACAAAGGCAAAGGCATCGGCTTCCAGCTGGTTCATCTGGTCGCGTAACTCTTTCTCCACCTTGGCTGCCGCGGTCTCCAGGACCTGACGATGCTCGTCGGACAAACCCTGCCAAGTCTTTTCGTTGATCAACACGACGAATTCGATATCGACCATGCTTTTGGTGGCGGTCAGGAAGTTCATGACTTCAAACATCTTGCGCTCTTTGACCGCGGTAACGCCGGTCAGACCGACATCGACGGTGCCGCGCTGGTAGGCGAGGAATTGTTCGGAACCGGAGATGGTGGTCGGGGCGCCACCGGCGGCCTCGACCAGGGAGCCGAGGGTCTTGCTGAAGACCCTGACCTTTTTACCGGCCAGGTCGGAGGGCAGACGGATCTCCTCGTCATTGCTGATGATGACCGCGCCGCCGTAGGCCTGCCACCAGAGGATCCGGGCGCCGGTCTGCAGGACCGCCTCGTCGATCGGCCGGCGCACCGGGCTGCCTTTCTGGACCGCCTTCTGCAGGGCCTGCTCGTTGGCGAAGAGAAACGGTACGTAGAACAATTCGACGGCCGGGATGGTGCCGGCAAACCGGGTCAGCGGCACGACGCCCATCTCGACGGCGCCGGAGGCGACCGCTTGCGGGACTTCCTTATCCTTGTAGAGCTGGGCGGACGGGTAGATCTCTACTTTGATCTCACCGTCGGTTGCCTGGGCGACCTCGTCGGCGAAGGCGGCGACATTTTTGCCGAGGTGGTGGCTTTCCGGCAGTTGCAGGGTCAGCCGCAGAACTTTTTCGGCGGAAGCGGACTGTACGCCAAGCGTGAGCAGCAAGGCGGCACAGCAGAAGGTGAAGGTGATTTTGTGCATGTCTCTCTCCTTTTTCAGAACTATTGTCGTTTGTCCCGATGCCACGGTAACACGCCTGAGATATAAGCATCAAAGACAATGTTCAGTCAAGAGTATTCGTGGTAAATCTCAACCGACGGCGGGACAGGTTTTAACCTGTCCTCCGCTAACTCCCGACGGCGGGACAGGTTTTAACCTGTCCTCCGC
>CAYSSK010000106.1:120-13282 GCA_964433645.1 uncultured Desulfofustis sp.
TCGAGATTTGTCCCGCCGTTAGTCGAGATTTGTCCCGCCGTTAGTCGAGATTTGTCCCGCCGTTAGTCGAGATTTGTTTCGTCGTTGGTTGAGGTTTGTTTCGCCGTCGGTTTAGAAAGGGTTGATCTGCCAGATGCCGCATGGGCAGGTGTCGGCACAGAAGCCGCAGCCGATGCATTTCCCGTCGTCCGAGACATATTCGAAACTGTGTTGACCGTCCGCTTCGACTTCCCGGCGGCTGATGGCCCCGGTCGGGCAGATCGTCTCGCACAGATGGCAATCCCGGCAGGTGGCGCAAGACAGACAGCGATCTGCTTGCTCCGTTTCGGTGCTGCCGCGCTCGGTCGGAGTGTAGTGGGTGATGGTCAGGGCACGCTGCGGGATCAGCTGTTTGCTGAAGGGAGAGTACGGTTCTCCTTTGATTTCCGCGATAATGACCTCGGCCGCAACCTTGCCGGCGCCGAGGGCGTCGGTCGCCAGGCCGGGTTTTTCCACATCGCCGATGGCCAGCACCCTGGCATCGGACGTGCGATGCGTCGGGTCGGTCTTGATCCAGCTGGCCCCGCCGACCTGTATGGTTTCCACGCTCTCGGGCAAAAAGGGCAGGGACGGAACATCGCCGATGGAGATAAAGACGGTCTGGGCCGGGATCACTTCACCGTTATCGGTGACCAGTCCTTCAGCGGTGACCTCCTTGGTGACGACCGGCCAGCGGAACTGGGCGCCGCGGGCTTGAGCCGCCTCTCTTTCCTTGCCGAAGGCGAGCGGCTTCTGGATATCGACCAGGGTCACCTGCGTGGCTCCGAGGCGATAGGCCTCGCAGGCTACATCACAGCCGACGTTGCCGGCACCGATGACCACTACCTGCGGACCGATGCCCATGGCCTCTTTTCCTTTTGCTTCCTTGAGAAAATCGAGCGCCGGGACGACCCGTTCGTGGCCCGGAAAGGTCAGCCGGCGCGGCTGGTGGGTGCCGACGGCGATGATCACGTAATCGAATTCCTGCCGGAGTTCCTCGAAGATCGCCGGGGTCATATCGGTGTTTGTCCGGACGGTGATATTGGACATCGAGCAAAACCGCTTGATTTCCTCGTCCCAGATGGCCTGCGGCAGTCGCTCCCAGGGGATGACCTGAGCCAGTTTACCGCCGAGTCGACTGTCTTTTTCGAAGATATGTACCTCGATACCGGCGATGGCCAATTGCCAGGCGGCGTTGAGCCCGGCTGGCCCGCCGCCGATCACGGCGACCTTGGTGCCGATCGGCGGGGCCTCGACCGGCGCTTTGAAGTTGGCGACGGCGCGGCCGAGGATCTGCATTTCGATGGAACCGTCGATGCCGGTGCGGGTACAGTTTTCCATGCACAGGTTGGGGCAGATGGCGCCGCAGACCGAGGCCGGCAAAGGCGTGTAGCCGAGCACCAGCTCGTAGGCCTCGTCGATCCGTCCTTCCCTGATCAGCCGCAATCGTTCAACGGTGGGGATATGGATCGGGCAAAAATAGGTGCAGGGAGCCGCCGATTCGTTGTTGGCCCACCAGGGTGCCCGACGGCGCAACTCGCCGGTGACGATGGCGCCGATCGACGAGCGGTCCAGGCCGGGGGCCAGATCGCGTAGCGGGTCGCCGCCGCCGAAGGCGGTGTTCCAGAACTGCCGGCGGAATTCAGCCATGGGCATCGGGCCGGACCACATCAGCGCCCGCTCCTGCGGCGTGACGGCGATCAGTACCTGCCACTCGTCGCGTATGCTGAGCGGCTCGAACAATTCGTGGCGGCCGATACGTTCCAGATAGGTCGGCAGGTTGTCGATCAGCCACTGCCATTGCTCGTCGTCGGGAGGGGCCAGCCGGGCGTTGGTCTGGGCATAGGAGTCGTCGTGCCGGCCGCGGAAATAAATGAGACCGCCGACCATGCCGACGCAGGGCCGATAGCCGAGCACATTGTCGGGATGTTTTGGTTCGTGACCGCAGACCACGGCGATGCCGCCGCAATTGAACTCGGCAAACGAGTCGCCGGTCGAGCCGAGCACCCACAGTTCCGGCCGTGCGTGTTCCGGATTCCATTTGGTCATGGTCAGGCCGCGGGCGCCGATGGAGCCGCCGACAAATAGTTTGCCGGCCGCCATCGCATTGCCGGCGCCGTTGGTCGCATCGCCGAGGACGGTGATTTCAGCGCCGATATTGAGATAACCCAGATCGTCGGAGACCGCTCCCCGGCAGGAGATGGTCGTTCCCGGCAGACCCATTGCCCCGAGGCGCTGGCCGCACGGGCCTTCGATCTGCAGGTGCAGGCCGTCCGGTCGCTGCAGCCGGATACCGATATTGTGCTGACCGTAGGTCTTCAGCAGCAGCCGGGACGACTGGGCGGCGGCCTCGCGGACCAGCCGTTCAAAATCCATGGAAGAGATGCGCAGACTGTTTTCGTCCCGCCCGTGTACGACCGTGGTTGTCACTGAAGAACTCCTTGCAAGAAGATAAGCGATAACATCGATTCCCTGCTGTCCGCCGGCCGATCAGCAGACATATTTGATCTGCAGCCGGTCAGCGGCGTCCTTGTCGCTGATACCGATCGCATCGGACATGCCGACCGGCAGCGACTGTGATCTGCCAAGGGGGGCCATGATCTTTTTCACCTCGGTCCGGATGGCCATGAAGGTCTCGGCCACCCGCTCGGCGACCTGGTCCGGGTCGAGGCGCCGGTAGAGTTTCGGATTCTGACTGGTGATGCCTTTCGGGCAGATACCGAGATTGCAGACGTTACAGCGGTTCTGTTCGTTGCCCAGGCAGCCGGCGGCGGACTGCATGATATATTTGCCGATATGCACGGCGCTGGCACCGAGCATGATCAGGGCCATGCCGTTCTGGGCGACGTTGCCGTTCTTGCCGATACCGCCGGCGGCATAGATCGGCACCTCGTTCTGCATGCCCTGGGCGCACAGGTCGAGATAGCACTCGCGAACGTTGGAGGCGACCGGATGGCCGGTGGCGTCCAGCGACACGTGATAGGCGGCGCCGGTGCCGCCGTCGATGCCGTCGATCAGCAGGCCGCCGGCGTAAGGGTTGCGCACCAGGTTGTTGAGTACCGACTTGGCCGACGTCGAGGCGGAGATCTTCGGGTAGACCGGGACCTTGTGGCCAAAAGCCATGGACATGGTCTGGATCATTTTCATGACGCTCTCCTCGATCGAGTACAGCGTCTGATGCACCGGCGGCGACGGCAGGTCGACACCCTCGGGGACGCCGCGCAGCCGGGCGATCAGCTTGGAGACCTTGTACCACATGAGCAGGCCGCCGTCGCCGGGCTTGGCGCCCTGACCGTACTTGATCTCGATGGCCGCCGGATCGCATTGCATCTCCGGAATCGCCCGGATGATCTCGTCCCAGCCGAAATACCCGGAGGCGATCTGCAGCACGATGTATTTCAGGTAGGGACTTTTCAATACCCACGGCGGGCAGCCGCCCTCTCCGGTACACATGACCACCGGTATGCCGAGGACTTCATTACAATAGGCGACGCCCTGGAGCAGGCCGAGCCACATGTTGGGCGACAGGGCGCCGAACGACATCGAGCCGATGACAAACGGAAACACTTCCCTGGTCGGCGGAATCCAGCCGCCGTTGACTCGGCGGTCCAGGTAATCTTCAGGGGAGAGGATGCGGCCGATCGAGGTGGTCACCGTGAATTCGTGCCGGCCGGCATCGAGGGCCGGGTCGGTGAGCATCGAGATGCGGTCGAAGACGACCCGGTCGAGCAGGGTCGCACCGGAGACGTTGCGGCGGCCGCCGCGTTTGTAAGCCTCGCCTTTCTGATTGGCAAAAAACTGGGTGCGACGCTCCACGGTGTTGAGCACCGGAGTGATCGCCTCGTTCGGGCAGACCATGGCGCACATGCCGCAGCCGATGCAACCATGGGCCGGATCGGTACGCTGGCGGATGCCGGTAAAGGTCCGGTACTCGCTGCCGCGCTTTTTACTCAGGATCATGAGTTGCGGCATGCGCTGCCGCCGGTAGGCCAGGAACAGCGATTCCTTGGGACAGACCGTGGTGCAATGGCCGCACAAGGTGCAGCGGTCTTCCCGGTGTTCGATGATCCAGGGCTGGTCCGAATAGGTCAGGCTGCCTGGCTCAACGGGAATTGTTCGAATTGGGACCATATGGTGAGTTCCTTTCTGTCGGGGGGAATGATAACGGTATGCTCGCGCATCGGCTGAAAATCGAGGGCCGGATCACGGTCGGGAACCATCGCGTCGACGCCGCACATCTCAGAGGCGATCGCCCAGGCGCCTTCCCGGCCGCCGACGGTGGCCGGCCGGAGTTTTTTGTGATCCATGACCAGCAGGCAGCTCTCATCGGGCAGGGTGCCGATCACCGCATTCGGCCCGTCGATTATCAGCCGCCGACAGGCGTTGCGCAACCCCTTGAGAAATTCGCCTTGGGGGTGATGCTCCAGTTCGGCGGCGCTGAGCGGGGTGATGATGTGCTTGTAGGTCTGCAGCGGCAGTTTCAGGTGATTCAGCGTATAGTGGAGGATATGGGTGAACACTTCCGAATCGCTCTGGTAGCCGAGATAGCCGGGCAGATTGCGGCCGAGCAGCCAGTCACGGATCGGCACGAAAGCGGTATTTTCGCCGTTGGTCATGGTGGCGATGCCCTGGATGAAGAAAGGGTGGCAGGCATAGAGGTTGATGCCGTAGTTGGTATTCTGTCTTCCCTGGGCCATGCAGACCCGGGATTTGATCTGGCCGTCATGAAGGCTGAGCAGGTTGCCGACCTGCAGCGGCCAGCCGACTTCCTTGATCATCGTCACGTCGGGCCAGAAGGAGAAGACCGACAGGTCGCCGCCATGCTCCTCGCCGACCCGGCGCAGGGCCAGGCGGGTCTTGAGCAGCTCCATTTCCCGGTCTTCGCGGCTTGCGTCGGCGAACCGATCGGGCATGCGATAGGCCCGGACGAAATAACGATAGCGGTCCTTGCCGTTCATGAAGGATCGCTTCATGTGGAATTTGTGATCGTACTTGAGTTCGTAGCCGCGTTCTTCCATGAAGTTGTCCAGTCGTCGCCAGGCCTTTTCGTTTTCGGCGATGCCGGAGAGGATCGGGAATTTCGGGTTGTAGCGGAAATCCTCGAACTCCATACCGCGCAGCAGCAGACCGAGACCGGAGCCGTCGTAGCCCTCCTGCATGGCCTCCATGGCCATCAGCACATCGAACGGCGAAAATGGTTCATTGGCGGTTTTTAATGCTAATCGACACATTTGTTTGTCTCCTGAGGGGAGTAGCACCGCTCAGCGGCGGCGGTTTCCTTGTCGGCTCCGGGGGGACCGTGCAGGGGTGTTGTGGGCCGGCCGGCAGGTCGGTCGGGTTAAGCGAAATTGCAGGATTACAAAAAAAAGGCGGCTTCGTCAAGCAGCTCTAGAGCGGCAACGAGCCGACGAGAAGGGGCGTGCGAGAGGTATGCGCGAAATCGGCAGTGCCGGTACGTAAAAACGTTGATTACGGCAAGATGCCGGTAAAAAATGGCTGAAAACGATAGAAAAAAAGCTGCCGGAACACAAAAGCACGCTCCAGCCGTCGGGACACCGAGAGCCAACCGGTCTGGGAAGAAAAAGTGAAACCGGCCGAACTACTTGAGGACCTTACCGATATTTTTAACCTGGTCCACCTGCTCCTTGACGTCTTTAACCTCTTTGACGCCGGGCAGATCGTTCATCAGGCCGGTACCGGTGTCTTCGACGTCACTGACGCCTTTCTTGAAGGAAGAAATGGCCTTGCCGAGGCCGGACCCGATTTCCGGGAGTTTCTTGCCACCGAAGACGAGAAAAGCAATGGCGAGGATGATGACCAGTTCAGGGGTGCCGAGTCCAAACATGATGAAGACTCCTGGATGAAGGTTTACGGCGGTGTCTCAGGCAGACGGAGGATCGTTCTTGTCGTCTTTTTCTTCGTCGAGCGCTTTTTTCTCTTCTTGTTTGGTCGCCTCTTTGAAGTTCTTGATACCTTTGCCGATACCGGAGCCGATTTCAGGAAGTTTACCTGCTCCGAAAATGATGACGATGATAACTAATATAATGATGAGTTCCGGCATTCCCAGTCCGAACATACGCTACCTCGATAAAAAACGATTCAGGGGCACCTCTCGGCCGCAAAGGACGGTGAGCGCGACGATTCTCCCTCGACGGTTCACTGCTGACTTTAGAGCAGTATGGCAAGAAAGTCAAGCGGGGTGAGTGCTCTGTAACGCTTTGTCGGCAGCTCATCCACCGTCGCTTCAGGAGGCGGCGCGCACCATGTCTCTGATACCCTGAATCCGGTTGCCGAGGGCCTGCATGTCGGCGATGATCGCCGCCTCGTCGATGGTCTGCAGCTGCCGGTGCTTCATGACAAGGCGGCCGGCGATCAGCGAATGCATCACGTCGCCGCCACGGGCGGCGTAGACCAGGTGTGACGGGATGCTGTAGAGCGGCGTCAGGTGCGGTTGGTCGAGGTCGAGCACGATCAAGTCGGCCTGTTTACCCGGTGCCAGCGTGCCGATCAGCTGACCGGCCCCGAGCGCTTCGGCGCCGCCGAGCGTGGCGGCGCGCAAGGTGGTCTCGGCGGACATGACGGTCGGGTCCAGGTTCACCCCCTTGTGGATCTTGGCGACGCTGCTCATCTCGGCAAACAGATCGACGTCGTTGTTGCTGGCGCTGCCGTCGGTGCCGAGACCGACGGTGACGCCGCGCTCGAGCAGTCGTGGAATCGGCGCCACCCCGGAGGCGAGTTTCAGATTTGATTCGACGCAATGGGCGACGCTGACGCCCCGCTCGCTCAAGAGGTCCATATCCCGCTCGTCAAGCCAGACACAATGGGCGGCCAGAGTGTGTTTGCCGAGCAGGCCGAAACGGTCGAGATGGAGGACCGGCGTCAGACCGTGTTGTTCGCGGCAGGACTGCACTTCGAACTGGGTCTCGGCCAGATGGATGACCAGCAGGCTGGAGGTGTCGGCCGCCAGCTCGGCGCACCGTTCGAGCAGCGCCGGCGCGCAGGTATAGATACTGTGCGGATCGACGGTGGCGGTGATGAGTGGATGGTCGCGATACTGCTCGATCAGCTCACCGGTCAACCGCAGCCCGTTGTCGAGGGCGCCATAGCAGGGGGAGTCGAAATCGTAGAGCACCTCGCCGAACCAGCAGCGCATGCCGGTCGCTGCGGCCGCCAGAGCAACCTGATCGGCGAACAGGTACATGTCGCAGAAACTCGTGGTACCGGACTTGATCATCTCGGCAATGGACAGTTCGGCGGCCAGACGCACCGTTTCCCGGTCAAGGCGGGCCTCGACCGGAAAGATATGGTCCTGCAGCCAGGTCATCAGCGGCAGATCGTCGGCAAGGCCGCGGAAACAAGACATCGGGGCATGGGTGTGAACGTTGACCAGGCCGGGCATGATCAGGCCGTGCGGTTCGTGCAGTTCCGGCAGATCAGGATGGCAGCGTTGCAGATCGCCGCGGCTGCCGATCGCCTCGATGGTGTTGCCGGAGACGAGGATGGCGCCGTCTTCGATACAGTCCTGTTGGCGCCAGGTGGGCAGCAGATAACGGCCGGAAATAAGCCGGCGGGTCGGGACGGCGGGCCCAGTCATGATGCTCCTGTCACGTTGCCGGCTGCAGCCGGGTGATTACGTCGATGACGAGATGTTCGAGTTCCGGTTCGATGGCGGCCGCTTCTTCGATGATCGCGCCGAGTGAAAGCGGTTGGAAATTGTCCGGATCGTTGACGTTGGAGATCGCGGACAGACCGAGAACCTCGATGCCGCCGTGGTGGGCGACAATCACTTCCGGTACCGACGACATGCCGACCGCGTCGGCTCCACAGTTTCTGAGCCAGCGGGTCTCGGCGGGGGTTTCCAGGCTCGGGCCGGGAATGCAGACATAGGAGCCGGTGGCGATCAGAGCTTGCAGCCCGCAGCTCTCGGCGCTGGCCAGTGCCATCTCGATCAGGCGCGGTTGGTAGGCCTGGGAGAAATCGGGGAATCGTGGGCCCCAGGCTTCAACGTTGGGTCCGCGCAGCGGGTTTTCACCAAGAAAGTTGAGGTGGTCACGGATGACCATGATCGAGCCGGGCTTAAAAGCCGGGTTCAGGCCGCCGGCGGCATTGGTGATGATCAACCGCTGCAGGCCGAGCACCTGCAGGACCCGGATCGGTAAGGTCACCTCCTTTGTGGAGTAGCCTTCATAATGGTGGAATCTTCCGGACAATACGGTCAGCCGGCGGCCGTTGACGCTGCCGACAATCAGACTGCCGCGGTGACTCGGGACGGTGGCTCGGGGAAAGCCGGGAATGTCGGCGTAGGCGATGACCTGCTCTGCTTCGATGCGGTCGGCAAAGGCGCCAAGACCGGTCCCCAGCTGGATGGCGGTGCCGGGCAGCGGGCCGAGATGCGCTTTGAGATAGGCGGCAGCCCGGTTGACCTGATCGATATACGTCGTGATTGAAAAGCCCATTAGCCACTGATGGCGTGCTGCTCGATAAAAGAGGTGATGGCGGCGCGATCGGCCGGCATGATTTCGCAGCGGGTCGGCTGGTCCTGTAGTTCGGCGAGCGGTGGCGGCAATTCGACGGGCCGGCCGGTGGCCTCCTCGACGATTTTTGAGAATTTAGCCGGGTGGGCGGTGGCCAGGCAGATCATCGGGATTCCTTTGGCGCGATGCTGGACGGCGGCACGGACGCCGACGGCGGTATGCGGGTCGAGCACGTAGCCGTAACGTTGGTGGTAGTCGGCTATGGTGGTTTGCACGTCGTCTTCGGACACTGCCACGGCGACGAAATCGCGCCTGATGTGACCGAGGCTGTCGCCGAGTTGCAGGTTGCCCGTTTCCTTGAAGCGGGTCATCGCGTCTTTGACATGTTCCGGTGAACTGTCGAGCAGGTAGTAGAGGTAGCGCTCGAAGTTGGAGGCCGCCTGGATGTCCATCGACGGGCTGGAGGTGGCGACCACCCGGTTCAGCGAGTAGTCGCCGTGGTTGATGGTCCGGGCCAGAATGTCGTTGGCATTGGTGGCCAGTACCAGCTTGTTGATACTGCCTTCGGGCAGCATCTTCTTGGCGATGTAGCCGGCGAAGATGTCGCCGAAGTTGCCCGTCGGCACGGCAAAGGTGGCGGCCCGGTCGTTTTCGTGATCGGCGATGTGCAGGCAGCTGGCGACGTAATAGACCACCTGGGCCAGAACCCGGGCCCAGTTGATCGAGTTGATGGCGCCAAGATGATGGGCCTGTTTGAAGTCCATATCACCGAACAGATCCTTGACGATGGCCTGCCCGTCATCGAAGGTGCCTTCAATGGCAATATTGAAGACGTTGGCGTCGGTTACCGTCGTCATCTGCCGCTCCTGCACCTCGCTGATGCGCCGGTGCGGGTGGAGAATGAAAATGGCGATTCGCTCCTTGCCACGAACCCCGTAGATAGCGGCGCTGCCGGTATCGCCGGAGGTGGCGCCGAGGATGTTCAGGCAGCTGTCGTTTTTGCTGAGCAGATACTCGAAGAGGTTGCCGAGGAATTGCAGTGCTATGTCTTTGAAAGCAAATGTCGGTCCATGGAAGAGTTCGAGGATATGCAAGTCATCGAGATGGACGAGCGGTGTGACCTCGGGGTGGTCGAATCGCGAGTAGGATGCGGTGATCAGGGACTTCAGGTCGGAAGCCGGGATGTCGTCGATAAAGCGCGACATGACCTCGAAGGCCAGATTCTGGTAGCTGAGGCCCTGCCAGGATTCGAAGGTGGCTCGATCCACGCGCGGGATGGTTCGCGGCAACAGCAGGCCGCCGTCGGTGGCCAGTCCCATCATGACCGCTTCGGTAAATGAAATGGCGGCGATACCGCCGCGAGTACTGATATATTTCATGGTGTCGGAGAGCTCGATGCTCGGGTCGGTTGGTGGTTCAACGGGATCGAGACGCCGTTGCGGGGTTCCGCTGCCAGGGGGCGGTCAGCCGTTTAGTGCAGCCGTCGGATCAAGGCGCGGAGCGTCGTGCCAGAGACCTTCGAGATCATAGAATGTTCGTTGTTCGTGATAAAAGATATGGACGACCACGTCGCCAAAATCGAGCAGCACCCAGGTTCCCTCCTGCAGCCCTTCGGCCTGGGACGTCTTGATTCGCTTGGAGCGCAATTCATTTTCAATACTCTCGGCCACAGCTTGAACGTGCCGGGTGGAGCTACCGCTCATGATCACGAAATAATCGCTGAACGAAGCTTTGTCCCGGACATCGAGGACGACAATGTCTTGCGCTTTGCCGTTTTCGGCGATACGTGAACAAGTGAGGGCGAGTTCCCGACCGTCGAGCGCCTGGAACTCTTTCTTCAAACGTTTCATCATTCTTTTGTGCCGTTTAAATTGTGAAGTGTCAATGCTTTTTCGCTGCCTGCCGGGAGGGGCGCGGTGGAAATTCGAAACTGATCTTGCCGCGGTTGTCGATCAACAGGTAGGCATCGAACGGCTTTCTTTTCTTGGAGATGAAGCCTTTGATGAGCGGGGTCTTCCCTTCGGCCAGCAACTGACGGATGTCGTCCGGAGTGATGGTTTTACCGAGGATCATCTTGCTGATTTTCAGGCCGTTTTTCTCATCGTTATGCAGGGCCGATGCCGACAGGTAGCCGGCCGGTGTTTCGTATACCGGTGTCTTGTCGATCGGTGAGGGGCCAAGCGAGCCGGTGTTTTTGATGGCCTCGATGTCGAGACCGTCGGTGGTGTCGGCGAATATGAAATCGACCTTGTCATTGGTCAAGCGCACCGATGCGGTGAAGGGTTTGCCTTTCTTCGAGCGAAAGTCACTGAGCGGCCCGATCGTCTCGCCCTTGATCAAGGCGACGATCTCCTGCTCTTCCATGACCCGGCCGCCGAGGATCTTGCGGATGGTCAGTCGCTTGTCCTCACTGATATAGGCGGTCGGGGTCTCGAAGAAGACCCTGCCGTCCACCGGGCTGAACGGTGCCTGCCGGCATTCGCGGTTTTCTTCATAGCCCTTGATCCGCTCCGTGATCTGCCCGGTCAGGTCACGGATCTCTTTCATGAACTGCTCTCTGGTCAGTTCGCCCTTGAGGATCTGGTTGAGTTTGAACTCCCATTCACCGGTCATTTCGGGGGAAGCGAGCACGTCGATATGCATGGCTTCGAGCAGAGCGAACAGCTCGAAGGCTTTGCCGGTTGGCATCAATTCCTTGCCTTCGCGGACCAGGTATTTTTCGTTGAGCAGTTTCTCGATGATCGCCGCCCGGGTTGCCGGGGTGCCGAGGCCATGCTCTTTCATCGCCTCGGCCAGTTCCTCGTCATCGATCAGTTTGCCGGAGTTTTCCATGGCCGACAGCAGGGTCGCTTCACTATAGCGGGCTGGTGGTTTGGTCTCGGCGGCCTGGGCTTCGATCGAAGTGCAGGTGATGGCGGCGCCGGCGGGCAGCGCTTTGAGCATCCCGTCGCCCTTTTCGGTCCCTCCGTCCAGATAGACCGCTTTCCAGCCCGGGTCGAGCAGAATCTTGCCTTCGGTCAGAAAGGACTCGTCGGCGACGACGGTGATCCGCCGGGTCTGCAGGTAGCGGGCCGGAGGGAAAAAGACCGCGAGAAAGCGCTGCACGACCATCCGGTAGATCTTCAGTTCGGCCTCGCTGAGATCCGCCGGCAGTTTATTGGTCGGGATGATGGCGTGATGGTCGGAGACCTTGGCGTCGTTGAAAACCCGCGGGTTGGCGCCGATGTATTTTTTTTCCAGGACGGTCTCGGCGTGCGTTTTGTACTGCCAGTTTTTTTGCGTGGCACAGACCGACGTTGCCGTCGCCCGGTAATCCAGGGTCAGGTAGCGGGAGTCGGTCCGCGGGTAGGTCAACACCTTGTGCCGCTCATACAGAGATTGGGCGATGCTCAGCGTATTCTGGGCCGAAAAGCCGAAGCGCGAGTTGGCCTCCCGCTGCAGCGAGGTGAGGTCGTAGAGCTGCGGTGCTGCCTGCTGGGTCTGTTTCGAGGAATCTTCCGCCGTCCCCGGTTGACCGGTGCAGGTCTCGATGATCGCCTGGGCCCGTTGCGGTTCCCAGATGCGGTCGGCCCGCCGGTCGGGGTCGGTGGGATCCTTTTTAAAAGCGGTATCGATCCATTTACCGGTATAATTCTCGTCTGCCGCGACAAAGGTGGCGAGCAGCGTGGTATAGGGCCGCGGGACAAACCGTTGACGCTCCTGTTCCCGTTTCACCAGCAAGGACAGGGTCGGTGTCTGAACTCGGCCGCATGGCGTCTTGAAAAAACCGCCGAAACGGGATTTGTAGGCGGTCAGTGCCCGGGTGGCGTTGATGCCGATCAGCCAGTCGGACTCGGAGCGGCAGCGCGCAGTGTCCTCCAGCGGCACCATCTCGGGGTCGCTGCGCAGCGACGATAACCCTTTTTTGATCGCATCGTCGGTCATCGATTGCAGCCAGAGCCGTTTCAGTGTTTTCTGGGCCACCGATTTGTTCCAGACGATACTGATGATATATTTAAAGATCAACTCGCCTTCCCGGCCGGCGTCGCAGGCGTTGATGATGGTTGCCACATCGTTGCGGCGAATCAATTTCTGCAGGGCATTGAACTGGGACTTGGTCGAGTCGAGCACTTTGAGCGGAAAGCTCTGAGGCAGAATCGGCAGATCTTCCAAGCGCCATTTCTGGTACCGGGGGTCGATTTCTTCCGGATAACAGATGGCAACCAGGTGCCCGATGGCGTAAGAGACGATATAGCGATCCCCTTCGTAATGGGTTCGGGTCTTCTTGAAGCGGCCCGGAAGAACCTTCACCAGGTCGCCGGCAACGCTCGGTTTTTCCGCAATGATCAATGTTTTTTCAGTCATCTGTCCATGTGTGCCGACCGTTTCCGGCCAGGCGGTTCATCCCGGTGTGGTGCTGCTCGTTTACCCTGATTTCGGAGATAACAAGGACGATTACAAGAGTAATACGGAGCCTGGGGGCGACGGGATAAAATTTTTTTCAGGCACGGTTGCCCGTTGTTGTATTAATCAGCCGCCGGTTTGTCAATCTCATTTAACGGCGGGACAGGTTTTAACCTGTCCTCCGCAAACCAACACGGCGGGACAGGTTTTAACCTGTCCTCCGCAAACCAACACGGCGGGACAGGTTTTAACCTGTCCTCCGCAAACCAACACGGCGGGACAGGTTT
>CAYSSK010000107.1:0-6602 GCA_964433645.1 uncultured Desulfofustis sp.
GTCATTCAATTCATCAAAGGGCAGGGAGATTATGGCGAGCGATTGTTCGCCGAGTCGCTGGCGGACCTTGACTGGTTTATCTGCGGCAAGGGCTTTGTCTTCAAGAGAGAACGACTCGAAGAAGATCGCGCTGTGGCGCGAGCCGGTTTCGAGCTGGCCCGCGAAAAGATAGCCTCTGACAGCTACGACCTGATCATCCTGGACGAGCTCACCTACCTGCCGCAGCTCGGGTTTCTTGACGTGGCGGATATTGTCGAGGTCCTTATCCATAAACCGCCGCGGTTGACCATTGTCATAACCGGTCGCAACGCGCCGCCTGAATTGGTGGCAGTTGCCGATACGGTGACCGACATGCAATCCGTCAAGCACGCTTTTGCAAGCGGCGTCAAGGCCCAGAAGGGTGTAGAATTCTGAAGGAGGGTACATGGTGCCAGTGCCAGGGAGTCTTGCCGGCCTGAAAGTGCTTGATCTGTCGCGGATGCTGCCCGGTCCTTATTGTTCCATGATCCTTGCCGACCATGGCGCCGAGGTCATCGCCATCGAGGATCGCCGCTTCGCCGCCGACAACCTGTTTTTTCCCGGGCTGTACCGCAATAAGAAGCATCTGTGCCTGAATCTTAAAGAGCCTGAAGGCAAAGAGATCTTTCTGCGTCTCGCCGAATCGGCCGATGTCGTCATCGAGGGGTTCAGGCCGGGAGTTACCGCACGGCTCGGCATCGATTACGATACGTTGAGCCGGAGGCACCCCGAACTCATCTATTGCTCCATCACCGGCTACGGACAGACCGGTCCATATCGCCATCGTGCCGGCCATGACGTCAATTATCTCAGTGTTGCCGGCATTCTTGACTTGATCGGCGAGAAAGACGGTCCACCGACCATACCCGGGGTCCAGATTGCCGATATCGCCGGCGGCTCTCAGCAGGCGGTGACCGGAATTCTGCTGGCGCTGCTGGCCAGAGCACGGACCGGAACCGGCCAGTATATCGATATTTCGATGACCGACGGACTGCTCGGCCTCCTGGCCCTGCCGCACGAATTGAGCAAAAGAAGCGGAGCCGCGCCTCGTCGGGCCGACAACCTTCTCTCCCAGCGCTATGCCTGCTATAATGTCTATCGCACGGCTGACCGGCGTTATCTGGCGGTTGGAGCCCTGGAACATCGGTTCTGGAAGCAGCTCTGCACCCTGCTCGGCATAACTAGCTATGCGGAGCGACAATATGATGAGTCCTGCCGGGAGGAGTTGATCGAGCTGCTGCAGGAGACGATTGGCCGCCATACGGCTGCGCGGTGGGAAGAAGTGCTGGCCGACCATGATGTCTGCTGCACGACGGTGAACAGGTTTGCCGACATTTTCTCGCATCCGCTTTTTGTCGACCGGCAGATGATCGTCACCATCGATGACGGTGCCGGCGGAAAGCAGCACGTGCTTGGCATCCCGATCAAATTGAGCCGGACGCCGGGTTCGGTTCGCCGACCGCCGGACCGATTCGGCGGCAGTTCGGAGCTGATCCTTGCAGACCTTGGCTATACGGCTGAGCAGGCGATCGATTTGCGGCGACGGGGGATCATCTGACGGTCGGTGCGGCGGGCGATGCGGTCCGCTCGCCGGAGGGGCCGATTTCAGGAGAAGGTGCCATGAATGTTGATTATTCCGAATTTTTCAGGGTGTTCGCCCAGGTCAGCAAAGCCATTCATTCCGGCGAGAACACCACCGAGATTCTCGAGCATATCGTCAAAAACATCAGATCGCTGCTGGGGGCGAAAGGCTGCATTTTCTGGATTGTCGATCATGGCCGGGCCAAGATCGAGACCATGGTTTCCGACGGCTTCCCGTATCGCCAACTGGCAGACGTCAATTACCCGGAACTCATCAGGATTTTCGATCCCAGCGACGGGCCGTTCGTTTTCATTGCCGATGCCCGGACCGATCGACGGATTCCGGAGGTCGACACCATCGGCAAGAAAAGTGTCGGCTCTATTATCGGCAGGCCCCTCGATATCATCGGTACTCACGGGGGAATTCTGGCCGTTTATTTCTATAGCATTCGCGAATTGAGCGAGCGGGATCGGGAAATCATTACCGCCCTGGGCGAGCAGGGCGCCATCGCGCTGCACAAGGCGCTCAGTTATGATGAGAAAATGCTGCAGAACCTCAGGCAGGTCGTGGAGGTTCTGGCGCTGGCCATCGAGGCGAAGGACGAGTCGACCCATGGCCATTCGGTACGGGTGGCCAGATTTGCGAAAATGATTGCCGAGCAGCTCGGCCTGACGGAACCGGAGGTCGAGACCATCCACCATGGCGGTCTGCTGCACGATATCGGAAAAATCGGCATGAACGACGATATTCTGGAGCGCCTCGGCATCCTGTCCCGGCGGGAAATGGACATCGTCCGGCAACATCCGGTGATCGGGGCCAGGATCGTCAGTCCCCTGCGCTTTCTCGATGACGTGGTGCCCCTGATCCGCCATCATCATGAGCGCTACGACGGGAGCGGCTATCCGGATGGTCTGCAGGGTGAGGTCATTCCACTGGGCGCCCGGATCCTGACGGTATGCGATGCCTTCGAGACGATGCTGGCCGGTCGCACCCACTTCGCTCGGATGAAGCTGGCAGATGCCGTAATCAATCTGCAACAGGGGGCCGGTCGTCAATTCGATCCGGTCGTTGTCGCCGCTTTGTTTACGGCCCTGGCACAACAGCCCGACCACGTGGCCGATGACATCTGCGGCTCGGATCTGGTTTGTCTCAGGCGTTACCGGGAAAAGCTGGGTGCCGGCGGGGCACTGGCTGCACAGCTGTTCATCTGATCACAGGCCATGCGGGGCGGGGCTTTTTAACGAGTAGCAGCCTATCTCGGTGACAGCAAACGCAGTGAAGCAATGCGGGAGCAGCCAACAATGCAGGAGCAGAATATCGATGGGCGACCGGCCGGCTGGTTGAAGTTCGTCGCCGGCATTATCCTGCCGACGGTGCTCGTCATCATGATCGCCATCGGCTCGATTTATGCGGTGATTGTCCCGGTTTTCAAAGAGAGTTTTTTCGAGAGCAAGCGGGAGATGATACGCGAGCTGGTCAATGTCGCCTGGAGCGTCTTGGTTCTCTACGAACAACAGGAGCGGGCCGGCCTGTTGACCCGCGCCGAAGCTCAGCAAAAAGCGGTGGAGGAGATCGAACATCTGCGCTACGGCAGGGAGGGACGTGATTATTTCTGGATCAGCGATCTGCAGCCGCGGCTGGTGATGCATCCCTATTCCAAAGAGCTGATCAACAGTGATCTCAGCTCTTTGGAGGATGCCGGCGGTAAAAGGCTGTTCATGGAGATCAAGGAGGCCTTGACCACCGCGGACAGCGGTTTTATCGATTACATCTGGAACAAAAAATACGCGGAACCGGTGGATGTTCCCAAATTGTCCTTTGTCAGGAAATTCGAGCCGTGGGGTTGGGTTGTCGGCACCGGTGTGTTCCTCGACGACGTTGAGCGGAAAACCGACGAGATCACCAGGCGACTGACCCGGATGATTCACGTCGGCATGGCGGTCATTGCCCTGCTGCTGTCGGTGATCGTTGTCCGCAGCCTGATCATCGAGCGGAGGCGACGAAGCGCTGAAGAGTCGTTGCGGCTGTCCCGGGTGAAGTACAAGACGCTGGTCGAGGCCGCCGCCGATCCGATCATGATGCTCCATAACGGTTCCTGTCTTTTTGCCAACAAGGGAATGGAAGAATTGCTCGGCTATCGTGCCGCCGAACTGGAAACGATGAATATATCCGCCCTGGTCGGCGGTGAAGGTGCGGCTCATGAACAGAGCAGATCAATCTGGGAGAACGCTCTGCACGGCTATGTGTCGTCCGGCCGGCACGAGATCGTGCTCCAGCGCAAAGATGGTCGCCCGGTGACAACCGTCGTGAGTTTAGCCCGAAAAAACCTGGGCTCTCAGAAAGTCGTCGTGTTGACGGCCCGCGATATTCACAGCAGCAGACGGCTCGAGCAAGAGCTTGAGCAAAGTCGCGAGCGGTTCCGGCAACTGGCCGATCGCCTGCGCATTGGCATGTTCCGGACCGGTGCCGCCGGTGGCTTCAGATTTCTCGAGGCCAACGATGTGACCAGGGAACTGCTCGAGCCGAGCGGCGACAGGCAGTTGCTCGACGTCAATCTGCTCGATTTTTTCCCGGATGCGCAGGAGCGGCGGGAACTGGTCGCAAGCCTGCAGCAGGAGGGGCTCGTCAAGGAGAAATCCTTCAGCATGGCAACGAAGCAAGGAAGGCCGCGAGCGGTATCGCTTTCCATGGTCCTGGTCAGGGACGGGGACGGCACTCCTCTTTATTGCGACGGCCTGCTGGAAGATATCAGCCGTCGGCAGCAAAGCGAGGAGGAGCGGGAAAACCTGATCATCGAGTTGCAGACGTCCTTGATGTTCCTGAACCAGCCGGTGCGCAGTTCTCTGAGCGGGTTTATTTCCTGCGACCTCAATACACCGATCCGCACCGCCGCGGGAATGATGAGCGAAGCGGGTCGCAGCGCGATCCTGGTGACCAGTGAATCCGGGGCGATGATCGGTATCGTCACCGATCTCGTATTGCGCGAGCGGGTGGTCGGCGGCGCGGTGGCCGTCGATGCCCCGGTTTACCAGGTGATGAGCGCTCCGCTCGTATATATCGATGATTCGGCCCTGATTTTCGAAGCAGTTCTGCTGCTGCAGGAGCGCGATATCAAGCATCTGGTGGTCAGGGACGCCGGCGGGGCGGTAGCCAGTGTGATCAGCAATGAGGAGTTGCTCGATGTGCATCGCTACTCCTCCTCTTATGTGCTTGAACAGATCCGCGGCGCGACTACGGTTGCCGCCATCGGTGCCAGTTTGAAACGGTTGCCGCGGATCATCAAGGCCCTGATCGATAGCGGCGCTCATGCCGAAAACATTACCCGGGTTGTTACCACGATTTCCGATATGGTGCTCACCCGATTGCTCGACCTGGCCATCGTCGAACTCGGCGAGCCGCCGGCCCCGTTTGCCTTTGTCAGCGTCGGCAGCGAGGGGCGCGGCGAGCAGACCCTGGTCACCGACCAGGACAATGCCATTATTTTCGCCGATGTCGCCGGGGACCGGGCGCCCGGGGCGCACGAGTACTTCCAGCGTCTCGGGACGATGGTCTGTACCTGGCTCGATCAGGTCGGCTACCGTTTCTGTGCCGGCAACGTGATGGCGATGAACCCCGCCTGGTGCCAGCCGCTTGCCGTCTGGAAAAAGTATTTTTCCGAGTGGGTCGGCGAATCCGGCCCGGAAGAGTTGATGGAAGTGAGCATCTTTTTCGATTTTCGCTGTCTCTCTGGAGCCGCCTCCCTGACCGAGCAGCTCCGGGAACATGTGTTCTCAAAAGCTAGCAAGCAGAAGGCTTTTCTCTATCAGATGGCCCAGAACACCCTGTTGTTCAAGGTGCCGATCGATTTTTTCGGCAAACTTGCCGTCGAGTCCGGGGGAGAGCATCCCGACACCTTCAATATCAAGCATGTCATGGCCCAGGTCATCGTATTTTCAAGGATTTACGCGATATTTCATGGACTGGAAGGTACATCGACCCTGCATCGTCTGGATTGTCTGCTGGAAAAAGGGGTGCTCGGCAAAGAGCGGCATGCGGAACTCAGGGAGGCATATAACTATCTGATGCAATTGCGGCTCAGGCATCAGCTGAAACGTATCGACGAGGGAGACGAGCCGGACAACCATGTGCATATCGACGAGATCTCGCCGATGGAAAAGGAGCTGCTGGAAAAGCTTTTCGGCCAGATCAACCAGCTGCGAAAACAGTTGAGTCAGGTTGGCCAGAGCGAGATTTATTTTTAGGCTGCCATGCCGGCCGGGCGGTATCTCGAGGCCGGGCAGGGCGGGAAGAACAAGAGAGCAGGGAGGAGGCATGAGAGTCAGCGAGGCACTATCCAGACGCACGTCAACCCGGGCTTTTTTGCAGCGGGATATCGAGCCGGAGAAACTGTGGCGCATTCTCGATGCGGCGCGGCACGCCCCGTCGGGTGTCAACACCCAGCCGTGGCAGGTGGCGGCGGTTACCGGCCCGGCCAAGCAGCAGCTGCAACAGCGGCTGGAGGAAGCCTTTCGTCGTGGCGAAGAGCGGCGGATGGACTACCAGTATTACCCGGTGCAGTGGCAGGAGCCGTATAAATCGCGACGCATAGAGTGCGGCCTGCAGCTCTATTCCAGCCTCGGCATTACGCGCCAGGACAAGGAGCGGCGGCAGGAACAGTGGGCTGCCAACTATCGGGCCTTTGACGCCCCGGCAGCCCTGTTCTTTTTCATCGACCCGTCCCTGGAAACCGGTTCCTACATGGATTACGGTATGTTTCTGATGGCGGTGATGCTGATGGCCGTCGAGGAAGGGCTGGCAACCTGTCCGCAAGCGGCACTCGGTGAATATCCCCGGCTTGTCAAGGACATTCTCGGCTATCCCGAGCACCTGCTGCTGCTCGGCGGAATGGCCATCGGCTATGTGGATGGTGCGGCCGCGATCAATCAGTATCGCACCCCGCGCGAACCCGTCGAGTCGTTCACCCGTTTCTTCGGAAACGACGACACGTGAGTCCGGGGTTCGC
>CAYSSK010000107.1:6702-13142 GCA_964433645.1 uncultured Desulfofustis sp.
GGTCGCCATTGCCTCCAGCAAGGTGCGCGAGTCGTTTTCGATCTTTATCGCCACGTGGACGACCATCACCGAATTGCGCTCGACCCACAGGGGCCTCGAGGAGTTTGAACACACTCTCGGTTATTGACGGGAAACGGCGCCTGCCATATCATCCGGGTACAGAGAACTGGACGCCGCCGGGACAACACGAAAGGAGCGTGAGATGACAGAGGAACTGAGCAGTGAGCAACGACAACAATTGGAACAGTGGCTTGGACCGGAGCGCTTTTCCACCGGCCGGTCCCATCTTGAACTGCATATGCGCGATATTTCCCCGCACAGCGGCACTTTGCCGGCGGCGGTGATCTGGCCGGAGTCGACCGAGGAGGTGGCCAGGATCCTGGCCTGGAGCTACGGCCAGGAACTCGCCGTAACCCCGTGGGGAGCCGGGACCAGTACGGAAGGCAACCCGCTGCCGACCGCCGGTGGACTGGTCATGGACATGACCAGAATGAACCGCATTCTCACGGTTCGGCCGGAGGACCTGCAGGTCGATGTGCAGCCGGGGGTCTTTCGCAAGGAGCTGAATGGTCGGTTGGCCGGTGATGGGTTGTTCTTTCCGGTCGATCCGGGGGCCGACGCGACCATCGGTGGCATGATCGCCAATAATGCCTCCGGAGTCCAGACCGTCAAATACGGCGCTACCAAGGATTATGTACAGCGCCTCACCGTTGTGTTGCCGGACGGCAGGATCATCAGGACCGGCTGCCGGGCCCGCAAGTCGTCGTCGGGCTATGACCTGACCCGCCTGTTCATCGGTTCCGAGGGCACCCTTGGGGTGGTGACCGAGGCCACCCTGCGTCTGGCCGGGGTCCCTGACCGCCAGCTGGCGGTGACGGTGACCTTTCCCACGCTGGAAGCGGCATCCGAGACCGTCGCGCTGATGATCGGTTCGGGCATGGACCCGGCGGCGCTGGAACTGCTCACCGAGGAGATCATCCACCTGATGAACGAAGAGAACGGGCTCGACCTGCCGGAACAGCCGTCACTGTTCTGCGAATTTCACGGCGTCAGCGAGGCGATGCTGCAGGAAACGGTGGAATTGGCCCGGGAGTTGTGTGAAGATTGCGGCGCCCTCGAATTTCGCTACGGCATAGCTTCCCAGCAGCGGGCCGATCTCTGGCGGGCCCGGCACGAGGCCTGGGAAACCATCCATCGGGCCCATCCCGGCATGCGCACTTTGATCGTCGATGCGGCGGTGCCGATCGGCAGTTATCCGGAAGTGGTGGTCTTCGCCCGACAACTTGTCAGAGAGTACGGGGTAGCCGGGTATGTCTTCGGCCACGCCGGTGACGGCAATCTGCACGTGGTACTGGCCGGCGATCCCGAAGACGGTGCCGAGTGGCAGAAGCTGGAGGATATCAACCGGCGGGTGGTTGAACGGGCCATCGAACTGGACGGCACCTGCACCGGCGAGCACGGGATCGGCATCGGCAAGCGCCGGTTCATGCGCCTCGAGCACGGCGACAGTTATGATGTGATGGCCCAGATCAAGCAGCTCCTTGACCCGAAGGGATTGATGAACCCGGGCAAGATATTTCTCTGATCGGTCAACGCCGGTGTGTCCCTCAGCGGGCAACGGTCGTCCGCACAGCTCCGGCCAGAACCGGGCAGCAGGACGGTTCATCGCCAAGCGGGCGGCTGGTTTCAACTGAACAGCCGGCCGCCGGGCCGGAGTAATTGCTCTTCGAGGTACCGGAAACCGCCGGACAAATCAATTGAAAAGCCCCGGAATTGCTGCTAAGCTCAATCTGACGGCCGGTTGTGATCGGCGAACAAGGACTGCGCGAACAAACGATGGCCCGGCGTCCAGCCCCTGCCGTCGCCGGCGCGCCGGAATCCGGGCCGGTACAGATCGAGGAGGATGATATGAAGCTGCGCTATTTTTCCCACTCATCATTTCAGGTTACCACCGCTGCCGGACAGGTCCTGCTCATCGATCCGTTTCTCGATGATAATCCGACCTCGCCGGTCGGATCAGACGAGGTGACCGCCGATTTTATCGTGCTGACCCATGCCCACGGCGACCATGTCGGCGACGCCTTGAAGATTGCGAAGCGGTGCGATCCGTTGTTCATCTGTGTTCATGAACTGGCCAATTATTGCAGCGACAAGGGTTTCCGCGCCCACAACATGCATATCGGCGGGGCGTATGATTTCGAATTCGGCCGGCTCAAGTTCACCATCGCCCACCACGGTTCGATGACCCCGGACAACACCTACGGCGGGCTGGCCGCCGGAGTATTGCTGACCATCGACGGCAAGACCCTCTATCATACCGGTGACACCGGCCTGTTTTACGACATGAAGCTGATCGGCGAGATGAACCCGGTCGACACGATGCTGCTGCCGATCGGCGACAATTTCACGATGGGCATCGACGATGGTGTCAAAGCGGTGGAACTGGTCAATCCGCAGCTGGCGATTCCGATGCATTACAACACCTTTGAGGTGATTGCCACGGACCCCGAGCTCTTTGTCCACAGGGTCGAAGCGCTTGGCAAAAAGGCTCGGGTCATGGCCTACGGGGAAGAAATCAATCTGTAGGGTTGCGTGCCGGCTCACGGCATTGGTCGCGTGGTGTCGCTGCGTCGCATAAGGTGATTGGAGGCGGGGCGGCCATGGACGACACCGGCGATAATGAACGATGGGCGGCAGACCAGGGACTGCCGCCCGTGGCGGCACTGGCCAGCCTGTTTCTCTGCATCATGTTCGGAGCCAATGCCGTCGCGGTAAAGATCAGTCTTGCCGGTCTTGGCGTCTTTACGTCCGCCGGGCTGCGTTTCGGCGTGGCCGCGGTGACCATCTGGTGCTGGGCCCGCCTGACCGGCAAACCGCTGTCCATGAACAGGAAACAATGGTTGCAGCTGGCGCCGCTCGGGCTGATCTTTTTCATCCAGCTCTCGCTGTTTTATCTCGGCCTCAACCGAACCACCGCATCGCACGGTACGCTGATCACCAACGCCCTGCCGTTCGTGGTCATGGTGCTGGCCCACGTGTTTCTCGTGGATGACAGGATTTCCTGGCGCAAGATCGGCGGCCTGGTCCTGGGCTTTACCGGGGTCCTGCTGCTGTTTTTCGATACCGTTGGGTTGAGCGTCGAGGCTTTGCACGGGGATCTGCTGGTGTTGTCGGCCGTGGTCGTCTGGGGCAGCAATGCCGTCTACTCCAAGCGGATCATTGGTGCTTTTCAGCCGCTGCAGTTCACCGTCTACCCGATGCTCATGGCAGCGCCGCTGTTTCTGCTGTGCGGCGTATTCGTCGATCCGGTCATGGTCGAGCATTTCGATGCGTCCATTGCCGCCGCTCTTTTCTACCAGACCTTCATCACCGCGGCCTTCGGCATGGTTGCCTGGAACACCCTGATCAAACGCTACGGAGCCACGGCCCTGCATGCGTTCGTCTTTATCATGCCTATTTCCGGGGTCACCCTGGGAGTGTTGCTCCTCGGAGAGCCTTTGACCGTGAATCTGGTTGCGGCAATCGTTTTCGTGTCGGCGGGGCTGGTCGTGATCAATCGGCGGCGTTCCCCGGTAGCGCGGTGAGCCCGCACGTGGTGTTGCAGACGATCCAGACGTGCTGTCCGCCCCCTTCTGGCCTGATTCTCCGGCTCGCCGGAGCCCGGCGAGCCGGCCTCCGGGAGGACACCGGCCCGAAAACAACGAGTTTCTCGGCAAAGACGGCCCGGAGGACGAAGGAGGCCATAAACTGTTGTCCTGCTGGTTCCAATCGGCTAGGATTGAAGACTCGCGTGATCCACCGGCGGGCCGGTCACCGTTGTTCCGGTCTGCTGCACCCTGTTTTTTGATTCCTGATGACCGAGTCGATACAATCAGCGCCGCCGCCCGAAACCATGCATCTGCCCAGAACGTTTTCCGCGATTCTTGTCTATAGCAGACCGGTACTGGTTTTCGGCGGGATGATCTGCGCCCTGTCCATCATGTGGCAGCAGAACCCGGTGATCTATACCATCGGGGTCAGCCTGCTGCTGCTGTCGATGACTTTCGATCTGGTGGACGGCTGGTTCGCCGCCCGCTTCCGCCCCGATGCGCCGCTGGCCCACCTGGCGGATCGTCTGCTGGACAAGCTGGTCTATTCCATCATTTTCCCGGTCATTGCGGTAGGGATGATGTGGCGCTTGCTGGTGATGACGCCGGACTACAGCAAAGGCCAGCTGCTGCACGCGATGTTTGTGCTGCTGCTCTGCGTGGTCGTCCTGATCCGCGACAATTTTGCCGCCTTCATGCGCGGTTTTGCCGTACGCCAGGGTGTCGAGCCGTCGGTGAGCGAGTACAACCGGTTGCGCACCATGGTCGCCGCACCGGTCAGCGCCCTGCTCTACGCCTATGCCTTCTATGTCCCGGAAGGTCCGTCGTCCTGGCTTTATCATCAATTCTCCTGGCTGGCCAACTTCCCGCTGCGGGGACTTTTTTTCGTCGAGATCCTGTTTCTTGTCATCAATCTCGGTTCCATTGCCGGCTATTGCAGGAAATATGGAACGTTCTGTCTCGACGAGCTGTGCCTGGGCGACCAGCTGCTGCGCCGCCGGATTCTCGCCGTTTTCCCCAATGCGCTGACCGTGATGAATGCCCTGATGGGCCTGCTGGCGGTCTTTTTCGCGTACCAGGGGCGTATCCGGGAGGCGTATCTGATGATCATCGGTGCCGCCACCTTCGACAAGCTGGACGGCGCCCTGGCCCGGCGCCTGGGTCTCACCGAACCGCTCCCGGAAGAGACGGCCGAACGCAGGGTCAACCTGGGCGGGTTGATGGATGATTTCGCCGATGCGGTGAGCTTCTGCATCGTACCCGGGTGGATTTTCTATATCTGTCTGCGTGACCTGACGCCCGGCCGGTTCGATGTTTTGCCGGTCGGCCTGGCCGCGCTCTTGTACAGCGTTCTGGGACTTGGCCGACTGGTCTATTTCACCCTTGATAAACAGCCGATCCCCGGATTTTTCAAAGGCCTGCCCACGCCCGCCGGGGCCATGCTCGTGTTGGCGCCGCTGATCGTGTTCAATCAGGCCGCCGCCGGCAACTCCTCCTGGCTGCCGTTCTGGGGTTATTTTTCTTTTGGTTTGATGATTTTCACGGCGTTGCTGATGAATTGCTACTTTATCCATTACCTGCACATGGGACGCTATATGAGCCGCAATCCGTGGATGACGCGCCTTGCCCTGGTTGTCCTGATGACGGTGGTCACCCCCTGGTTCGGGCTGGTCTGCCTGGTCTTCATGGGCCTTTACGTGCTGTCGCCGCTGGTCACCTGGCGGATCGACCCGGCGGAAGCGGCTCGGGAATCGCGACCTTCGGATGACTGACCGCGCCGCCGGTGTAGTTACCGCCACCCCCCAGAAAAACGAAAACCGATTGGAGCATATCAATGGACCAATGTCCCTGCGGGTCGGACAGGATCTATAGCGACTGCTGCGAGCCGCTGATCACGGGCAGCCTGGCCGCCCCTACCGCCGAAGCCTTGATGCGGGCGCGCTACAGCGCCTTTGTCAAAGGGAAGGTACCCTTTATTTTCGAGACGACCCATCCTGACCAGCGCAGCCACTACTCAAAGCAGGAGATCGAGGCCTGGTCCCGCAACAGTCAATGGCAGGGGCTGACGATCATCGCTACGGAAGAAGGCGGACCTGAAGACGAGGCCGGCATCGTAGAATTTGTCGCCGCCTATGCAGAGCAAGGACGACCGGTTCGACACCATGAAATTGCCCAGTTCCGTCGTCTTGAAGGGCTCTGGTATTTTTATGACGCGCAGACGCCGCCGTCCCGGCCGGTGGTTCGGGACCGGCCCAAGGTGGGGCGCAACGAGCCCTGCCCCTGTGGCAGCGGGTTGAAGTACAAGAAGTGCTGCGGCCGCTGATCAGCGCCTGAAGCGCGAGGGTTATCGAGTAAAGCGGTGCATCTGGTTGCGGGGAACGAGCAGCAGTTTGCCAACAAGGAGCAGATCCTTGGTCGAGGCCTCCAGGCATCGTTTTCGCACCTCGTTGATGACGAGCGCCGCACGGGTCTCTCCCCAGAACCAGTCGGCCAGGGAGGCGGCATCAAGAGGATGCCCGGGTTGCGCGGTCAATGCCTCGAGGTAGAAGGCCTTCAGGTCCTCGGCTGCCAAGCGCAGCAGGTCTGCGGGCGATTGCTGCTCACTCGGCCGCGGCAGTCGTCTGCCGGTGAGAAAGGCCGCGAACAGGTCGGCGATCTGTTCCGGTGTCAGGCCGCTCAGGCCGGTGGTTGTCCGTTGCCGCTGTCGTTTTGCCATGCTGAACCAGCTCTGCATGGCCCCGATTTCCGTGCGCACAGCCTGCAACAGGTTCTCGATATCGCTCATCTGTCCGGGCCGTCGACCAAAATCGACCGGACAGGCGGGCAGCGCCGGTTGGCCCGTGTCTTCGCCGG
>CAYSSK010000108.1:0-3322 GCA_964433645.1 uncultured Desulfofustis sp.
GGCCAGCCGATCAGGCCGCAGCGCAGCAGCTGGAGGCAGGACCGCCCAGCCCTGCAGACCGAGATGACGATTTTCATTGTTCGTTGTGACCTCTCGTCATGGGGGTTAGATTAAACTCTTCCGGGCAGAACTCCGGGAGCGAAAATACGGTCGGGATCCAGAGCCCCCTTGATCGCATGGCTCAATTTCCATTCCGGTCTGGTCGAACCGAACACATCGTTGCTCTTCCGGAAATCCTCGGGCGCTTTGAGCACAATGACGTGCCCCTGACAGCGCTTGACGAGACTGTCTATTTTTTTCCATTGCTCCGCCGGCAAATCGGCAAACCCCGCATGCATCCGGGCACAGGCCACATCGAGCAACACCTGGTCGGGCCGGACGATTCGTTCCAGTTCCAGGTAACATTCAAGTAGCCGGACGGAAATAACATCCGCCTGAATGACGAACGGTTGCTGCCAGATCGACTCGAACATGGTGCCGAGACATCCGTGCTCGAGCGGGTAGTCACTATCGCCGGAAACACCCAAGCCGACGGACCGCATAACCTCCGCGCACCTCTCGACCTGACTCGGCACAACGATCCGCAACCCCTCGAAGCCGACCATCAATGTCCAGCCGTCGGCCGCCGGAACGATGGTGACGAACACGGCAAGCAGGTTGGAGTTAGCGATCTTGATGGCCGCTGCATAACACTTTTCGTGGCTGCCGGCGGCCGTCACCACCCGGCAGATTTCCGGACGGGTAGCCACCTTCCAAGTCGCCTCGGTGATAAAACCGAGCGTCCCGAGTGAGCCGTTCAACAATCTGGTCATGTCATATCCGGCGACGTTTTTCATCACCTTGCCGCCGGCACTGACCATGCTGCCACTGCTGTCGATGTATTGCAGGCCGAGCAGCATGTCGCGCGGTCCCCCGTAGAACATGCGTTCGGGACCGACCGCCGCCATGGCCACAAGGGAGCCGGTGGTCGAATCGGGTTTGAAATAGGGCGGCCTGAGGGGCAGCCACTGGTTATTCTCACCTAGTTTCTCCTGCAGGGCGGCAAGGCTCACGCCGGCACCGGCGGTAATGAACTGATTGTCGTTATCGTACTCGATGATCTCGGTCATCTGCAGACTGTCGACGATCTGCGCCGGGATCTCCGAGTAGTTGCCGATACCGTTGAAGGTGCCGTTGCCGGCAAAACGAACGGCCGTTTTCTCCGACCGGGCACGCTTGATCGTCTCCATCGCATCTTGAACCCCGGCTGCCGCGGCCCCACCCGGCCGCTTGAGAATCGTCGGCTCGGACGGCGGCAGTCGCTTCTGCCCTTCCGGCGGCAGGGGAATCACCTTGCCCGGGTTGAGCAGGTTGCCGGGGTCGAGAGCGAGTTTGACATCCTGCTGGGTATTGAGATCGTTGCCGGAAAAGACCATGTGCATCGCTTCCTGCTTCTCATGACCGATACCGTGCTCTCCGGAGATGGTTCCGCCCAACTCGGCGCAGACTTCCATGATATCCCAGCCCGCCTTGTGCGCCTGCTCCAACTCTTCCGGGTGACGCGAATCGAACATCAGCAGCGGATGCAGATTGCCGTCTCCGGCGTGAAAGACGTTGCCGACCGGGCGACCATATTTTTCGGCAATCTCCTTGACCCCTTCCAGGGCTTCGGGCAGACGGCTCCGCAGCACGCAGCCGTCGTTGACCAGGTAATTGGGCGACAGGTTGCAGATGGCCCCGAAGGCGCCGCGCCGCCCTTTCCAGAGCAGGTCGCGTTCCGCCTGATTCTTGGCGGTCCGGACTTCACGGCATTTGGTGGCCATGCAGATCTCCTCGATCTTCTCCGCCTGTTCCTTCAACCCGGCACTCATGCCCTCGACTTCGATGATCAGCACCGCCGCCGCGTCCTGCGGGTAACCGCAGGGTGCTCCCATCTCCACCGCCTTGATGATCGTGTTATCCATCATCTCCAGGGTCAACGGCACGATACCGGCCCTGATGATCTCCGAGACCGAACGGGCGGCATGGGGAATCTCGTCATAAATGGCCAGCATGGTGATGACGGATTCGGTCTTCGGCGTGATGCGGACGGTGATCTCGGTCGCCACCCCGAGGCATCCTTCACTGCCGACCATGAGGCCGCGCAGATCATACCCCGGCGGATCCAGCGCCGGGCCGGCGACATCGACGATCTCACCGTCCGCCATGACCATTTTCATGCCGAGGATGTGGTTCGACGTGACGCCGTATTTCAAACAGCGCGGACCACCGGAGTTCTCGCCGACATTACCGCCGATGGTGGAAACTTTCTGGCTGGCCGGATCCGGGGCGTAAAACATGCCGAGCGGGGTCACCGCTTCTTGTAATTCGAGATTGGTAACTCCCGTCTGTACCACCGCATAGCGGCTCTCCGGATGGATTTCCAGGATTTCGTCGAGCCGGGACAAGGCGACGACCACACCGGAATGACTGATCGTCCCCCCTGAGAGATTGGTGGCGAAACCGCGTGAAACCGAAGGTACCCCGGCCCGATGCGCCTCACGCAGCACGCGGGAAACTTCTTCCGTCGTAGCTGGAAAAACGACGACTCCCGGCTTGTCCGTCGGAACGACCGAGGCATCGTAGGAGTACAATTCCATATCGGCCTTGGAATGCTTGACATATTCTTTGCCGACTATCTCTTCCATACTGCGGATAAATTGCTCATTAATCATCTGTATCCTCCGACTACCTCTTGACGATAAAACGCAACCCGGGGAAAAGCGTCTGGCACGCTCCGCCCCGGCCGGTGTCATTGTTTCTGCCAGGCGAGCGCCACCAGCGCCCCTGTATCCTTCTGCTCCAGGCGTCCCTGTTCTTCCAGCAGGACCGCTTGCCCGGGATCATCATCTTTGAGAAAATGAATCGCCGTTCTGACGCGTGCCGGCGCGGGGGCCAGTCGGCTCATTTCCCGCGGCGAGCGAAACGTCATATTGGCAAACAGGGCATGGCCCGCCGCCGCTTTTTCTTTTCTTCGTGCCGCCCACGGGCTGAGACTGTTCAACGTGATAACGACGACGCTGCCTCCCCGGCGGGTCACCCGATTCATTTCATTGATGGCCGACCGTGCATCGGCAACGAATTCCAGCGCCGTCATCGAGTAGACCCGATCAAAACACTGATCGGCGAACGGCAGGTTGGTCATCGTCCCCACCAAAGCGGAAAAACGATACTGCTCGGCCGCCTTGTCAACCGCTCGGTAGAGCATCGGCAAAGAAAGGTCGAGGCCGATCAGCGCCGGCTTGGCGGCGCCGACCAGGGCGGTAAAAATACCGGAGCCGCAACCGACGTCGAGAATCAGCTC
>CAYSSK010000108.1:3422-7296 GCA_964433645.1 uncultured Desulfofustis sp.
CGGGCGCCTTCCTCCAGCTGAGCTTGATGAATTTTGCTCACCAGATCAAACAGATCCTGCAAGGTAGGAACCTCGACCGAGGTTGACATCCCGCCGACCTGGAAGGTATACCCGGACTCCTCGATTATCTCGACACCTTTCCTGACAAACCGGCCCATGCTGAGCCCTTCGCTGACCGGATAGATGGACAATTGGGCAAGAATCATAACGACACTCTCGATAGACTGAACGGGCTCCGGGACCACCGGCCCGCAAGGGCCGATGATCCCGATCTTGCGCCGCAACGCGGCGGGCTGCTACTTGTTTTTCTCTTCAACGGCCTTGATTTCTGCCATGGTCCTAAGAATCTGCATGGCGTTTTCGTAAACCGGTGTATCGACCATCTTGCCAAGATAGGTGACCGCCGCCGAGCCTTTGGCGATCCCTTCCTCCTCGAATACTTTCTTGACACCCTCGGCCCACTCGACACTTTCCGGAGACGGCGTGTAAATCACGTGAGACGGCTCGATCTGGCCCGGATGAATGAGCATTCGGCCTTCGTAGCCCATCTGGTGTCCCTCTTTCGTGCTCTTCTTGAATCCTTCCTCGTCCTTGAAGGCGACGAACGGACAGTCGATGGCCACACAGCCGGCGGCTCGGGCGGCCACGGCGGTATGGTAACGGGCATAGAGCTGCTCGACACCTTCCGAGGTCAACTCGACCCGCATATCCTTGGTGTAATCGACGGCGCCGAAGATCAACGAGTTGACCCGCGGACTGGCGGCAGCCGACGGATACGCGTTGATGACACCCTTGGCGGTTTCGATCAGCAGCTGGATGGCTACCGTGCCGACTTTCATGCCGCGACGCTGCTCGAGTTCCTCGAGTTTCCAGTCGAGCCGCTTGACGTTCTCCGGGCTGCCGCACTTGGCCAGGCAGACTCCGTCGAGGCCGGGATGCACGATGGCCTCAAGATCGTCGTTGGTCATCTCGGTCTCCCAGTTGTTGATCCGCACGTAGAGATACGGGGCGGCCTGATTGGCGCGCTCGCTCTTCAGGTACTTCTGGATCATTTCCCGGCCTTTGGCCTTTTCCGCCGGCGGTACGGAATCTTCCAGGTCGAGGGTGACGACATCGGCGCTGATGGTCGGTGCCTTGCCGACCATTTTCTCGTTGTTGCTCGGTACGTAGAATACTGATCTCATTACAGCCATTGTGGGTTCCTCCTGTAAATGTTTATAATCCGGTAAGTTCTTTGATTTTTGGGGCGATCTCCTCGGGGCTGTCGGCGACATGCGCTCCGGCTTCGGTCAGGGCCTTCATCTTGCCCTGAGCGGTTCCGCGCCCCTTCTCGACAATACTGCTGGCGTGCGAAAACCGCATGCCTTCCGGGGCCCAGGCTCCGGCGATAAAAACGACAAGCGGTTTGGTGAACTCTTTGTCGGCGACGACTTCGGCCGCTTCTTCTTCCAGGGTGCCGCCGATTTCACCGAAAATCGCCACGGCCTTGGTCTGCTCGTCTTTTTCAAATTTTTTCAACACATCGGCCATGGTCAGCCCAAGCACCGGTTCGGTGCCGATATGCATCGCGGTACTGATCCCCAGACCGGCTACCTTCAGCGCCCAGGGTACCGTTCCGGACTGGCCGCCGCTGCGGGAAATGACCCCGATCGGTCCCGGATCAAACAACGTGCCGGCCCAGTCGACACTGCCGCCGAGCCAGCCGATGACCGACTTGCCGGGGCTGATCAATCCGAGACTGCCGGGACCGAGCAATTCAACGCCGTTTTTCCGGGCATAGCTGACCATATCGATAACGTCATGAATCGGGATACGCTCGACCGGCGAACTGACGAACTTGACCCCGGCGTCGATCGCCTCATAAACCGCTCCCTTCAGGGCCGGGCCCGGAATGAAGGTGCAGGCCGCATCGATCCGGCCGTGATTGCGGATGGCCTCCTTGACGGTATCGTATACCGGAATGCCGTGCACTTCGCTGCCGCCCTTGCCGGGGGTGACCCCGGCCACCACCTTGGTGCCGTAATCCTTCATGTATTTGGTGCGCAGGGAACCTTCGCGCCCCGTGATACCCTGAATAACAACTGTAGTATTTTCATCCATTATAATAGACATATATCATCCCCTGCTCATGCGGTTCCGTGCTTTGCTCTGTATTCGGCCAACCCCTCAATGGGTACCTCAATGGTAATGGCTGAATTTCCTCTAAACCAGCATTCATATTCACAGGCCAGACATTCGGTTCCCTTTCGGGCCAGGTCCTCCGGACCGTCGACCACGGCGGGCTTGCCGTCTTTGAGGACCAGAATGCCCCGGCTGTATTTCTTGCAGGCCTCGACACAGGCATGCGTCGTGCATCCTTCGCATTTCGCCTCATCGATGATGATCTTGATCGTTCTCTCAGAAAATTCCATCTATCTCTCCTCTCAGGCCGTAGCCTTGTCCTTGCGATAGTCTTCCACCAGGGCCTTGACCCGGCCGCCGATGAACTTGGCATCATAGACGTGCTCGCGGTCGTAAATCTCCACCCGGTCACCAAATTCGGCCAACCCTTCCTTGAGAATCTCCTGGGATTGTTTTTCCTTGTTGCCGCAGAGCAGCAACACGACCGGAAAGCCGGGCCGTTTCGGTAGCTCTTCACGCAAGGCCTTGACGATGCCGTGCGCGTGGTGCCATTGTTCCTGGTTGGCCATCATGAAGCCTGACAAAAAATACCCCTCGAGACCCGGTTGCGACATAATCAACTTGACCGCACGATACACTTTCGACGCGGTGGGATTGCCGCTGGTATCGGCATAATCGGCGATTTTCAGGCCGACCTTGTTGAGCGCATCCATGCCGAGCATCGCGGCGCCGCCGCCGATGCCGTGATAGCCGACATAGCCCCCCTTTTTCAACTCCTCGGGCGGGGCCATTTCGGCCAGATAGCTGGTGCCGCGGAAATCGTTGGCCTCAAACGACCACCCCATCAATTCAAAGTCGGTCGGTTCCTTGAGAAATTCACGACCGATCTTGATGCCGAACTCCGGATGCCTGAACAAGGCCTGGTCATCCACTTCCATCCGGCAGTCGGCGGCGAGCACCTTGCCGTCCGTGGTAAGCACCAGCGGGTTGATTTCCAGCGCCCGACAGTCGTTTTTCCGGAAGGCATTGTAGAGTTTGAGGATGAGGTCGGCCAGCGGTCGCAGGACCGGGCCCTTGATGCCCATCGATACCGCCATGTCCAGCGTGTCATGAATCATCAGACCTTTGATCACATCGACATTGCGAGTGGCGATCCGGTCTTCGGGCACCGATTCGATATCGACGCCGCCGTCCGGGCTGAACATCAGCACCGGCCCACGGACATCCTGGGCTGAGTTGATGATCAGGCCGGCATAGAATTCCTGGGCGATATCGAGTTGCTCCTCGACGAGGACCTGTTTGACCACCAACCCCTTGATGGTCATCCCCAAAATCTGCTCGGCCATTGTGCCGGCTTCTTCGGCGGTGGCGGCGAGTTTGACGCCGCCGGCTTTGCCGCGCCCTCCGGCGAGGACCTGCGCTTTGACGACAACCGGCTTGCCGATCGTGCGCGCCGCCTCGGCGACCTCCTCCGGGGTGCTGGCGACTATCCCTTCAGGGACCGGAATGCCGGCTTTTTTAAAATGCTCTTTACCCTGATATTCGAGAAACTTTGCCATCTTTCCTCCGTGTGCACTGTAGTTATGGTTACGGCCCAGTCGGGTGCACAACATCCTCGCACCCGGACTCGGTCTCTTATCCTGACGACCTCTTTCACTGGTAAGACCAGATTAATTTTGTCATTTTGACAATCAAAAGTCAAGGGATTTTGGTGACGGCCCGGAAGTTTTATCCCTCGCCCGAATCCACCACG
>CAYSSK010000108.1:7396-8534 GCA_964433645.1 uncultured Desulfofustis sp.
CACTGCGCCTGATTCTTTGATAAGAAGATTTCATATTTTTTATGGATGCTTTCCGCCTGGACCGTGTCATAATACCGGCATTGTCCGGACGGCCGCGGTCCAAGGATCGAGCAGCCCCATCATGTCCGTAGTTTCGCCGAACAATACATCGGGTGAGACCAGCACTCCGATATATTGTCGTCACAGATCAACCCCAGAGAAACAAGGAGTGAACCATGCAGGAACAAGGACAGAAACAAGACGCAGCAGTAACCGCCGTACCAAAAGACAACGGTCGCCGCACGTTTCTCAAGACCGCTGCCGCAGCCGGCGCCGCCGTGGCCGCCAGCAGTGCAGTCGGACCGTTCATCAAAACCTCCAGCGCCGCCACCACCTGGAAAATGCAGACCGTCTGGGATGCGGGTACCAGTGGCTACAACCTCTTTGAAAAATGGTGCAACGGGTTCGCCGAGCGTTCCGGCGGCGAGCTGATCCTCAAGCCCTTTCCGGCAAAATCAATTGCCGCCGACAACAACGCGCTGTTCGAAGCCGTTTCGACCGGTGTTCTCCAGGGTATGCAGCCGTTCACCCTGTACTGGGCCGGCAAGATTCCGGCATCGGTTTTTCTTTCCTCGTATCCGATGGGACCGGATCAGCCGGGGCAATGGGATATCATGTTCGACGCCCTCGGCATGAAAGAGCTCGCCCGCGAGATCTATCAAAAGCACGGCCTGTTCTATGTCAGTCAAGTCCACCATGACGCCAATATCATCCACTCGAAAAAGCCGGTTAACTCCCTGGAAGATTTCAAAGGGATGAAAATCAGGGCACCGGGCGGCATGGTCGCCGAGGCCTTCCAGGCCCTGGGTGCCAGCACCGTGTCCCTGCCCGGCTCGGATATCTTCCCGGCCCTGGAGAAAGGCACCATCGACGCCGCCGACTATGTCGGTCCGGCCGTCAACTGGGATCTTGGTTTTGCCCAGGTCGCCAAGTACATCCTGTTCGGCCCCCCAGGCGTTATGTCGCTTTACCAGCCGGTCGACCTGATGGATATCACCGTCAATCTCGGCGCCTGGAAACGGCTCTCCCCCGAGTTGCAGGTCCTGTTCGAGGAGGAAGTCCGCAATTACTCCTACCAGCACTACATCGGCATCCAGAA
>CAYSSK010000108.1:8634-12989 GCA_964433645.1 uncultured Desulfofustis sp.
CATGACAAAGACGGAGGCCGTAGCGGCCTCCGTCTTTGTCATTGATCTCCGCACGGGAGTCTGCACGTATGGACACAAGTAAACTCTACGATTTCGGCTTTGTCCTGCCGCACTGGTTCTACTGGGGCTGGCTGGTCGTATCGCCGATAGTTCTGATCATCTGGAGTTATTATCTGGAAAACAAGAAAAAGCAGCGCGGCGAAACTGTTGTCACCGATGAGCAAAACATGAGTGGGCCGGGACCGAACAACGCGATCACCCGGGTCATCGACTGGATCTGCGAACACACCGGGCAGATGGTCGGCTTCTGGACCATTACCGCGGTCTGCTTTTATGCCTTCGAAGTTTTTGCCCGCTATCTGTTCAACAAACCGACCATCTGGGTGCACGAATCATCGTTCCTGTTGTTCGGCATGCAATACCTGATCGCCGGTGCTTATGCATTCCTGCACAATTCGCACGTGTCCGTCGATATCGTCTTTGCCCGTCTCCCGCCCCGCGGCCGCTACGGCATGGACATCTTCACGTCGGTCTTCTCTTTCATATTCTTCATCGTTTTAACGGCTACGTCCTGGAAATTTTTCATGAATTCACTCGGCATGCGCGAGCGCACCGTGGAGACCTGGCAGATTCAGTATTATCCGGTCAAGGGCATCATGGTCGTCGGCGGCATCCTCATTACGCTGGCCGCGATATCCAAGCTCTACAAGGACATCAAACATTTCAATCAACTCGGCAGAAACGCGTAACGGGGAGGCGGCATGAGCACCACACAAGTATCTCAATCGGCCGGAGGCAAGTCCGGCCTGCTTTGGAATTTCATCGTCTACGGTCTGACCATCGTCTTCGGCCTCGCTGTTCTCGTCGAGATAATCAACATCATGTTCTACGACCCGTACGGCGATGAGTACTTTCTTTTCCGGACCGCCGGCGTCTTTGCCGGGGTCGATATCTCCACGCTGACCTGGTGGATGTTCGGCAGCCTCGCCGTGCTGCTCATGGCCGGCCTGCCGCTGGCTTTTGTTACCGGTGGTCTGGGCTGCGTCTTCGTCTACACCATCGGCGACTCGGCGATGCTCAACATCCTGCCGAGCAGGATCTTCCCGATGATGACCAACTCGGATCTCTCGGCCATCCCGCTGTTCATCTTCATGGCGGCCATGCTCGAGAAAGCCGGTATCATCGAGGAGATGTTTTCCGTCGCCTACAAATGGATGGGCGGCCTGCGCGGCGGTCTGGCGGCGGCGACCATCATCGCCTCAACGATCCTGGCGGCCATGGTCGGCGTTATCGGCGCGGCGGTCGTCACCATGGGCATCCTGGCCCTGCCGGCGATGCTGTCGCGCAACTACGAGGAAAAAATCGCCCTCGGCTCGATCATGGCCGGCGGCACCCTCGGTATCCTGATCCCGCCGTCGATCCTGGCCATCCTCTACGCCGTCGTCGCCCAGCAGTCGGTCGGCGAGCTTTACATCGGCGCGGTATTTCCCGGTCTGCTGCTGTCCGGCATGTACGTCACCTACGTGCTGATCCGGGCCTTTACCAACAAAGAGCTGTGCCCGGCCATGCCGAAAGAGGAATTGATCGGCTGGCTGGAAAAGCTCAAGCTGCTCAAGGGCTTGATCGCCCCGATCTTTCTCGTCTTTCTCGTTCTCGGCCTGCTCTTCGGCGGCATCGCCACCCCGGTCGAGGCGGCCGGACTCGGCTCGTTCGGCGCCGTTATCGTCGCCATCATCCAGCGCAAGTTCTCGCTGCTCGTGCTCAAAGAAGCGTCGTTGACCACCTTGCGGGCCGCCACCATGGTCCTCTGGATCATGTTCGGTGCTTCGCTCTTCGTCGGCTTCTATATCCTGCAGGGCGGCGCCGCCTTCATTACCGAAACGATGCTCGGACTCGGACTCGGACCCTACGGCATCCTCTTTTTGATGATGTTTCTACTCGTTATCCTCGGCATGTTTCTCGACTGGGTCGGCATCCTGCTGCTTGCCGTGCCGATCTTCGTGCCGATCATCAAGACCCTGACCTTTCCCGGCCTGTTCGGTATGCCGGGACCGGCACCGGATGAGGTGGCCCTGTGGTTCGGCATCCTCTATATCGTCAACATGCAGATGTCGTTTCTCAGCCCGCCGTTCGGCTATGCCTTGTTCTATATCCGCGGTGTCTGTCCGCCGCATATCAAGATGTCGACCATCTTCATGGCCTCGATCCCGTTTCTGGTCATGCAGGTCATCGGCCTGATGATCGTCGTCATCTTTCCGGCCGTGTGCACCTACCTGCCCAATGTCGTCTACCGCGGCGGCTGATACAACGGACTGAGGAAGGGCGGGACGGCATACGTACCGCCCCGCCATCAGACGCACCGACAGGCCCCGGCTTTTTTTCTGGCCGGGGCCTGTTTTTTTACAGTATCATAGATTCGAGACAGTCAACCAGGAGGGAACCATGCGTATCGTCTTCATCGGCCAGGCGCCCTTTGGTGCCGAAACACTGGAAGCACTGCTCGCCCAGGGCGAGCAGATCGTCGGCGTCATCACCACGGAGGACGCTCCCCGGGCCAGACAGGAAAACCCGGTCAAACAGGTCGCCGGCAACCATGGTCTGGCCCTGCTGCAGACCAACCGGCTGAAGCGTTCCGAAGCGACCAACTGGGTCCGGGAACTGGCTCCCGATCTGCTCGTGCTCGCCTTTGTCACCTCCTTCGTGCCGCGGGAGATGATCGACTGCGCCCGCCACGGCGGCATCAACTATCACCCGTCGCTGCTTCCCAAGTACCGGGGCGGCTCGGCAATCAACTGGGCGGTGATCAACGGTGAACAAGAGACCGGCGTGACCATCCATTTCATCGACGAGGGCGTCGACACCGGACCGATCATCCTCCAGGAAAAAGTGGCCGTTACCGACGATGATACGGTCAAAAGCCTCTATTTCGGCAAACTCTACCCACTTGGCATCACGATGATCCGCCAGGCGGTCCGTTTGATCCGTAGCGGCCAGGCCGTCGCCACTCCGCAGGATGAGGCCACTGCCTCCTATCAGCCGGTGATTACCGCCGCCGACACGCTTATCGACTGGGCACAGCCGACGAGGCGCGTCTACAACCTGATTCGCGGCAGCAATCCCTCGCCGGGGGCTTCCAGTTGCCTGAATTCCACTCTCTGCGGCATCTTCGACTGCTCCCCGGCCGCCGGCACGGGCACGCCGGGCACGGTGATCGGTGTCGCCGAGGACTCATTTACCGTCGCTACCGGCGACGGCGCCATCGCCGTGCAGACTGTTCGGCCGGCCGGCGGCAAGAAGATGCCGGCCGCCGACTTTATCACCGAGGTCTCCCTGGCTGCCGGCGCTCAATTCACCATGCCGGCGGATCCGGCATCATCGAAGCAGCCATGCTGACCACCATCCTGCTCTATTGCGCCCTCGGCGCCTTTGTCGGCATCCTCGCCGGCCTGCTCGGCGTCGGCGGCGGCCTGGTGATCGTGCCGATCCTGGTCTTTGCCTTCACCTACCAGCAGATCCCGTTCGAGATCATCATGCACCTCGCGCTGGGCACATCGCTGGCAAGCATTATCTTCACTTCCGTGTCGAGCTTCATGGCGCATCACAAGCGCGGCGCGGTCGACTGGACCACGGTCCGGCGAATCGTCATCGGGGTCATGACCGGCACCTTTTTCGGCTCCTGCATCGCTTCCTTGCTGTCAACCGTGGTTTTGAAAGGGTTTTTCGTTGTCTTTCTCTACTTCGTCGCCTACCAGTTCCTCACCAATCGCAAACCGAAACCGACCCGTGAATTGCCCGGACGCTTCGGCATGTTCATCGTCGGCAACATCATCGGCATCGTCTCGAGCCTGGTCGGCATCGGCGGCGGCGCGTTGTCGGTGCCGTTCATGATCTGGTGCAACGTGGTCGTCCACCGGGCCATCGGTACCTCGGCCGCGATCGGCTTGCCGATCGCCATTGCCGGTACCGTCGGCTTCATCTTCAACGGCTGGGGCCACCCGCAATTGCCCGAATATTCATTGGGCTTTATCTATCTGCCGGCCCTGCTGGGCATCGCCGCGGTCAGTGTCCTCACCGCGCCGCTCGGCGTACGTCTGGCCCACAGCCTGCCGGTGGACAAATTAAAGAAGATCTTCGCGCTGCTGCTGATCGTCGTCGGCACCCGGATGCTGCTCTCCATCTTTTGAAAAAACGCTGCGGCGCCACCACTGAAAAGCAAACGGCCATGAACCGGGATCTCCGGTCATGGCCGTTTCTTATGCAGCTAATCTCCTGACAAGGAGTCAAAACAACCTATGAAAATCGGCGTCGTGGCCAGCCCGGGGATGAAAGTGAGCGGGGGACAGGTTAAAACCTGT
>CAYSSK010000109.1:0-12897 GCA_964433645.1 uncultured Desulfofustis sp.
GCGCTGATATACTCTATGGTGATGCCGGGGCTGATGTTCTGTTCGGTTTTCAGGGAAATGATCGTCTCTTCGGTGGTGATGGCAATGATCAGTTGATCGGGGGTGACGATGATGACTACATCGAGGGAGGAGCAGGTAATGATATTGTTTATGGCGACAATGGAGATCTCTTGGGAGCCGGTAATGATATCATCTTCGGTGGAGATGGCGATGATGCTCTCCTAGGCTCTAGCGGAGACGACTATATCTCCGGCGGACAGGGAAATGATGAACTGCAGGGAAACGAAGGCGTTGACACCCTCTATGGCGATTCAGGACTGGATAGAATCTGGGGAGGAAGCGGTGCTGATTTCATCTATGGCGGTGACGGCGATGACCTTCTTCTCGGTGATAACGGTGACCATACCGTGAATGGTGATGATACGATCCATGGTGGAGCTGGCAACGATCTTATTATCGGGGAAGGAGGAGATGATGTGCTCTATGGGGATGAAGGCAATGACGAGCTCTATGGAGATTTGGGAAATGATGAGTTAACGGGCGGAACCGGCGATGATATTTTGTCCGGTTATGCCGGCAACGACACCTACCGTTTCAGAACCGGCGATGGCAGGGATACGGTGCTGGATACTGAGGGAGAAAATACGGTTGTAATAAACGGCAGTACAGCATTGGCAATGATGTCCGCGGATTCCGACGAGCCGGGAGACCTGGTGTTTGCTGCCAGCGGCACTGACCTGGTGATTCGGTACAGTAACGAGGATGTGCTGGTTCTGAAAGATGGTTTCGATGGTGGGTATTCCTTTGTAATAAATGGTGTTTCACTTTCATTTCAGGAGTTTGTAGCGCAGACGCCACTCTACCAGCAGTATGGTTCCGGCGATGATTACATCTACGGCACTGATACCAATGACATTATCTATACCGGCGAAAGTCAGGGAAATGACCTCGTATTGGCTGGTGACGGGAATGACTTGGTTTCAGGGGGGAAAGGATTTGATCGTGCCGCGATTGATTTTTTCGTGGCAAACGGATTTCTGGAGAAAAACGGCATCCCTGTATCTCATTTTTTTGAAGAAGCAGTTATAGGCGAGCAGAAAAGATACGCATTTTTTGGGGGTGGTGGAAATGATGCCCTTTCCGGAGGCTCAGGAGAAGATTTTCTCAGTGGGGATGCTGGAGATGATGTCTTGTTCGGCGGTGATGGCTTGGACCGCGTCTATGGTGGAGAGGGCAACGATATCCTCGCAGGTGGTGCAGGCCGCGACTTTATGGGCGGGGATGAAGGTGACGATATCCTCTATGGCAACGAGGACAACGATTACCTCAGCGGTAATGAGGGAAATGATCTGCTCTATGGAGGAGAGGGAAATGACACGCTCAGGGGAAGCACCGGCTTGGACCTGCTGGACGGAGGTGCCGGGCAGGACTGGGTTAATTACCAGTATTCAGCTGCGAGCGTTACCATAAATCTTGGTAATAATAGTGCACAAGGTGGTGATGCGGAGGGAGACATTCTGGTTTCCATTGAAAATGTCAGGGGATCGAATTTCAACGACCTGCTTATTGGCAGTGATGGTGGGAACGAGATATGGGGATCAGCCGGTGATGATACGCTGCTTGGATATGGAGGAGATGACTGGCTCTGTGGAGACAAAGGTGCCGATATCCTCAATGGTGGCGACGGGCAGGATATGGCCAGTTACCGCTGGTCTGCTGCCGCGGTTTCCGTCAACCTTGCCGACGGTTCTGTGTCCGGCGGGAATGGTGATGGTGATGTGCTGCTGAGCATCGAGAGCCTCGAAGGAACAGACTATAATGATACGCTCATCGGTGACGCCGGTGACAATGTCCTCAGGGGCAGACAAGGTGGCGATATTCTTGATGGCGGAGAAGGGAAAGATACCGCCAGTTACAGAGAGTCTACTATCTCCAAGGTGGTTAACGGAGAAATCTATGGCGTAGACGTCAATCTGACGGTAGGAAAATTTGCAGGAGGAGACGCTGAGGGAGATATTCTTATTTCCATAGAAAACCTGGAGGGGTCTGATCTCCTGGATTTTCTAACCGGAAACGGGGAAGAGAATACTCTGTCAGGGCTGGGAGGTGATGACATTCTAAATGGACTCAATGGTAAGGATACCCTTTTCGGGGGGGCCGGCGATGATATTCTTATCGGCGGAGCTGACGACGACTGGTTGAGTGGTGATAGCGGCGCAGATCTCATTTATGGTAATTCCGGGGAAGACACCGTCAGTTATGTCTCTTCGAAGGCCGGAGTTTCAGTAAATCTTGCTACAGGATATACAGCCGGTGGGGATGCTTTCGGCGATGAACTGCATGAAGTCGAACACCTTGAAGGCTCGAACTATGAAGATCTGCTCATAGGGGATTCCGGCGACAATATAATATGGGGAGGAAAAGGGGCCGATGTCCTGGATGGTGGTCTTGGCGACGATACACTTGTCGGTGGAGAAGGAGATGACCTCTATCTGTTCAACTCGGGCAATGGAAAAGAGCTAATTGACAATAGTGGCGGCGGCGTCGACAGGCTTATCTTCGGGGTCGGTTTGACCATTGACAAGCTCATCTTTACCAGAGCTGATGTTGATCTGGTAATTAAAGTTCGAGATTCCGGGGATCAGGTGACCATAGCAAATTGGTTCTCCGGTGGTGAATTTCAGCCATCTTATATCCAGCCGGATGGCGGTCCGGATATGCTTGCGTCGCAGATTGAAAATTTACTTGATGGTCCCTTTGATACCAGAATCGACGGAACAGACGAAAGGGAACTACTGCGAGGCAGTGCCGGCTCTGATCTGATAAACGGTCACGGAGGAAACGATACGATCCGGGGTCTGGAGGGAGCAGATACGTTGCTTGGTGGTCTTGGCAATGATGTTCTCCGCGGCGGACCTGGCGCCGATACTCTTGATGGCGGTGACGGTAGAGATAGCGCCGATTATCGAGATTCTGACGCGGCTGTTATCGTGGATCTAGGCCAAGGCAGCGCTGCGGGCGGAACCGCCACGGGCGATACCCTGCTTGCCATTGAAAACATTTATGGCACGGAATTCGAAGATGAACTGACCGGCAGCGCTGAGGCTAATAGCCTCATTGGCTATGGCGGTGATGATATCCTTATCGGCCGTGCGGGTAATGACCGTCTGCACGGAGGAGATGGCGACGATCTGTTATCGGGAGGTTCCGGCAATGATCTTCTGCGTGGCGGCGCCGGTTTCGACACTCTTGATGGCGGTGACGGTAGAGATAGCGCCGATTATCGAGATTCTGACGCGGCTGTTATCGTGGATCTAGGCCAAGGCAGCGCTGCGGGCGGAACCGCCACGGGCGATACCCTGCTTGCCATTGAAAACATTTATGGCACGGAATTCGAAGATGAATTGACCGGCAGCGCTGAGGCCAACACGCTGCTCGGTTACGACGGCAATGATATCCTCTCCGGTCTTGCCGGCAATGACAGGCTCAAGGGGGGAGACGGTGACGATGAACTGTATGGTGGCCTGGGAAATGATACCCTCACCGGCGGTGCGGGGAGCGATACATTTGTGTTCACCACTTCCCTTGATTCTCATGGTAATGTTGACAAGCTTACCGATTTTACTGCCGGTCAGGATGTAATTTCCCTGGATAGTTCCGTCTTTTCGTCTTTGCCTGGAGAAGGGGCCCTGTCTCAAGCAAACTTCAATGCTAATCCGACCGGCGTGGCCCTTGATGAGGATGACTATATCCTCTACAACACAACGTCTGGAACACTCTTGTATGATGCTGACGGCAATAGTGAAGGAGTTGCTGTCGCGTTTGCCAAACTTGGTTCAAAACCTGAAGATTTAAGTGAAAATGATTTTCTTATAGCAGCCGATTCTATGGCGGCCTGATGCGCTCAAGTCGAATCAAGGGTGAGAATTACACGTCAGTTCTCTCTTGTGGTGGCGCCAAAAATGGAGATTGGCAAACAGAGAACAAACGAAGAGTACCCTGAAGAGCTTATTCACGCTGACCTTAATAATCGATTGGTAATGTACTAGATAGTAATCAAATGAATGTCTCTGCCATTGTACCCGGGCATGTGGCAAATCTGTTGGCTTGCTGTCGCTACCTTGCGTTACGGGCTGATCAGCAGGAATTTGTTTCCCGGCTTGAAGAAGTACTCCTCACCTCCGGTTCAGTCGAAAGAAAAGAATCTCTTGAGCGGGTTACCCGGGAAGCCCGCAGCGCGGGTTTACGTACGGTCATCCATCGGCCGCAGCTCAATCAGTTCTCTGAGCTCGCACCACTGTTGCCGGTAATGATTGAACATCGGAATGGTCAATACCTGATACTTGCCGACTACAAAAACACTGACTCTGAGGAGACGGCTAGCTTTACCGTCATCGATCCTCGACCGGACGGGGTGGAAGAGAGGGCAGTCTTGTCTTCCGGGCAGTTTCAGAGCGCCTGGGCCGGCGGCATCCTTCGGTTTGAAAAGGTCAATACGGCCCTTGTCTGTTTTTCAATCCTTGCCCGTGAACATAAACTAGACCTGACTCAGGAGCGTTTAAGGCACGAATATGGACTTTCCTCCACTGAAATCCATGCCGACACCCTCCTGCGCATGGGTAAAGATTCAGGAATGAAATCCAGGAGACTGAAGCTCGGATGGGACGGGCTTTTTCGTTTGCGAGAAGCATTTCCCGCCATAGCCGGATTAACAAACGGACATCATGTTGTTGTCATTGCCGCCGGCACGTCGGGCCCACGCGACGATGAGGCAGCAATTGCCTGCTACGACCCCCTGGCCGGCAATGCCGGCAGCCATGTGCGTTACAACAAGGACGAGTTTGAAGCCCGGTGGAATGGAGATCTGTACGTTTTCAAGCGCGAGTACAAAGTAAGCGATGAATCACAGCCATTCAGTCTGCGTTGGTTCATTCCTGAGATTTTGCGGCAGAAAACGGCATTTGTAGACATTGCTCTGGCCGTTTTATTCATCAATTTCATCGCCCTCGTCACCCCGATTTTTTTTCAGATTGTGATCGATAAAGTACTGGTGAACCAGGCGTTGACCACATTGCATGTGCTCGGAATTGGCATGATCGTGATGCTGACAGTGAATGGCTGTCTTGATTTTCTTCGTGATTACCTGCTTTTGCACGCCACGAACAAAATTGACATGAGAGTGAACAGTAGAACATTTCGTCACATGCTGAATTTACCTCTCAATTTTTTTGAACGGGTTACCGCAGGTGTTTTGACAAAACACATGCAGCAGACGGCATATATTCGCGGTTTTCTTACCGGAAGTGTGTTTCTCACCATGCTGGAAGCAACTTCTCTTTTCGTATTCCTCCCTTTCCTGTTTTTCTACAGCCATCAACTGACAGCTATTGTTCTGGTTTTTACCGTATCGATTGCCCTGGTGATACTTTTATTGATTGCACCGTTTAAGCGGCAGTTGAATGCCTTGTATGAAGCTGAAGGACATCGTCAGTCGATGCTTGTGGAGACTATCAGCGGCATGCCCACCGTAAAGGCGATGGCCATAGAACCCTTGTTGCGCGGCCAGTGGGAACAGAAGGTAGCGCACGCCATCAGCATGCAGTTTCGGGTTGGCAAAATTTCCATCACGGCACAATCCCTGACCAGGATACTTGAACGCTTAATGACGGTGGTTCTGATCTGGGTCGGAGCAAGCCATGTGTTTAGCGGCGTCATGACGGTGGGGGCGCTGATTGCCTTCCAGATGCTGGCCGGTCGGGTAACCTCGCCCCTGGTTCGCCTGGTCGGACTGATCCATCAATACCAGGAAGCGGCATTGTCCGTTGAAAAGCTGGGCGTGGTGATGAACGCCAGGCAGGAATGGGGTGCTGACCGTCATGGTGCCCGGCCGTCGCTGAAAGGAGATATCGTCCTCGATCGGGTCAGTTTTCGCTATGCTCCTGATCTACCTGACGTTCTGCAGGATCTATCACTAATCATCCAGGCCGGCACCACCCTTGGTGTTGTTGGTCCCAGCGGATCCGGCAAAACCACCCTTACCAGGATGCTGCAGAAGGCCTATTTCCCGACAAACGGGACCATCAGCATTAATAACTGCTATCTCAATGAGGTAGATACTCCCTACCTGCGCAGCAATACCGGAGTGGTTCTGCAGGAGAGCTTTTTATTTCGAGCCACCATTGCCGATAATATCCGGGCCGGACAGGCGGCAGCAACAAGAGAGCAGATTATCAGGGCCGCCCTGCTTGCCGGTGCCGATGAATTTATAATCAAATTGCCCCAGGGGTACGACACCATGCTTGAAGAGGGGGGCAAAAATCTGTCAGGAGGGCAAAGACAGCGATTGGCCATCGCGCGGGCACTGTTGAGCCGGCCAGATATTCTCATTTTAGATGAAGCAACCAGTTCACTTGATCCTGAAAGCGAGAGAATCATACGCCGGAACCTGACCAGGATCGCCCAGGACCGAACGGTTATTATCGTTTCACATCGCCTGTCCATGTTAGCCGGTGCCGACAAGATCATCGTCCTGGAGAATGGCAGGCTGGTAGGCATTGGCTCCCATCAAGGACTGCTTCAGGAGTGCGAACTGTATCGGCAGCTGTGGAAAGAGCAGATGGAGCTGACATGAGTTCCGGGAAAGATAAAAAAATAAACCCCGACATCCTGGAATACCAGCCGGATGCGGTCGAGATTGAAGAGAAGCCTATCCCGGGCACTGTCCGCTGGGTGCTCTATATCATTCTCGGCAGCCTTGTTTTCACTGTCGCTGCCGCAAGCATTTTCAACGTTGATCGCATCGTTGTCGGAGAAGGAAAACTCATCACCACGTCACCGACCATTGTCATCCAGTCTCTGAATACCGCAATTATCAGAACGATCGATGTTAAGGTCGGCGAGGTAGTTGAGCAGGGCCAAATTCTTACGACACTGGACTCGACCTTTGCAAGTGCTGATCTCAGTCAGCTTGTCAGGCAAAAACACAATCTCCAATCCCAGATCCGTCGCAGAGAAGCTGAGCTTGCATGCCAACCGTTCACTGCGCTTCCTGATGAAGGGGAAGATGGACGGTTGCAGGAGCAGATCTATAAGCAAAGAAAAACAATCCTCGATCAGAATAAACGGATGCATGAGGACAAGGTCTCGGCCTTACAGGCAAAACTCGCCCTCAATGAGGTTCAGAGCCAAGGAAAACAGCAGCAGTTCAAGCTCTTGCGAGATGTTGAGGGCACCACCGCCAGACTGCCCCAGAAGGAAACCAATTTTCGTCTCCAACTTCTTGAGGCTCAGAAAACCAGGCTGCAGACCTCCAATGATATCGAAAACTTACAAGCAGAAAGAGAGGTGCTGGTCAATGAGTTGAAGCAAGCCCGATCGGAATGGTCCAGTTTTCTTGAGGAACGCGATGGGGAATTAATGGAGCAGCAGGTTCAGTTACGCAACGAACTGGAGAAAATATCAGAAGAAATCAACAAGGCAAAACGACTGCATGAACTGGTCTCACTTAAAGCCCCCCGGCCAGGTATTGTGCATCGTATTGCTAAGCGATCAGTTGGGTCGATTATCCAGCAGGCGGAGCCGTTTATCACCCTGATCCCCCTGGATAGCACCATAGAGGCTGAAGTCTCTATTCAGTCAAAAGACATTGCCAGGATTCGAGCCGGCGACTCGGTGCGGGTCAAACTGGATGCCTTTCCTTTTCAAAAACACGATACCCTGCCCGGTCAAATTCGGGTGATCAGTGAAGACAGTTTTGCTTATCCAGGAAGCGAAATTACTGAGAAACAATTATCCGAAGATCAATCCGGTGCCTTTTATCGGGTAAGAATCGCTTTGTTATCAAAAAGTCTACGCGATGTTCCGGATGGCTTTAGGCTTCAGCCCGGGATGAAGGTGAGGGCTGAAATAAAAGTAGGTACCCGGAGAGTAATTTCTTACTTTCTCTATCCCATTATCCGGGCACTTGATGAAAGTTTGCGGGAGCCGTAAATAATTATTCATACTATTCATGTAGAGTTAAATAGTTAATTAATATGGGTAAATATGGTATGCAGCCGCGTGGAAAAACGATGTTTTGGGTCAACGTGATTATTCCCCCTTTAGTACTGCTATCGGCTCTCTTGTTACTTGGTGGATGCGGTGCATTAACCGGGATACCTGCACACGGCGGCGGAAAGCGATTTGCGGTCGAACAGGAGTTGGTTGCAGCAACGGCCAGAGCAACGCTGAAGCAGTTAGACCTGTCGAGAATTCAGGGGAAAAAGGTAAATATCTATATGAATGCCATTGGGGATATCGGGGTTGGAAATATGTTCGGCGGGCGATTCTCCCTGGTCTCCCAGTTGCGCGGTAATTATCTCCAGACGCCGCCGGTAACAGAGCGATCAACGTATCAGCGATTTTTAACCACAACAACAAACGAGACAGCTAGTTCAACCACCTCAGATGCATCCAACGATATTACCGGAATCGAACAATCAAGCAGCTCAAGCTCTTCTTCGGGCACCAGTACAACGGATGCTGTGCTCGCTTCACCATCGGTGATAGAGACCATGCAGCAGGGCAGTGGTCGTGACGTCCAGCTTGGCATTGACTATAAGGGTTTGGGAGCATACCAGAATTCCGACAGAATATCATCAGACGACCTGCAGTACTTGTTCGGACTTATGCAAACCTACTTTTTCCTAAAAGGTGCCAATGTCGTTCCGCCTTCGGAGGCCGAGGTCGATGTCTATGTGATCGTCGATGTCTTTGGCACCATTCGTACGAGAATTGATTGGTTTTTGGCAAACAATGAGATCTTGCAGGCGAAGACCTCGCTGGAAGTCATGGCGGTGGATCACCAGACCGGCAAACTTTTGATGCCGCCGCAGTCCGTCGTTTCCGAGGCTGAGTATAATGAGCAATACCTGCTTTGGATGGGGCCGGTAATTGTCAAAAAGTTTTTGCAGGAATCAGAGCCGTTATTAAGCGACTTTACTGATCTGCGCCCGAACGTTGACTCGATAGCAGCCTACCCTGAGCAGGATGCGCCCATCCCTTACCCGTTCAGGTACCAGATTGAAAAATGGTTTCACGAGGATTAATTGTGAGGGTCAGGTCTCAACTTTTGACATTTATGGCCTTTCAATAAGTTTTTGCAGAGACCAAGGAGAAGGCGATGGCACGACCTTTAAGAATTGAATCTCCCGGCGCGTTTTACCATGTCACGTTGCCTGACACTTGAGGTTTCTCACACTGCTTGCGGTGCCTGTGCTTTGTTTGGGATCGAAAACTGACGGGACAGGTTTCAACTCGTCCTCCGCAGACATCCACCGACGGGCCAGATTCCGGCCTGTGCCCCGCTGACGCAGATCAGCCCTTCCGACCACGATGACGATGGTCATTGTTTGTTGAGATCTCCAGCTATGGAAGCCGGCTGGCGTTAATGCCACCGGAATTGATCGATTGCATCAGCGCAATTGACAATCCACAGCGCTTCCGGTACGCTGTGACATCTCGAGCAGGCGACAGATCGTTTCTTTCCACAGCGGGGCACGCCCATGATCATTGGCCTGGATGTCGGTGGCACGCACAGCGACGCGGTTCTTTTCGATTCCCGGGGGCTGGTACGTGATATCAAGGTTCCGACCAACCCGGACAACCTCTACGAAACACTGCTGACGGCCTTTGACCTGCTGATGGAGGGACAACGGCCCGAGGAGGTCAAGCGGCTGGTGCTGAGCACCACGCTGGCCACCAACATGGTGGTGCAGAATTCGTTACCGCCGGTGGCCATGCTCGTGTCCGGCGGCCCGGGCATCGATCCCGAGCATTTTCGTATCGGTGATCACTATTATGTGGTGCGCGGCGCGCTGGACCACGGCGGCCGGGAGCTCGAGCCGCTGGACGAGCAGCAGATCAAGGCCGTCGGCGAACAGATCAGGGCCGCCGGTCTGCCTTACGTGGGTGTCGTCAGCAAATTTTCCGTGCGCAACCCGGAGCATGAACTGCGTCTGGCCGAATTGCTCGCTCCCTACGTCGAGCGGGTCTTCATGGGGCATCCGCTGTCCGGCGTGCTCAGCTTTCCCCGGCGCATCGCCACCACCTATCTCAATGCCGCCGTCTATCCGGTGCACCGGGATTTTTTCACGGCGGTGCAGGAATCCCTGGCGCAAAAAGGGATTGCTGTGCCGATCCGGATTCTCAAGCCCGACGGCGGCAACATGAATATGGAGACGTCGCTTGATTACCCGGCCCAGACCATCCTGAGCGGCCCGTCGGCCAGCGTCATGGGGGCGATCGCCTATGCCCGGGCGGACGAGAGCTGCCTGGTGCTCGACATCGGCGGTACGACCACCGATATGGCGGTGATTCTCGACGGGGTGCCGGTCCTCGCTTCCGGCGGTATCGAAATCGGGCCGTACAAGACCCTGATCCGCGCCCTGCAGACCCGCTCCATCGGCATCGGCGGCGACAGCGTCGTCCGGGTTCACGACGGCCAGATCAGCATCGGCCCGGATCGTCTCGGGCGGGCCATGGCCTACGGCGGGCCGCTGCCGACCCCGACCGACGCCTTTTGCGTGCTCGGTTTGGCCGACGGCGGCGATGGCCAACGTTCAATTCAGGGACTGACGCCGCTGGCCGCGGCCCTGCAGGTGTCCGTCGAGGAAATTGCCGAATTGATCTTCACCACCGCCTGCCGGGAAATCCTGACCGCGGCGCGGAATATGGTCGCCGATATCAACAGTCGCCCGGTCTACACCGTGCACGAGATGCACGAGGGTATCCAGATCCAGCCGGATCGCCTGCTCGTCCTCGGCGGGCCGGCGCGCCAGTTTGCCGAGCGACTGGCCACGCTCTTTCCCGGTGAGGTCATACCGGTGCCGCACTGGCAGGTTGCCAATGCCATCGGCTGCGCGCTGGCCCGCACCACCTGCGAGGTGACGGTCTACGCCGACACGGCCCGCCAGGTGGTAACCGCCCAGGGCGAGGGGTATCACCAGAATATTCCGGCCAGCTTCGATGTGGGCAATATCCGGGATATCGCTCTGGAACTGGTGCGGAAAAAGGCCCTTGCCCGCGGGGCCAACCCGGATTTCGTGCAGACCGAAATCGTCGAAGAGGCGCAATTCAACATGGTTCGCGGCTTTTATACGGTCGGCAGGAATATCCGGGTACGGGCACAGGTCAAACCCGGTTTGATTCACGGCTACGACCCGCAGACCGAAACGCTGAACCGACCTGATCTGTAGCGTTGACCAGGCCTGTCTTTGCCGGTGCCGGCCACCGGGGAGACAGGCCGGCAGGGCCGCTCACGGCAGGAGCCGGTGCCTGCAATCACCAATAATGTGCCAGGACCGCCTGTTATGCTTCGCGCCAACCACAAAACCGGACTCGTTTTTTTTCCAGCCTTCGATTGGGCCATCGACCCCACCCACCCGGAACGGGAAGAGCGCCTGCTCTACACCCAGGACCAGGTGTTCGAGGAGGGGCTGCTCGATATCGACGGTATTGTCGAGCTCAAGCCCGACCTGGTGACCATCAAGGATATCCAGCGTGTTCATTTCTGTGTCCCGGACCCCTGGGCGGTCGTTACCGAGTCGCATCTGATCAGCGCCGGCGGGGCCAAGACCATCGGCATGGCGGTGATGGACGGCACCATCGAACGCGGCTTCGCGCTGGTGCGGCCGCCGGGCCACCACGCCAACCGGGTGGTCCACGGTGCACGCGGGTTCTGCAATATCAACATCGAAGCGATCATGATCGAATACCTGCGTCGGGCCTACCAGGTCGACCGGGTGGCGATCGTCGACACCGACTGCCATCACGGTGACGGCACCCAGGATATCTATTGGCACGATCCCGATACGCTGTTCATCTCCATTCACCAGGACGGTCGCACCCTCTATCCGGGCAGCGGTTTTCTCAACGATTTCGGCGGGCCCAATGCCGCCGGTACGACCATCAACCTGCCGTTGCCGCCGGAGACCGGTGACGAGGGGTTTCTCTATGCGATCGAGCACGCGGTTTTGCCGATTCTCGAAGACTTTCAGCCGCAGCTGATCATCAATTCGGCGGGGCAGGACAACCACTACTCCGATCCGATCACCAATATGAATTTCTCGGCCCGCGGCTATGCCCGGCTGACATCGATGCTCAAAGCGGACATCGCCGTCCTTGAGGGCGGCTATTCGATCGAGGGAGCACTCCCTTATGTCAATGCCGGTATCATCATGGCCATGGCCGGTCTCGATTACTCTCACCTGCGCGAACCGGACTTCAATCCGGATCGGCTGCGCCAGGATCCCGATGTGACCCAGGTGATCGAAAAGACCTGCAACTATGCACTGGAAATCTGGAGTAAACGGGCGGCGATCACCCATACGGTGCGCAAGAAGCCGGACTGTGGCGAGCGAAGGCGGCAGATTTTTTACGACACCGACAATATCCTGGAGACGCAGGAAGAGACCATCCATATCTGTGACGACTGCGCCGGCGCCCTGCGGATCGACAGCATCTCCGACCGCGGCGTCCGCATGCTCGGCGTGACCATCCCGCGCAAGGCCTGCCCCCGCTGCATCGAGCAGGGCCGGCAGTGGTATGAAAGCGGCGACCGGGATCACTACCGCCACATCTTCCTGCAGGATCGTGTCACCGATCGCTACAGCGAGCGCAAGGACTGACAACCGTCCTTATGAGCGGCGGCTCTGGTCAACGGTCGAGCCGAACAAGCCCGTGCCGCGCTTGGCTGCCGTTATCTTTCTGCTGCCATGTCGATACATGTCCGTACCGCTTCCCGATAACGCTCTTCGCTCGTTGCCCGGGTGATTTTCTTCAGCTGTTGGCGGGCACCGGGAAATGCGTCGATAAAATAGATCCAGATCTGTTTCATCCGGCCGAGCAGGTGGCCCGGTC
>CAYSSK010000110.1:0-5421 GCA_964433645.1 uncultured Desulfofustis sp.
ATGTATTGATAGAGCCAGCGCCCGTAGACATAACCATGCAGCCGGACACCCCAGCCGTAGCGGCCGAGTCTGGTAAATTCACTGAACAGGCGGCGCGTCGAGGGTTTGATGAACATCGGTTTTCTCTGGGGTGCCCGGCCGCTCTCAGCCGACCAGGGCCAGGACCCGCTGCCGGCAGTTCTGCACGATATCGTTGCAGACCGAGCCGAGATAGAGCTGGGCCATTCGTGAACGATCGCGCTTACCGATAAAGATCATGGTCGCGTCACAATCGAGCGCTTCTTCCACCAATACCGTACCCGGCTGGCCGAAATGGATGACCATGGTGATCTTTTCCGGATCGACCCCCGCCTCGACCAGCGTAGTGCTGGCCTGCTCCAGGGCTCGCTGACCACTGAGGCTGGTTTGGCTGCAGGGCGCGCCGTCTTCGTTGAAATAGCAGGATTGATCGAGGACATGGACCAGGATCACCCGCTCGATCTGCTCGTTTACCCGGGCCAGCAGCAGCGCCGCCTCGGCCACCGCCTTCTCGCTGGCCGGCGCATCGTCGACACCGATCAGCGTTCGGGCGAACGGCGATACCTCGGGTGATCGCGGGGTGCCGTCGACCAGATAGATCGTCGCCCCGGCGTGCCGGTGCAGCAGGGAGGCGGTAACGCTGCCGGTCAACCAGCCGGCCCCGGCCGGCAACCGGCGCCGGCTCATGATCAGGGTCGAATAGCCATGGGCGGAACAGAGCGAACCGATCACCTTGGCCGGGTCGCCGTCCTTGAGCAGCCGGGCGGGCGAGCGTCCCCCCGACTCCCGCCGGATCATCCCGGCGCAGGCGGTCAGCAGCGGCTCCGCCGTTTCGGCCAGGTAATCGGCGCGCAACCGCTGCAGCTCATCCGCCGAGACCGTTTCTCCGGCCGTCAGGTCAACGTTCTCAAACCGTTTTTCGAGAAAGGAGCCGGCCACCACATGCACCAGGTCGACCCGGTCGGAGGCAATCTCCATGGTCCGTATCAGCAGGCCGGCCAACGGTGCCGCCCTGGTAAAGGTCTCCAGCGTCCCGACCGGCAGGAGCAGACGGCTCAAGGGCTGTAATCGGGTCGTCATCAGGTCATCTCCTCTTGGGTTAATCCCGCCATCATCCGGGGAATCCGCTCCACCATGTCCCGATCGTCGCCGGCAAAGGTCGCGACGATCCGGCCGCCGAACATCACCGCCAAACGGTCGGCAAGGGCCAGGGCTTCGCTCAAATCGCCGGTTACCAGCAGGATGCCCGCCTGTTCCCGGGCCTTGAGCAAAAGGTTCCAGACATCCTCGGCGGCGGCGATATCGAGCCCCTGGGTCGGCTGCTCGGCGACGATCAGGCGCGGTTTACGATGAAATTCCCGGGCCAGCACCAGTTTTTGCAGATTGCCGCCGGACAGCTGCCAGGCCATGTTGCCCGGATCCGGCGGCCGGATGTCGAATTCTTCGATCAGGTGCTGCGCTTTGCGCCCGGCCTCCGCGCGCGGCAACCACGGCCCGACGGCAAAGCCGCAACGGGTGGTGAGCAGGAAATTATCGAGCACGCTCAGGCCCCGGCAGGTGGCCAGCCCCTGCCGATCCTCCGGGATATAACTGAGCGATTTTTCCCAGCGGTGCCGGCTGAAAAAGCGCTCCCGTTCCATCCCGAGCAGGGTGATGGTTCCGGACCGCGGCCGACGCAGACCGCAAATTGCCTGGACCAGCGGTTTCTGCCCATTGCCGGCGACCCCGACCAGGCCGAGGATCTCGCCCTGGCGCACCTCCAGGTCGATATCGTGGAGAAACTCATCCTGCAGGTTTTCCACCGTGAGCGCCAGCTGGCGTGGTTCCACCGGCTGCCGCCGCACCTGCAGCAGTACTTCCCGGCCGACCATCCGCTCCGCCAGCTCGGCCGTCGAGGCGACCCGGCCGGCGGGTATGACATCGAGCACCTCGCCCCGTTTGAGGATGGCGATATCGTCGGCAATGGCCATCACCTCCTCGAGCTTGTGGCTGATAAAGACGATGGTCTTGCCGGCCGCCCGCATCCGCCGCATCGTTGCGAACAGATTGTACGCCTCATGGGGCGTCAGCACGGCGGTCGGTTCATCGAAGATCAGGATCGAGCTTTGCCTGAGGAGCAGTTTGAGGATCTCGACCTGCTGCTTCTCACCCATGGACAGATCGGAGATCAACGCCTCGGGGCGGACTTTCATGCCAAACGAACCGGCCAATTCATTGACCACGCGGTTCATTTCCCGGGCCTGCAGCCAGACGGTCGGCGACTGGCCGAGATAGACGTTTTCCGCCACCGTCATCGCCTCCACCAGCTTGAAATGCTGATAGACCATGCCGATGCCGGCGGCGATCGCCTGCTCGGTGGAGGTGAAGATCACCGGGATGCCGTGGTGATAAATCACGCCCCGATCGGCTAGCAGCTGCCCGGCCAGGATCGACATCAGCGTCGACTTGCCGGCGCCGTTCTCGCCGAGCAGGGCCAGAACCCGGCCCCGATACAGCTCGAGGCTGACGTCGTGATTGGCCCGTACCGAACCGAAATACTTGCTGACCCCCTCCAGCCTGATCACCGGTGTTTCGGTCATCTCGAAGGCCTACCGTCCCTGCCCGGCCATCGGCTGGACGAATTGCGACTCGGCATCCCACGGAAACAGGATCCAGGTATCCTGGCTGACCTCGGTGACAAAGGTGTCGACCAGCGGCCGGCCGGCCGGTTTGGCGTAAATCGTCGCGAAATGCGCCTTGGGCACCATTTCCTTGACGAGTTTGGCGGTACGGCCGGTATCGACCAGATCATCGATGAGCAGCCAGCCTTCACCGTCGCCGTCAACCCCCTTGAGAATCTCCGCCTCGCCCTTCTTGTCCTGCCAGTCATAACTGGAGATACAGATGGTCTCGACCAGGTGGATGCCGAGTTCCCGGGCAATCACCGCGGCCGGCACCAGCCCTCCCCGGGTAATGGCAATCAGCCCCTTGAAATAGTGGATGTCGAGCAGCCGCCAGGCCAGTGCTCGGGAATCGCGGTGCAATTGCTCCCAGGAGATCGGATAGGTTCTGCGGTAATCGGGGTTCGGTTTCATGGTCAATCCTCTTGTCGTACACGATTCATGGGTTCAATCCGTTTGCCTTCAGCCGGGTCAATCGACCGGTTCGATATTGCGCCCCAGGGCGGCCGGCGCGTCGGTGCCGCCCCGGCGCCACGAGGCCAAAACCAGCACGCCGATGGTCAGCGCGTAGGGCAGCATCAGCAGCAGGGATGACGGGATCTGGGTCCCGGAGGCCTGCAGCCTGAGCTGCAGTGCCATGACGCCGCCGAACAGATACGCGCCGAAAATCGCCCGGCCCGGCCGCCAGAACGCGAAAATGACCAGCGCAACGGCGATCCAGCCCCGCCCGCCGGTCAGGTTGTTGGTCCACAGGTGGGTGTAGGCAAGCGACAGATAGGCGCCGCCCAGGCCGATGAAGAAACCGCCGACCAGCACCCCGACGAACCGGCAGACCGCCACGTTGACCCCGGCGGCGACCGCCGCCGCCGGATTCTCGCCGGCGGCCCGCAGGCTGAGGCCGTATCTGGTCTGGGAGAGAAACAGCCACATCAGCGGCGGGATCAGGTAGGTGGCATAGACGAGCAGATCCTGCTGGAAGAAAATCGGCCCGAGCACCGGAATCCGGGACAACAGCGGGATCGGCAGCGGGCCGAAGCCGGGCGCCGCCTGACCGACGTAGGCCGCGCCGAGATAATTGGCAAAGCCGACGCCGAGAATGGTCAGCGCCAGTCCGGACACCACCTGGTTGCCCTGGAAAATGATGCAGACCAGGCCATGCAGCGAAGCGACCACCGCGCCGGCCAGCCCGGCGGCGACGAAGGCGACGGCCGGATTGCCGGTGGCCTTGGCGACGAGAAAGCCGCTCAGCGCCCCGACGATCATGATCCCTTCGACGCCGAGATTGAGGATGCCGGTCCGCTCCGTGAAGATCTCCCCGAGCGTTGCATAGAGGATCGGCGTGCCGGACTGAACGGCGGCTGCCAGCAGCGGGATCAGGATCTCGTAGCTCACGACAGCCTCCCTCTGCAGCCAGGACGATGCCGGGAGATCAGCCAGCCATGCTGGACAGCGGCGGCCGAAAGCGAAATCACGAACCCCCTGCTCACGGCAGCCTCCGCTTGAAGGCAAACCGATACCTGGTAAACAGCCCGCCGGCCAGCACCGTCAGCAGGATCAGCCCCTCCAGCATTTCGCCGAAGGCCGCCGGCACCTGCAGGTCGAGCTGCAACCCTTCGACGCCGACCCGGAGACCGGCAAGCAGGAAGGCGGCCGCCCCGATGGCCAGCGGGTTGAGGCGGGCCAGCCAGGCGACGACGATGGCGGTATAGCCGTAGCCGGCCATGATGCTCGGCTGCAGCCGGTTGATGGTCGACGAGGCCTCGAGAAAACCGGCCCAGCCGGCCAGGGCGCCGCTCAGCGCCATGACCAGCATGACCAGCCGATCATACGGGATGCCGGCATAACGCGCCGCCCGCATGTTGTCGCCGCCGGCCTTGATTTCATAGCCGAGCCGGGTGAAGCGCATAAAGGCCCAGACGGCAATGCCGAGCAGCAGGCAATGGCTCAGCCCCCAGCTGAAGCTGGTACCGCCGATCCGCCCGACGATGGCCTGGTCGGAAAAGACCGGCGTCATCGGGAATCCATAGCTGGCCGGATCTTTCCAGACGCCATAGACCAGGTAGTCGAGAAAGAGGATGGCGATATAGTTCATCATCAGCGTGGCGATGATCTCGTTGGTCCTGAGCCGCTGCCTCAGAAAGCCCGGAATAAAGCCCCAGCAGCCACCGGCGGCCATCGCCGCCGCCGCCATGCCCGGCAGCAGCAGCCAGGCCGGGGCGCCGGGAAAGGACACGGCCATCCAGGTGGCGCCGACCGCACCCATCGCATATTGGCCTTCCGCCCCGATATTCCATACCTGCAGCCGGAACGCGACGGCCACCCCGAGCGAGCAGAGGAAGATCGGCGTCGCCTTGATCAGGGCATCTTCCAGCGCCCAGCGGGAGCCGAACGCCCCTTGAAAAAGCGTGACGATACCTTTGCCGGGCGGCGTCCCGCCGATCGCCAGAATAGCTGCGCCGAGCAGCACGGACAGCGCCACCGCGGCGATTAAAACAAAACAGGAGCCCCAGCCAAGGGGCTCCTGTCGTTTGACGATCCGTATCAGGGCCATGTATCGACACCGGCCTGGCTCCGGACCGATGTCGGGCAAGACACCGGCCGAATCCCGCTGTGGTTATTCCGTGGTACCGATGACTCCCTGCACGAACCAGGTCATACCGAGCAACTCCTCATCGGGCATGGCCGTTGCCGCATCAACCTTTTTCACGCCGTCCTGATCGTAGATCGGACCGGTAAAGACCTC
>CAYSSK010000110.1:5521-12838 GCA_964433645.1 uncultured Desulfofustis sp.
TCGAGCAGCGATTTGGCCGCCTCTTTCTCGGTGGCCGGATCATACCAGGTCTTGGTCCAGACCACCCGGACGGTGGCCTCCGGGTTCACGGCCCGGGCGCCGAGGGCAAAGGCGTTGATTCCCCTGATGACCTCCGGGATCGGAAAGGCGGCGACATAGCCGAGCGTGTCGGATTTACTCATGGCGCCGGCGACCATGCCGGACAGATAGCGGGCCTGGTACATGCGACCGAAATAATTACCCATGTTGTCGGCGGTCTTGAAGCCGGAACAGTGCATGAAGACGGTGTCCGGAAACTGTTTGGCGACCTTGAGCATCGGGTCCATATAGCCGAAATTGGTGGCAAAGATCAAATCGTAACCCTTGCGTGCCATATTCAGCATGACCCGCTCGGCATCGGCCCCCTCGCCAACCGCTTCGACAAAAGACGTGGTCACCCCGTCCATCTCTTCGACGGCCAAACGGCCCTGGTCATGGGCATACGTCCAGCCGGCATCGCCAACCGGCGAGACATACACAAACCCGACCTGCAGTTCTTCGGCTGCGGCCGAGGAAAAAGTCACTCCGACGGCCAGCAGCACGGCGGCGCATAGTCCGACAAAACGCATGATTCCCTCCAGATAAAAAAATGAATAGATGTAGATAACAGATAGAAACGACGCAGAAAACCGTTAGAGAACCTGTTTCAGGAAAAGTTGGGTCCGTTCCTCGCGCGGCGCGGTAAAAAAGTGTTCCGGCGTACCCTCTTCGACTATTTTTCCCATATCCATAAACAGGACCCGATCCGCAACTTCCCGGGCAAAGCCCATTTCGTGGGTAACGACCATCATCGTCATGCCCTCGCGGGCCAGCTGCTTCATGACGTCGAGCACCTCGCCGACCATCTCCGGATCAAGGGCCGACGTCGGCTCATCGAACAACATCACCTTCGGGTCCATCGCCAGGGCCCGGGCAATGGCCACCCGCTGCTGCTGGCCGCCGGAGAGCCGGGATGGGTACTCATCTTCCTTTTCAGGGATGCCGACCTTGCGCAGCAGCATCCGGGCCTTTTCATCGGCCACCGTTTTGTTGCGCTTGCGCACCTTGCGCTGGGCCAGGGTCAGGTTTTCCAGGACCGTGCGATGCGGAAAGAGGTTGAATTGCTGGAAGACCATGCCGACTTCCGCGCGGATCTTGTTGATATTGGTCCTGCGGTCGGCGATATCCACACCGTCGATATAGACATGACCGGAATCAAAGCTCTCCAGGCTGTTGACACAGCGGATAAACGTTGATTTGCCCGAGCCGGACGGGCCGATGACGACCACCACTTCGCCCTTGTCGACGGTGGTCGTTACCCCGTCGACCGCCCGCACTTCATCACCCCGGCCGGTGAATACCTTGACGACGCTTTCCGTTCTAATCACTGATTGCAAGCCTCCGTTCCAGGTAAAAGACGAATTGCGACAGCAGCGAGGTGACAATCAGGTACATGGCCGCGACCACGAGCCAGATCTCAAAGGTGGCAAAGGTGCTGGTGATGATTTCCCGGCCCGATTTGGTCAGGTCGGTAATGGCAATGACCGAGACCAGCGAGGAATCCTTGATCAGGCTGATAAATTGTCCCGACAGCGGCGGCAGAATCCGCTTCAGAGCCTGGGGCAGGATGATCTCGGTCATCGCCTGGGGCAGGCTCATACCGAGGGACCGCGCCGCTTCCATCTGGCCCTTGGGGATCGACTGAACTCCGGCCCGGACGATCTCGGCCACGTAGGCCCCGGCGAACAGGGCAAGCGCCCCGATGCCGGCGACGTTGCGGTCCAGGTTGAAGACGGTGCCGATAAAGAAATAGGCGATAAAGATCTGGACGAGCAGCGGCGTGCCGCGGATGATTTCGACATAGATCGCGGCCAGCATGGAAACGGTATAGTTCCGGGAGATCTTCATCAAGCCGGCGACAAGGCCGATGGCCAAACCGAGCACGCTGGCGGCAGCGGAAATCCACAGGGTCGTCACAAGGCCGGTGAGCAGCGGCCCCAGGCTCCAGGTCACCACATAGCCGACGGTATCGCCGATGAACAGGTCCTCACCCTGGTCCACCCTGACCGTGCCGGCATCGACCTCGAGCACCTGGCGGCTGCCGTCTACCAGGTTGACCGTAATCGCGGCCGTACCATCGGCTGTTGCAATCTTCTCGACGATCCCGTCGTCGGGGATCTTGACCGGATCTTCCGCCTTGTAGAGAAAATACTGCGGCACCCGATACCAGCGCCATTCATAATCGATGCGCTTGACCGACCCATAAGTGCCGGCAGCCATCACAATCAGGATGACTGCCAGCAGGAGCTGCCAGGGCCAGAGTTTCTGTGCTGCCTTCACGGACAAAGGCCCGATCGTCTACTGGATCTCTTTCTGCCAGGATCCGTCGACAAACCATTTGTCGTAGATCTTTTCATAGGTGCCGTCGTTCTTGACCTGGAACAGAAAATTGTTGAGCCAGTTCAGAAAATCATGATCGCCCTTGCGGACCGCCCAGGCCAGCGGTTCATAAGTGAACGGGGTGTCGAGGTGATACATATTGCCTTCGCCGCGCTGGCCGAAAGCGATGGCGTTATACGGCAGGTCGTAGATAAAGGCGTCGATCTTGCCGTTCATCAACTCGAGCACGCCTTCCTGCTCGGTTTCATAGGAGATGTAGCCGGCATTGCCGATCATCCGCTTGGCGGCTTGCTCACCGGTGGTGCCGAGCTTGGAGCCGATGGTATATTTCGGGTCGTTCAGGTCGGCATAGGAGGTGACGGTGCCTTCGTGTTTATTGGCTACCAGGGCGGTCTGGCCGATGATGATATAGGGCTCGGCAAAGTTGATGCTCATGTTACGCTGCTGGGTCAAGGTCATGCCGGACATGATGATATCGAACTTGTCGGTCAGCAGCGCCGGAATGATGCCGTCCCAGGCGGTGGAGACCAGTTCCAGTTCCACGTCCATGGCCTTGGCCATGCGCTTGGCCATATCGACGTCAAAACCGATTATTTCGCCTTTCTGGTTGGTCAGCTCAAACGGCATGTAACCCGGTTCCATGCCGACCCGCAGCGTTCCGCGCTTCTGGATTTCCTCGAGGGCGCCGGCAAAAGCCGTTGAGGCGCACAGGGCCATTGCCAGGACCAGGGCAATCATCGTTCGTTTCATCTTGATCTCTCCTTTTTTTATCTGATCGGTTGCATAAAAACAGGCAGTCCCCCGGCTGGGCAGACCGCCTCTTTCAACAGTACGACATCCCCTGTCAATAAGATTTTCCTTCGTCGAGCAGCTCCTCGATGTTCATCCGGGCCTGCTTGCATTCCGGGCATATCGGCAAATCTTCATCGTCGGGAAGCGGCAGGTAGACGATCGTCCGGTATCGACATTTCGGGCAGACAAGTTGCACCGGTTCATGTTTTCCGCGCATCACGGCTTCCTCGTCGTTATGCCGGCAAAAACACGGCGGTCAGCATACCTTTTTTGCATCTATCGGGTATCATCCAGCAAACTGCCTATCTTATAACATAGGGCCATCGGCAGAACAACAGCCTTTTCACCCGGCCATTCACCGGTACCCCGGTTTTTCGGCAGTTCGCCTCGACCACCGTTCGAGTTGCCCCCCGGCTCCCCGGTAACCAACGATAAACAGATCGAAAAACCGGTCCTGAAAAATTGTTGTCCAGAGTGCAAAAACAAGCTACTCTGAATCCGCACCACGCTGATGCGCAGGCCGCACACCAGCGCCGGGCTGCCCACAACAACGTCATATCTGTGACAGGTTTTCCATTTCAGATCATCAAGGAGCACATCATGGCCAGAGCCACCTACCATCTCCGCACTATCCCGCTTGTTGCAGCATTGATCATTGCTTTATCCCTGACGGGCTGCGTCGGCATGCAGATGGGCTCACAGTCTGCGAAAACCACCGCCACCGGCTCCACGGCCGGCTCGGCGACGGACAACGCCAATCCGGCCCTGGAACGCTGCGGCGCCACCCTCGGAACCCTGGCCGTGGTCGAGGACAGGTCGGCCTCCTGGTATCACTACCTGACCTCCCAGTGGCGGCTCGGCCCGACCACCCCGGTCCTGAAAATGCTCGCCCAGCAATCCGGCTGCTTTGTCGTCGTTGAACGGGGCGTGGCGATGAACAACGTGATGCAGGAACGAGGTCTGGAAAAGTCGGGAGAATTACGGCAGGGCTCCAATTTCGGTAAAGGCCAGATGGTCGCCGCCGACTACTCGATGAGCCCGTCAATCACCTTCAGCAACCAGAATGCCGGCGGCCTCGGCGGCGCCATCGGCGGCTTGTTCGGTTCGGTCGGCGCGGCTGTCGGCGGCAGTCTCAACGTCAAGGAAGCAAGTACGATGCTGACCCTGATCGACAACCGCTCCAGTGTGCAACTCGCCGCGGCCGAAGGAAGCGCCCGCAATGTCGATATGGGGGCGGTCGGCGGCCTGCTGGCCGGCACCGTCGGTCTCGGTGGCGGCGGCTATACCAATACCGCCGAAGGCAAGGTCATCGTCGCCGCGTTCACCGACTCGTTCAACAATATGGTACGGGCCCTGAGAAACTATCAGGCCCAGGAGGTCAAAGGCGGTCTTGGCACCGGCGGCAACCTCAAGGTGAATTGACACTCCTGCTCCAGCCGGCGTCACGTCGGTCGCCAGCCGCGCAGCCCCCAGAGCAGGGCCAGCACGCCGCAGCCGGTGCAGCCTGCCGCCAGCCAGCAGACCAGGTGAATGCCGCCGACCTGCCAGGCCGCACCGCCGAGCAGCACACCGACCATCCGGCCGACACCGGCGGTGGCATAGAATCCGGCCATCATCGTCGCCCGGGACTCGGGCACCAGCTCGGTGCTCAGCGAAAAGCTGCTGACAATGGCAAACTCATAGCAGAGAAACAACAAAAACATGCCGACCATCGCCAGCACCAGGGTCTGGCCGATGAGCGGCAGCAGCAGATAGGCGCCGGCGGCCAGGGAAAAGCCGCCGATGGTCGCCCGTTTGATGCCGATTCGGTCGGAAAACAGGGCAACCAGCGATTCACCGAGCAGTTCGGCGCTGCCGATGGCGATGGTGCTGAAGCCGAGCGCCACGATGCCTATCTGAAAATCCCGCTCGAACCAGGCACCGTAGACGACAAACAGGCCGTCATTGGCCACCGAGATAAAAAAACCGAAGATCAGCATGCCCGCCGCCGGGCGGATCCGGACCAGGCGGGCGAGCATGGCCGGCAGGGAAACCCGTTTGCTGCCGGCCGGCTCCGCCACCCGGTCGGGGGGGATGAACCAGGGTATGGCGAGCCAGCAGAGACCGCCGAGCAGACCCATGACGATAAAGGAATTGCGCAGACCGACGTGATCGATGATCAGCGCCAGCGCCGGGATACCGACCAGTGTGCTGCCGGCCCAGGCGGTTTCTATGATGCCGACGACCCGGGCCCGCCGGGCAAACGGCACGCGGGAACCGACAAAGGCCTGGATGGCCGGATCGAACACCACCTTGCCGAGGCTGGCGATAATCAGCCCGAAAAAGACCGGCCAATAGGTCGGCACCAGACCGCAGGTCAGCATGCCGACGGCAAGAATCGCCAGCGCCGCCCGCATGATCAGCCGGTAACCGAATCGATCCGCCAGGGGGCCGCTGAACACGCCGAGCAGGGAGCTGAACTGGGATATGGCGATGATCGAGGTGATGGCCCCAAGCGGCACCTCCAGCCCACGGCTGAGCGCCGGCGCGAACGGATAGACAAACCGCCGTCCGGTGTTGACCAGCACCCGGAACAGGGTCAGGGCTGCAATCTGATAGGCCAGACGGGGGGAGGCCATCGTCTTTCTCGCGGTTTGCGTGCCGATTACGGCCGACAGGGGTTGTCAATCCAGCGGGTGATAGCAGGCAACCATGGTCTTGTCGACCTGGCGCATCTCCGGAAAATCCTGCCGGCAGATGTCGGTCGCCCTCGGGCAGCGCGGGTTGAACGAGCAGCCGGGCGGCGGATCGATCGGTGACGGCAACTCACCATGCAGCACGACCCGTTTTTTGACCCGGAACGGGTCGGCCATCGGCGTTGCCGACAGCAGGGCCTGGGTATAGGGGTGATGGGGCTGTTCAAAGATCGCCTGACGACTGCCCATCTCGATGGGCACCCCGAGATACATGACCATGACCTCGTCGGCGATATGTTTGACCACCGACAGGTCATGACTGATGAACAGATAGGCCAGATCGAGCTGCTCCTGCAGGTCGGCCAGCAGGTTCAGGATCTGGGCCTGGATCGACACGTCGAGCGCCGACACCGGCTCGTCGAGCACCAGGATCTCCGGCCGCAGCATCAGCGCCCGGGCGACCGCGATCCGCTGCCGCTGACCGCCGGAAAACATATGCGGGTAGCGGTCGTACAGCTCCGGCCGCAGGCCGACGAAATCCATCATCTCCTCGGCCGACCGACGCCGCTGCTGCTTGCTCATCTTGGTGTTGACCAACAGCGGCTCCTCGAGGGCGTGACCGATCTTCTGGCGCGGGTTGAGCGAGCCGTACGGGTCCTGGAAGACGATCTGGACCTTGGACTTGAGCGTCCGCCTCGTCGCCCGGCTCGAGCCGACGATATCGCTGCCGCAGATGCGCAGGGTCCCGTCGGTCGGCTGCTCGATCATGGTCACCAGGCGGGCCAGGGTCGATTTTCCGCAGCCCGATTCGCCGACCACGGCCAGGGTCCGGCCGTTGATCAGATCGAAGGTCGCTCCGTCAAGGGCTTTCAGTACCGCCTTGGGTCCGAAGGCGTCCCGGCGCACCCGATAGAACCGTTTCAGGTCCCTGGCCTGCAGGATCGCCTCCCGACTCATGCCGCCTCCTCCCCGCCCGGGTGATTGAGCGGTACCCCGTTGTCCAGCGGGTAATGGCACAGGGCCGAGCCGAGCTCGGCCGGGGCGGGGGGCGGTTCACTGGTTCGGCACAGATCGGTGGCATAACGGCAGCGCGGCGAGAACAGGCAGCCGGCCGGACGATCGAATTGCCCGGGCACGACGCCGGCAATCGACGGCAGTTTTTTGCTCGCCGCCCGTTCCGGCAGCGCGGCAAGCAGTGCCGACGTATAGGGGTGATGGGGGTTGGTAAACAATCCCCCGATCTCCTGGTGCTCGACCTGCTGCCCGGCATAGTGCACCATCACGCGCTTGGCGGTCTCGGCGACCACGCCCATATCGTGGGTGATCAGCACCAGCGCCATATCATTATCCTGCTGGAGCTTGAGCAACAGGTCCAGGATCTGGGCCTGGATGGTCACGTCCAGCGCCGTGGTCGGCTCGTCGGCGATCAGCA
>CAYSSK010000111.1:0-12256 GCA_964433645.1 uncultured Desulfofustis sp.
TGCGGCTGCGGCACCATAACCGAGCGCACGGGGCCATCGAGCAGTCCGCGCGCAGGTCAAATTGTTTGCATTTTTCCGCCGACCGCTTAGTATTCGACCCTGTGCCTCGGCGTAGACGGCTGCCGGCCTTCTCGGCCGGCCTGCCACGCCCTGAACCGGCTGCCGCACCTATCGGAGCCCCCGCCACCTCGCGTCATCGGACGAGCGCTGCGGGGCAGCGCGGGGCGGCAGACAACCCGTCCATCCTTACAGAGGGAATGAATCGCCATGGCGCGAGCCATCGAAATCTACGACACCACCCTGCGAGACGGAACCCAGGCCGAGAATTTCAACCTGTCCGTCGAGGACAAGGTCCGCATCACCTTGGCCCTGGATCGTCTCGGCATCGATTATATTGAAGGAGGCTGGCCGGGAGCAAACCCGATGTCGGTTGATTACTTCAACAAGATCAAGCGCCAGACACTGACGACGGCACGCCTTACCGCCTTCGGATCCACCCGCCATATCAAGAATAACCCGCAGCAGGATGCCAACCTGCAGGCCTTGCTGAAGGCCGAAACACCGGTTCTCACCATCTTCGGCAAAAGCTGGGATGTCCACGTGACCGATGCCCTGAACATCTCGCTTGAGGAAAACCTGGAGATCATCGAGGACACGCTGGCCTTTTTGAAACCTTCCGTGGACGAGTTGATCTACGATGCCGAACATTTCTTCGACGGCTTCAAGACCAACCCGGATTACGCGCTAGCCACCCTGGACCGTGCCGTGCGGGGCGGCGCGGGCACCCTGGTGCTCTGCGACACCAACGGCGGCACCCTGCCCCACGAATTGCCGGCCATCATCGAGGCCGTGAAAAACGCTCTCGCCGGCAACAGTACCGCCGTCAAACTCGGCATCCACTCGCACAACGACTCGGAAACAGCGGTAGCCAACGCCCTGGTCGCCGTGCACTGCGGCATCGACCATGTCCAGGGGACGATGAACGGCTTCGGCGAGCGCTGCGGCAACGCCAACCTGACCTCGATCCTGCCGGCACTGATCTTCAAAATGGGACGTGACTGCACGGCCGCCGCCTCTATCGAGGAGCTCTACCGGACGTCCCGGCTGATCAACGAACTGGCGAACCTGCCGCACAACCGCTACCAGGCCTACGTCGGCGAATCGGCATTTGCCCACAAGGGCGGTATCCATGTCAGCGCCGTCAAGCGCAACCCGCTCACCTACGAGCACATCGAGCCGGAAAAGGTCGGCAACAACCGCCGCATCCTGATCTCCGACCAGGCCGGCCGCGCCAATATCCTGCACAAAGCCGAACAATGGGGGCTGCGGCTGAAGCCGGACGACCCGCTGTTGTCGGCGATCATCCTCGATCTCAAGGAAAAAGAAAACCAGGGCTACAAATACGAGGCGGCGGAAGCGAGTTTCGAGCTGCTGATGCGCGAGGCCCTCGGCCTGCAGCGCAAGTTTTTCCGGGTCGAAGGCTTTCGCGTGATGAACAACAAGTACCGGATCGACCGGCCGCCGTTGACGGAAGCGACGATCAGGCTCTACGTCGGCGGCCATGAAGTACACACCGCCTCGATGGGCGACGGTCCGGTCAACGCCCTCGACCGCGCCTTGCGAAAAGCGCTTACCCGGTTCTACCCCTGCCTCGAGGAGATGAGCCTGTCCGATTACAAGGTCCGAGTCCTCTCCGGCGAACACGGCACCGAAGCCAAGGTCCGGGTCCTTGTCGAAAGTACCGACACCGCCTGCCAGTGGCGCACGGTCGGTGTCTCGATCAATATCATCGAGGCCAGTTGGCAGGCCCTGATCGACAGCGTCAACTACAAACTGCTCAAGGCGGAAGGACTGCTCGGCTGAGTTACCGCGGCGTCAAACGGGGGCTGCTTTCGGCAGGCCGAATTCCATGATCCTGCGGCCATACGCCTCCCTGAGGCGATCGAAATAGTCCCCGTCGACGGGGCCCTGCCACGTTGTCACTTCATAAAACCGTTTCGGTATCGTGATCTCTTCGGCACGAAAACCGGTGGCGATCCGGACCTGCCAGCGCAACGCCCGGATCCGCTCGGCCACCGGCTCGATCGAGTCCGCCAACCCGTGCTGACCGACAGCGGCCAGGCAGTTTGCCAGCTGTTCCGGATGATAGACTGACCGGGCGAACAGGCAGGCCGTCATCGACGTGAGCAGGGCCCGATACGGTTCATCCTCGATCAGGTAATCGACCGCGGCAGCAACATCTTTGGCCGGGTTCTGCTGCTCCTCTGAATAGGCTCCGCTATCGAGATGGGAGTGCCGAAAACCAAGCGACTGGGCGGTAAAGAACAGCGGGCCGGTGGCGTATCCGGCCATCTCCTGACCGAGCACGCAGGCATAGTCGTCGCCGCCGTATACCGCCGCCGCTTTGCGGGTGCCGCCGCCGAGCAGCCGGTAGAACTCGTTGCTGCCCAGACCAAGATGATGGGCCGCCTGCTGATAGGCATCCGCATCACCGAACGAGAGCCGGATGATGGTCTGCTTTTCGGACAGCAGCCCGCGCTGCGTCGCCTCGGTGGCCCAAGCCAGCGCCACGCCGGCCGACATCGCATCGAGGCCGACCCGCTCGAAATTCTCGAGGATGCGCAGGACGTCGAAACAATCGGTGACGCCGAGCATGGTCCCGGCGGCAAAGATCGGTTCGTAATCGTAGGGCACCTGGTGGTAGAGATAACGGGCTTCCTGCCTGAACCGATCCCGAAAAAAACCGAGATGGATGCAACCGACCGGGCAGCCGGAACAGGCGCCGTTGCGCAGTAGCGTCCGGTCGGCAAAGACCTCGCCGGTCACCCCGTCGATGGCCGGATCGGCGGTTTTCTGCAGGTTGTTCCAGGGCAGCGCCTGGATATCGTCGAGCCCGCGAAGATTGGCGGCGGTGCCGAGATGATAGTATTTACGCATCATGTCGGTGGAGCACACCTGCCGATGCACCTCCTTGAACAGCCGGGCATAGTCCTTGCCCGGCGGCGCCGGCCGTTCGGCATCGCCGCAGACCACCAGCCCTTTCAGATTCTTGGCGCCGAAAGCGGCGCCGCCGCCGAGCCGGCCGAAATGCCGATACGAATCGACGTTGATGCAGGCCATCGCCGAACCGATCTCGCCGGCCGGCCCGATCCTGATAATCGATCGATGTCCGGACGACTTGGGAAACATCCGGCGGATCAGCTTGCCGCTGCCGGCAACGTTCATGCCCTGCATAAAAGAGGCGTCACGAAGGCTCAGGTGGCGGGAACCGAGCGACAGGCAGCTGAGCACCCCGGCCCGCCCGTGCAGAACGAGTGCATCGTAGCCGGCGAAAAACAGCGCCAGCGCCAGCCGGCCGCCGGCATGGCTCTCGGCATACTGGCCATGGTAGGGGGAAACGAAGGCGCAGACCGTCTTGCTCATCAACGGAAAATGGCCGGTCAGCGGGCCGATAGCCAGGATTATCGGCTGCTCCGGGTGATCCCAGGCCTGATCCGGTCTGCCATAGCGGAGAAACAGCAGCGCGGCCAACCCGCTGCCGCCGGCGACATCGTTGCGGCCGTCGATCATCTCAACCCGGCCCTGTGCCGATTCCAGATCGACGACGAACACCTTGAAGCGCTCATTCATAATCAAAACTCCTCTGCAATTCGGTGCGCTGGGTTAACTCCAGGCAACCGTGGGGGCAGAACTCGACACAGCGCCCGCAATGGAGGCAGACATAGACCGACCCGCCGTCATCTTGATAGACCGCCCCGACGGGACAGGCGGTAACACAGGCCCCGCAGGATATGCAATCGCTTTTGCGGACGATCACGCCGCCCCCTTTCCGCTGCCGGAAAGCGCCTGTCGGACAGGCCTGCGCACAGGGTGCCGGATCGCACCCGAGGCAGACCACCGCGACAAAGGCGGTGGACAACCCGCCGGCCGAATGGATCCTGATGCCCGAGGTCGCCCAGGAAAGCTTCTTATGCACCAGGCGGGCACAGGCGAGCGAGCACGAATGACAGCCGATACAGCGGTCCATGCGCGGTGTGGTCAATAATTTCATCGTAACCTGCTCCGGTTATGCTTGATCGATCCAGCCCGCTCGCAACCGCCTTGATGCCGGTCGTACCGCACCCCGCCCTGCCCGAGGAGCGTACGGGCGGCTAGCGATGGTCGATCAGCAGTTTGCGGCCATAAAAATCGGCGATATCGACTTCGACGGCTTGAAATGAAGTGGTCGCACCGCTTCCGTCAGCGGGTCTGCGACGCCGCTCGACCGAGACCAGGTCCTCGGCCTTTTGCGAACGGGCCTCCCGCTTGCCGGTGCCGATCATGGCCTCGATTTCACTGAGCAGCAGTTGCTGCTGCAAACGGCTTTCCGGATTCTTCAGCAATTCGTCGGTCAGTTTTTCCAATTGAAACGGGCGCTGCGCCGAGGCGACCAGAATAAACGTTTCCATACCACCCGGGGGGACGAAGGTAAAGGTCCGGTCTCCGGGCGGAAAGAACTTCTGACCGCGCGGAAAACCGTAATTGTAATACTCGCCGGCCATCGGGAACAGCGCCGCCACCTGGTCTCCGGCGTCGTGCAGGTAGAGGTAGATGTAACAATTTTCCAGGTGTTCGAGATAAAATTGCATCGGCGTGCCCGAATGGACCACCGGCGGCGACGAGAAATCGAGCGGCTGCATGACGCCGCCCACCTCGGCCAGAATCGCCCAGCGAAACGTGACATCGGCGGCCTGGCCGGATCGGCCCAAGCCGCACACCATCACCACGACGAGCAGAAAAACACCTGATAATCGATACATATCGCCATGCATAAGCGTCTCCAGAAACAACCAAGGCCACCGTCTCTTCGGCGAACAGCGAAGCCGATAGCATTGAGCCGGCGGTTCAACGGCGCCCACGGCACCGCTCCCCCGGCGTTGTTTGCATAAATACCATTTCCATGTATGATTGATTGATTTACTATATCATGGGCATGGGCCGCAACCGCTACCGGATTGTTTCATCAGAAGGACTCGACCGATTACTCCCCGAATCACAACAATGGGGGTGCTGATCATCTCTCAGCACCGCTCTTAACCCCCGAGAACGATGCCAGACACCACCACGGAAACACTCGTCCAGCGCATCCAGCGGCGCCTCAACCTCTTTTTTCCCGAGGAGGTCTTCACCGCGGCGATCATTGAGGAAGCTCTCGAAGACGGCGAGATTTTCTACAAGCCGACCGACATGCTCCCCTACCTGCAGACGATGCTGATGGATGAAAAGATTCTCGAAGTCGAACTCGACGGTCTGACCAGGGTCTATTTCAGCCGCCTTTACGATGACCTGCCTGCCCTGCCGGAAGACGATGACAACGGCGCTACGGCGCCTGCCCCGGACTACGCGCCGGGCGACTATCTCAAGCAGATGTCGCACCTGATTTCACTCCCCCTCGAGCCGGGTATCGGCAACCTCTTCATCCGCCATTCACAGCGGGTCCTGATCAGGTTTTTTACCACCACCTATGCCGTCGAACTCGGCACCGTCTTCCAGGATCTGGCCGACGTCCGCGGTCTGCCGGTCCTCCGGCTGGCTTATCCGGCCATCGGTCGGCTGGTCCGCGGCGCCCGGGAATTCCGGGCCAAAGTCCCGGAAACCATGAATCTGATCATCCTGATCATGGGCAAGCGCAAACACGGCACCGTCCGCACCAGGGTCGTCGATATGAGCGCCAGCGGCATGGCTTTCTCGATCACCAAGGAACAGCAGGACCTGTTCCGCATCGATGAAACCCGGACTATCGAATTCGTGCACGACGACATGATGCTGGTCCGGCTCAACGGTAAGGTTCGCCATACCTCCAAAATTCGCGGCAAAAAGGGGACCGAGTTTATCTGCGGCATCCAGTTCGACCTGGCCACCCGGGCCATTGCGGCCAAAATCGAATCGATCGTCGCCATGGTGCAGCGCGCCCACCTCAAAGAACTCTCCGATCTCTCCGCCGAAAGCGGCATGAAGTTCATCATCTGAACGCCCTGCATATCTTGGCAATTCCATCCCCCGTATCAGGCCCTGCCCCTGCGTCCGAGAAACTGCCCGGGCCGACGGTCGCCCGACGGTCGCCCGGCGACCGCCTCACACGTGCATCCCGGTTCACCGCAAAAGGTTGCCCGCCAGGGAGCACGGCGGCTCGTTGCCCCCGGTTATCCCCGAAGCTTCTGTTGTGCGTATTTTGTGTTATCGACAGAAAAGGCTTCCCCTCGCCCGTAACACTAAGCGGGCAAGGGGGGCCGGGCATATTTCAACGAAAACTGGAATTTTCCGTTATTTAAGGTAAAATAGACAAAAACGAAAAGAGAAAATCAGGTGCCATGTCCCTTGATCGGCTCTTTTCACCGCTCCCATCTGCGATGAACATCTTAGCCAAGATATTCCCACCCGCTTTTCCCGATCTGGATTGGATTCAGGTCGGCGTGACCACCAGGTGCAATGCCTCCTGCACCTATTGCCCCCATGCCGTCTTCGGCACCTCCGTGCCCCAAAAGGATCTGCCGATGGAGTTGTTCAACGCTCTGGTACCGGCCTTTTCCTCAACCAATCTGATTTATCTTCAAGGTTGGGGCGAGCCCCTTTTGCACCCCGAACTTCCATACATGCTTACCGCGGTCAAAAAGAAAGGGTGCTTGGCAGGCCTCACCACCAATGGTAATCTTTTGACTTCTGATAAAATCAAGTTCTTTGTAGATGAAGGGCTTGATTTCCTGTCTCTGTCCCTGGCTGGTACGGATCAGAAAAATGACGCCGTCAGGAAGGGAACCAAACATACCAAGGTACTCCGGGCCATTGAAGAAATCGAGCGGGTCAAAGCTGTTTCAGGGGCTTCCCTGCCCAAGATCCATGGAGCCTACATGCTCCTCAAATCAGGCCTTGAAGATATTCCGGCCATGCCCGGTTTTTTCAATTCTCTGGGGGGAGATCAGGTCGTCATCAGCAGTCTGACCCTTGGCTTTTCCAGGGAAATGGAAAAAGAAATGGTATTGGCCGAAAGCAAAACGGAGTTTGAAGAGCTGAAAAATCGACTCCTTGAGATGAGGGATAAGGCCGACAACCCGGAAAAAATTCATTTCCATCTGTATAATCCGTTCAAGGCGCCCGGAGCATGCACGGAAAATATCCTGAGATCGGCCTATATGGATGTGGAAGGGACTGTCAAACCCTGCGTGTGCACAGATTTTTCAGGCCCGGACATGGCCGCCGGTCAGGGCGGCGCCGGTGGACACTACCCATTGCAACGGTTTGATTTCGGGCGGATCCTCTCTCAAGGATTCAATCATCTCTGGCACAGCAAACCATATCGTAAATTTCGCCGAAAATGGGAGTTGGGGGAAATCCCCGAGATTTGCCGACAATGCACGAAACCGTACATTGATGATCTCAGTGGTTGACCCGGCACAATACAGCTCGTCTCTTTGCTTCATGTTCCTTGATTACGGTGGCCTGGACGCGTATTCTCCGTCTTTGGTCATAGGGCCGAAGTCCCCTGCGGCAAAACCGATGACGCGGCATTAACAGAGACAAAAGGAAACAAGGTGGCAGATCTCAGGTTACGGGAAAAATACGATCTGATTCATTCCCATGAAGAACAAATGGCATACCGGCTGGCCAGAGAGGTCATCAACAAACCGGAAGTGTCCGTATGGATGATTCTGGTACCTATCCTTTTTCTGCACCATATCTACCGGATCAATCAGTACAAGGCAGGAGTACACTCATTTGCGGAAGGCATGCTCGATCCCAAACGGAAAGCCCTGGACAAGGCCTATCTCGAGGCAGGTGAAAAAAACCCGTCGGAATGCGGACTGAGTGATTATTTTCCGGAACTGGTCGACGGCTCCGAGCAACAGCAGCAGATTGCCCACAAACAGATCAAGGTTATCCGGATTATGCAGGAACATTACCGGACCCTGCTGACAAAATCAGGCCGCAGCTACGAAGAGATCTTGAGGCGCGTCTATTCTACTTCCGGCGCTTATCGAACCTATCTTACTCGGCTGGAACAAGCTGAAAAAGAACTCTACGCCCATCTGAACAAGGAAGTCTACACGAGTGAAGAGACACGAGCCGTCATCAAACGTATGGAAGATTGTTCCAGGAGAATGCGCGAAGACGAGCTTCGGTATCTTTTCTGAGTTCCCCGGTTGCAACTGCCCGGCTGCACTCCGCCGGATTTCGTGCTTGATCGCCTTCAGTTTTCTCCAAACGTTTCTCTTAACTCCCGTTCCCGCAACTGGGCAAAAGCCTGTTTCCTGTTGTTGAGATACGTTTCCGGGTGCTGCCCGTCTTTGGGCAGCTCGAGCAGGGCCCGGTCTATTCGGGCCTCAACCTCGGCAAGTTCGTCGAGGAAAGCCTGGTAATGCTGTTTCGTGGTATAAGCCGTGCGTACCAGGGTATGGTATCGTTTTTCCTGGACTTGGAGCAGCCTGTAGTAGTGGGCTTTGAGGAGCTTCAGCCAGTGCTCCAGCCCCTGGTACAAATCCGCCGAGTTGAGTTTTTGAATATGCACCCGATAATCATGCAACCGGGCCAGCATCTCCGGGTCGCTGGCGCCGGGATTACCCGAGTCGACATCATTGTAGGCCATTGCCAGGGCTATCTGCTTCAGGTACAGGTGCGACTCCTCAAGGGCCCGGACATCTTTTTTCCGGGAATAATATTCCAGGAGAACTTTAAACGGAATAAGAACGTGCCACCATGGTTTGGGGGTGTAAGCGTGGATATGATAGACTGCTCTCTTGATGAACAGCCGTTCCTGCTCCAGAATTTCCCGGTATCGCTTATCCAGATGCTCAACCATGTGCCGTCCGGGACTGCTGTGCCGGCAGTTCCCTGACCGCGGCAGGCGAGCTATTCTCGGACGGGATAGTCCAGGCCGCGTTTTTCACGAATGTAGCGTTCAGCCTCAAAATATTGTTCCACATCATCGTAATACCACGCCCCGACATCGATACCGCTTTCACGAAGGGCGGTAATTCTCTGCCCCAGATATGGCAGCTTTTCCAACTCGGGAACCAGATAGGAGGCCAGGGCAATCAGGCTCAAAGCCAGCAACAATCTGAGCCAGCGTCTGAACAAGGACACCGGGGACGGTTGCCCGGCCCCGGTGTCCTGCTTGTCATACAATTGCTCTCTCACTCAAACTCAAGCGCCCAGCATCAGTTTTTCGGTGATATCCTTGAAGATAACCATAAACATGAGCCAAGCCACGAAAAGCGTCAGGAGCAGGTTGAAACCCTGTCCGAAGATATACAGAATCAGCGGCTTGCCTCCCCGTAACGGCTCTTTGAGTTCCTGATAACTGATGCTCAGGCCGATGCTGACAAAAGCCAGCCCGAAAAACCAGCCGCGATACTTGTTGGCCAGAGACAGCACGCCTTCGTTAACCATGGTGTTGCCCCAATCAGGATTGACCCCGGCCTGCATGATGGAGAAGATAATGGAGGCGCCGATGAAACCCAGGATAAACTTAGGGAATCGGTACCATACCTCAAACAATGCGCCACCGAAGGAGAGCTTCAGCGGAGTTTCGCCAATATTGCTGGCTCTCTCGGGCTCAACCCGGAGACACCAGTAAGCGGCCACGCCGAAGGCGATCACCCCGATCATGATGTTCTGGATCATCTTGATGGTGGCGGCCACGACCATGGCTTCATAACCGATGAGCTCACCGGCTGCCACGACCGATCCGGTATTGTCCACGGTTCCGCCGAGCCAGGCGCCGGCCCAGACCGGATGCATACCGGTAATCTTGGCAATGGCAGGCAGGAGGAAAATCATAATGGCGACAAAAATCATGGACATGCCGATTGCCAGCGTCAACTCTTCTTTCTTGGCCCGACAGGCCGAGGCTGTGGCAATGGCTGCCGATACACCGGATACACACATGTCAGATGAGACGGTGATGTTCAACTCCTTCGACGGCATCTTGATTATGTTCTGCCCGAACCAGTAGGTTACGATGAGCACAATGGGGGTTACCACCCAGGTGACAAAAAGACCCGGGATGCCGATAAGGGCGATCTGCCCGAACAATATTCTCGCACCCAGCAGGACAAGACCTGTTTTAATGAAGAATTCTGTTTGCCCGGCGGTCTTGATCGATTTTGCCACCCCTGTGGTATTGGCGATCAGCAGACCCAGAAAAATAGCAAAAAGCACATATGAAATGCCTATGGCCTTGAAGTTGACCTGGTTACCCAACATATACGACAGTATTGCCAGCAGATAGATAACCGGAAAACCGATGAAATATTCTTTGAGGTTGATGCCCATGAACTTTCCGCCAAAGGCGAACAGAAGCATGATAATCACGCCCAGGATTATCAGCGAGGGTATCAGGTTGTAGGCCTTGGTGTTGGCAGCGGACTTGGCCTTGGAATGGGCCGCGGAAGCGTCTCTCCAGTCGGCAATGGCGGCTCTGGCCTGCTGGTTCAGCTGTGGATCCTGGAACTGAGCCGAGCGGGCGGCATTTTCGGCTGTTTCCGCTGTGGTTCTGGCCTGCTCAAGATTCTGTTCAGCTGTTGCCAATTTATCCGCGGCGGCAGCACTCTTGGCAGCGGCAGCCGACTCGCTCAGATAAAAAGACTGGATGGGATTGGTGGACCATTTCTTGGGCGCTGTGGTAATATCGCGAAGCCATTTGGTGAGGCCGTGGTTTCGCGCCCTGATTGACTTGAGCTTCTTTTCGGCTTCAATGAAAGCGATGGTCTTGAATCCGGCCAGTTCCATTTCCTGGTCCATAACTGCCCGGTGGGTGGTCAGATCTTCTACGGGCGGTTTCCAGATAAAACAACTGGCCGTGAAAACCACAAAGAGAATGCCGGCCAGCCAGATGGCCCACCAGTCTTCCGTTTTCCCCATCTGGGAGACCATGCTTTCCCGGGTCTCCTTAAAAACATTTTCCTGCGGTTGGCTCTCGCTCATCACCTATCCCTCCTGTAATTTCAGCTACGTTTTTTTCTCCTCCTGTGATTACAACTACTTTTGCGTCACCTCCCGTGGTTTTGTGGTGTTTTTTTCGGCGTTGCACAACGTAAAAGGTAAAAAGTACTGGCCAGACTCTTTCAGAACGGCGTCACCTTCAAAAACCGGCACCAATTCGTAAGCTAACCAGTTTACATGCGATAAAAAAAACGGCGGCAGCTGCCGCCGGTGCTGTTTTTTTGGTGATTTCTGGGAAAACATAAAGGTAATGTCATTAACCAACCCAGCGCGATAATACTGATGGAACAGACCAAATCTGTAACGAAGAACCTATCCTTTTTGTGCCGTTTTTTCAAGAAATTTTATCCTGTTTAATCGGTTTTCCGAGGAAATTCAGCCTCTCTGATACAGGAGCCCCTGGCTCGGTCAAAATGACGATCACGGTCGGCAGCGGCTGTTCAGCGAAGGAGGATGCAGCCGAAGAGAATGGAAAAATAGTGCATTACCGAACCGGAGAGAACGAAGAAGTGCCACACCCCGTGCATGAACTTGATCTTTTCCAGCGCGTAAAAGACCACGCCCAGCGTATAGAGTCCGCCGCCAAGCACCAGAAACACCTCGGCCTTCAGCGATAAACCGGCGAAAAGGGGCTTGACGGCAACCACCACGAGCCAGCCCATCAACAGGTAGACGACCAGCGACAACGCCTTGAAGCGCTCGGTGAAAAACAGCTTGAAGACGGTTCCGAGCAATGCCAGGCCCCAGATAACGCCCAGCAGGCTCCACCCCCAGGGACCACGCAGGTTCACCAGTAAAAACGGAGTATAGGAACCGGCGATCAGAAAATAGATGGCGATGTGGTCGAAGACCTTCAACGCTTGTTTGGTGCGCGGCTCACGGGCCGCATGGTAGGTTGCCGATGCCGCATAGAGCAGGATCAGGCAGCCGCCGAAGATGCTGGCGGAGACGATCTGCCAGACATCACCGTACAGCGCCGCCAGGGTAATCAGCGCCCCGGCTCCGAGGGCGCTGATCACCAGGCCGAAACCATGGGAGAGGCTGTTGAGCAGCTCTTCCGCGGAGCTGTATGGCCGGGTCGTCTCCTTCATCCGTGGGCAGGTCTGGTTCGGGTCATCGAGTGCATCTCCAAAGCGTCTCATTATACCACAATCGGGACGGTTATTGAACAGCGACTCCATCCCCGGAACGTTTTTCCCGTCACGACCTGCCTCCTGGTCCGGCCACCCCCTTCAGCCGCCGATACCAGCGAGCCAGACGCGCCGGCTTGACGCCGGCG
>CAYSSK010000112.1:0-11983 GCA_964433645.1 uncultured Desulfofustis sp.
GGGGCTTTTCCCTGGACGGCAACCTGACCTGGCAGGAGGTGGAGAACAAGACCGGAGGTGAAGATATCGGCGGCATACCCGAATACAAAGGATTTCTCAAACTGGGCTATCAGCTACCCGACTGGCGGCTGCGGGCCAACCTGCGGATGTCCTATATCGGCAATTTGACCTATGCGGATGGGGACAGCTATTCATACCCCCTGTTCGGGGCCTTTCTAGCCAAGGGTCTGACCGAGCATTTTGAAATCTTTGCCGGGGTGGACAATATCTTGGACAAGCGCATTGAGCGGCTCGACGTCGTCCAAATCGAGCCAACTACGTTTTACCTTGGCGTTACCGGGAGGTTCTAGAGAAAGCTCCAATTTTGATTTTTTGTCACCGGCGCAACATACTCAACTGTGTTAACCGGGCTGATCGCCACACAATGGAGAGCTGTGGCTGGCTACGGCAGGACAGAAGGCAAAAGGTGCGTCACATATCTGTATTATATTATTGAATTGTCGGTCAATTTTATGGAACACTCGAGAACAAACCACCTGTGCCCTTTAAGCAAGAGGAGTCGATCATGATGTATCGAACCATGCCATATCTCATGGTGTTGTTGATTTTCGGGCTTCAGTATATTGCCCCCACCCTCGGTCTTGCTCACGGTGATTGTGCGCGATGCCACCAGGACAACAACATAACTGTCCGTGTCCCCGACACTGAGCCCATTACCATCCTTGCCGATGGCAAAGAACAAACCATCACGCTCGACAGGGCCTTTCAATTCCACGGGCATGAATGCCCGGGGATGACAACCACTTTTCTGGCAATTCGTTACGGGGTGAAGCTGCTTTTCCAAGACGAGATGCCTGACCGAAATGATTTTCTACTGACATCGATATCTCCTGCCGGTGGGATAAAAGATATGATCGACCTGGTTATGAAAGGAGACAATCACGCTGACCGAACCTGGCCGCCGGACGGAATGAAAAATGATCAGGATCGCTTTACCTTTACCATGGTCCGCAAGTCCACCAGTGAGGCAGTTGACATCCGTCTGAAGCCGGAGCTGATGCCCGCCGATTTTTCCAAGCTTCAGAAGAAGAAGAAGGGCAAGAATATCACGCAGGAAGAATGGTGGAAACTTCACGAGATTAAAAAGGACATAATTCTCGGTTTCCCTCTAAAGTCCGACGAAGAACTGTTCGGCAAACCCGAACCTTACAAGCTGCTTTTGTGGGGCTCCGTTTTGCCGGGCGAGATGGACCAGCATCTTCGCCAACAAAGAATCAAGAAAAGAAAGACACGTTAACGGCCCCCTTTGTCGCGGCAGCGGGTGGCCTGAGAAGATGAGCGGCCGATAGCCGCCCTGTCCCACGCTCTGGAACAGGGCGGCTGCCCGCCGGTATCCCTCAGAATCGTACGCCTGCTGCGGCTTTACCCTGGCCATTGCCGGTGTACACCATCGATAAACAGTAGTCATCGCCGCTACTCCTTGAGCCGTCAGCCCGGTTGCCATGTATCGATACCGGTGCCGGTATACTTCTTCAGTGGCGCTCCCCCCGGCGCATGCCCCAGGCGGCCAGGGCAATCAGGGCCAGCACCAAAAGACCCGCCAGCCATTCCACCCCTGAGGCGCTTACCTCCGTGCTCTCGTCGCGATTCTCGGTCTTCTCCATCTTATAGCCCTCCACTTCCGCCTGATCGGGCGCGGCGCCCTGTTCCTCGGCTGTGCTGCTTTCGGCCCGGCTGTGCTGCCGGGTCTTATCGGGGGCTGGTGCGGTCAGCTGTTGTTGTAATGCCCGGTGTTGCTGAACCTGCTCTTCCAGGGGTTTGGCCGCGGCCTGGGCGATGGCGATCGTGAACCTCTCGACCATCTCCGGGTTCAGAACACCGGGCAGAGAGATGAGGGCCGCCACCATTTGATTCAGCAACGGGTTATTGCAGGTATGGTCGCAGCAGGCCACCCCTTTTTCCAACACATTGACGGCATACTCGGCGGCCAGTTTTTTCTGCACCGCTTCGTCCGCCTGCCAGTAGTCCTTGCGCACCGCCTCGAGCATCCGGGCGGTTACAGATTGGTAAGCCCAGGGGTTGGCGCGGTTGAAAAATTCCTTGAGCTGCAAGCCGTACTTGTCTTCCACATAGACTTCGTGGACCTGCTGCCACTTGTCCGCGTCCACCTTGTCCGGGGTGGTTACCTGCCAGCCCCAGAGATATTCGACGAAATTGCTCATTTCCCTGGCCCCGGCATAGTCTTCCTTTTGCATCCCTTCGATCCACTCCGGGTTGAGATAGCGGCTGCGCATTTCCCTGCCCAGGGTTGTCGCCATATCCTCCACCCGCACCTGGCCGGCCTGCTGCTGGTTGGTAACAAGGGTTTCCGGGGTCCGGCCCGACTCATGGCGAACGGCCATGGCCAGCCCGCCCAGGTACTGGAACATGTCGTCGTTGTCCAGCAACCCGTAAATATTAGAGGAGCGGGAGTGCACCGCCACATCGACCCCGGCAAGCTGCTGCCGGAACAGTTCGCGGGCCGGAGTGCCCCAGCGGCTACCGCCAAAGGCGAAACCCATTCGTTTCTCATACACTTCGACTACCTCTTTTTCGTCTTGCCACAGCCCCGAGGCCCCGGTCATCTCGCTGACCCCGTTGCCGTAACCGCCCGGCTCCTCGGAAAAGACCCGCAGGCGGCTCAGCTTCTCGGCCTCCTCTTCGGCCATGCCGGAGGCCTCGAGCCGCGCCCTGATCCGTTTGCTGCCTGCGGCCACCAGGTTTTCGATATCGGTCTGGCGGATGGCCAGTTGCACCGCCTCGTCGAGATAGCGCATCTTGTCGGGAAAAAGATCGCGATACAGGCCGGAGGCGTTGATCAGTACATCGATCCGCGGCCGACCGAGCTCGCGCCCCGGCACCACCGCCAAACCGGCCACTCTGCCGGAGTTCTGCCACCTGGGGCGGATACCCATCAGCCAGAGAATGGTCGATTCATTCACCCCCTCGTTGCGCAGCATTTCCACCGCCCAAAGCACCACCGCCACTTTCTGCGGGTATGTGCCGTGTTGCTGCAGGTGCGTGGCGATGATCTGTTCCGCCGCTTCTTTCCCCAGCTCCCAGGCAGCGGGACTGGGCAGTTTGGCCGGATTGAAGCCGTAGAGATTACGGCCGGTGGGGAGGGCCCCGGGGTTGCGCAGGGGGTCGTTGCCTTCGCCCGGTTCGACATAACGGCCGTCAAGCCCCCGGAGCAGGTTCTCCATCTCCAGGCCGGCCGAGGTCCGCAGGCGCTCGGTCGCCGTCCCCTGGTCGAGCTCGGGATTCCATTCGACTACGGCCCCGGCCATCTCCTCGATCTCCGCTGCACCCTTGGTCCGGCCATAGGTGTGCATGCCATAGGGGATCATCTCCTCCTTGATCTCTTCCAGGTAATGGCTCAGCCTTTCGGCCAGCTCTTCATCATCTGGGGTATCGGCTTTTGTGGGGTCAAGATCGGCGAGAATCCCGGTCTGTTCGGCCAGGTCTCTCAATTCCCGCAGCTTTACCGGAACCGTGGCACTGTCGTGGGCCGTGCCAAGTCCGATCTCCGCGGCCAGTTCTGCCATGCGGCCGTATTCCTGGTAGAGCCCGGAACGCCGCAGCATCGGGGTGAGATGGGAGAGCATCACCCCCCGGCCCCGCCGTTTGGCCTGGATGGCCTCACCGACATCATCGACGATGTAGGGATAGAGGTTGGGGATATCGCTGACCAGGACCTCCGGCGGACAGGAGGGCGAGAGTCCGGCCTGTTTGCCCGGCGTCCACTCGTAGGTAGCGTGGGTGCCGAGATGGATCATGGCGTCGGCCCCGAAGGTCTTCTGCAACCAGAGATAGGCGGCGATGTACTGGTGGTGGGGATAGAGCGTGGTGTCGTGGTAGAGCTTCATCGGATCGTCGCTCCACCCCCGGGCCGGTTCCGGCAGCATGACCACATTGCCCCGCCGCACCGTGGGGATGACGATTTTACCGTTATGCAGCATCATCTTGAAATCGCCGGGTTGACCCCATTGAGCCACCACCTCGGCGCGAAAGGCCTCGGGCAACTCGGCAAACCACTGTTGGTACTCGGCCGGATCGAGCAGCACCAGATCCCCGTCCCGGACCATGGCCTCCAGTTCGCCCGGAGCCCAGGAGCCGACATTGCGGGCACCGTTGAGGATCAGCTCTTTTACCTCCTGTTCCGCGGGAGGCGCGCCGGTGGTATAACCGGCCCCGGCCAGCCCCCTGAAGATCTCTTCGAGCGAGGCGAAGACATTGAGATAACTGGCCCCGACATTCTGCTTGCCCTGATGGTGGTTGTAGAACAGGATGGCGATTTTTTTGTCCCGGTTGGCCTTGTTTTGCAGGTCTGCCCAGGCCTTGAGCCGGGGGATCAGCCGCTCGACGTTCTCGCTGACCGGCTTGGCCAGATACCAGGTTCTGCCGCCGGCCGGATCTTCCACCCGCTCCTTGGCCATCAGCACCGTGGGCTCGACCAGCCCGGAGATCTCCGGACTGGCCATGGTCCAGGCCACTTCCTGGACGCCGATACCCACCGGACTGTGCCGCCACTCGTCGACGGTTTCCTGGTAGAGGCTGATCGCTGAGATGATCGGCACATCGAGTATGCGTAAACTCTCGGCCAGTTGTGGAGTCAGTGCCGAGGTAAACTTGAGGGAAAAGGCGAGAACCATATCCACCCGCGCTGTGTCGCGTTCGTCGAGTAGAAAGCGCTCGATTACCTGCTGCTCATGGCCGAAACAAGGCAAAACGTTGAAGCCCGCCTCTTCCAGGCGGTTGATGATCGAGTCGATGGGCTCCTGTTGGCCGGGGGTAAGAAAGGCGGAGTAGAAGAGCAGGCCGATGCGGGGTTTGTCCGGGTCATAACCTGGGCGCGACGCCTGCCATCGCCGAAAGGCCTCGGCGGTGGTGAAGATGTCCGGGGCTGCCGGATGGTGGATGCCGAGTTCAGGCTTTATTCGCACCGGAAGATGATCGACCGTCCGGTCCAGGTGACGGCCGATGAGCAGACGGAGCATGTTGTCGATGTTGTCCCGGCTCAGGTGCTGGTAATAGCTGGAGACCTCTGGGTCAAAGAGGAAACCCTTTTGCTTGAGGGCTTCGTCGTCGCTTGAACCGCGCAGGGCATAGATCGTTTTGCCGGAGAGGTTGATGTGGGCGATCAGGAACTCTTCGAGTTCCCGGCCCATGACATCCACTACCAGAATCTCGGCTCCGTCGATCGCCGTACGAATGTCTTCGTCGGCTTTGGCCAACTCTCCAGCCGAGAATACCCTGACCCGGTGACCGAGTTCCGGCTCCATGCCATCCACGGCCAGGTGAGCCAGGTAGGAGTTATTGTCGATCACCAGCAGGGCGATGTCGGTGGCCAGGGAACTGACCGGAAGCAGGAGGACAAAGCAGATCAGCAGTACTTGTTTCATCTCGTTACCAGGCAGTCGGATTCTTTGGGGGGCGGGCTTGCAGCCCCTGGACCAGGGCCGTCAGGGCCGCGTTGATCACCAGGGGATAAGGGGCTGCGGTTTCCCCTAAACGTAATTTCACCGCTCTGCCGGCAATGGCCCGGGCCTCGAGTTCGCACCAGGCGGTGAAGGAGTGCAGATCGATAAGCTGCCCCTGCTCAAAGGCATCGCTGAGCGCAAGGGCGGCAGCGACAAAGGCGGCATGGCGGGGCCGCAGCAGGATCCGTTCGAGATCGGCGTGCAGGTCCCGCGGACACAGATCGGTCGGGTCGATGTGCCGTTCCTGGAGGCGCTGGAAAATGGAACGATCCGGGCCCAGCCCGTTTTGCCGGTGAATCGCCTTTTGTACCGCTTCATAAACCGCGCTTGCCATCAGTTCGCCCATCTTGGTGTGGCCGCCGCTGCTGTCAATGGGCAGACCATCACCTTCAACCACGATGATGTTGTCGGTGCCGGTACCGGTGGCCTGATGGGAGCTCCCGGAATAGCCGGAACGAATGTCCAGATCCTGCAGGGCTGCGGTTTTGGCCTCGGTGGCGGTGATGATGGCGCGGCTCATCGCCCGAGGGGAGAGGCGGGTATTGGTTAAGAGCAGGATGTTGATGGTGCCGGGCTTGCCGCTCTTGTCGAGACTGTCCGGTTCATAGAAGAGGCCGCTGTCGGCCGCCATGCGCATGGCATTGCTTTCTGCCCCAGCGGTGACCAGGGCCGTGACCTCCAGGGCCTTGTAGGATTTTTTCACCACCTCCAGATTGTCCATGTTCGCCCCGGTGAAGAGCATGGCAGTCGTCTCGGGGGCATAGCCCAGCACCTTTTGTGTCGATTCGCGCAAGGCGGCCAGCCCATGATGATGTCCGAGCCCCCAGGAGGGCGGCGGAAAATAATGGTTGGCCACCAGGCGGATATTGTCGCGCTGCCCCTCCAGGGTGGAGATCACCCGCATGGGATGGACCAGGGTCAGGGCCAGAGTCTTGTTGCGAAAATCCTTGATATCGCTGTCGATGATTTCGGCTCTCGCCACATAGTCAAGGTCCAGGTCCAGGGGGCTGCGGCGGATCACCTGTTCGGGCAGCACGAAGTTTGCCGGATCACCGAACTCCTTGCCGTAAATGTCCGCCGCCAGCCAGGAGATGAAGGAGCCGGGATGGGTGGCTATCCGGCAGGTGAGATCGCAGGGGTACCAGAGAAACCGCTGGTCACGCACGGCATCGACCTCCTTCCAGCCCGGTTGTTGCAAGAGACTGAGGAGTTTCCTGTCGTCACCGCAACCGTAGAGCACCTGCGGGTTATAGTGCTGCCACTGCTCGAGGCTTAAGGGAATGATCGCGCCATTTCGGCCGAATTCCGGGGCAATGCCGCCGGCTGCGCGGATATATGCATTCTGAAAGGAATCGTCGCCGGGGGCCATGACCGTTTCCCGCCCCATAAGGCGCATCACTCGTAGTCGTCTGTCGTCCGGAATCTTGGCGATTTTCTCTGACATGAGCGCGATCCGCCGCTCCTCCTCGGCAATGATTTCGGCTGCCCGGGACTCTTTGCCAAAAATGCGTCCTAAAAGCCGGATATGGGCGAAGCCCTCCGCGATGGAACGTGGCGCCAACTGAATGAGCAGAGCCTTGTCCTGTAAGTGGGCAGGCACCGTCTTATGCAGGTCGGCATGGAAAACCAGATCCGGCTGCAATGCCTCCACCCGGTCCAGATCAGGGTGAAGGAATCCGCCAACAATCTCTTTTCCCGATGCTTCCGGTGGCAAACGGGTGTGGCGGGTCACTCCGACAAGCACCTCCCCGGCTCCCAGGCGCAGCAGAATCTCGGTCACCGAAGGCACCAGCGACACCACCCGCCGGGGTGCATGCTGCAGGACGATTTCCCTGCCGCTGCTGTCCATGAAGGAGGAATGGGGGGCAGCCAGCCCCAAGCTGTCGGTTGCGGGACCAACGAGCATGAGCAACACCGCGGAAAGCTGCAGGGATTTGTACAGGGTCGATTTCATTTTGTATCCTCCGGGACATAAACCATGGAGCCGTTTTCCAGCCGGTAGGCGGTACCCAACCGTTGTCCCCTTCCCTTGGCTTGCTCCTTGCTCACCTTCATGGCCTCGATCTTTTTGCCGTCTTTGATGATGATCTCCATTTCTCCGCTGGCCGACTCTTTGGTGATGGTAAGCTTGGAGTCCTGTTGAAGCAGTTCCTGCAGGCGGAACGCGCCGAAGAGGGCCAGCAGCAGGCCGACGATGAAAACCAGGCCAAGATCAAAGAGGTTGGCCACCCCGCTCAGCGGATCGTTGTCCGCCAGGCCACTCCCGCGGTCCTGTCGGCGCTGGAAGTATTTCACGGCTGTTTCTCCTTCATGAGCAGTTCGCAGAGTAGTTCCATGTTCTTCACGTCTTCCTCTACCCAGCGTCGCTGGATGGTGAAAAAGAAATAGCTCAGTAGTCCGAGGGTCATGCCCACCACGGTAGTGGTGAAGGCGATGACCAGATCGCCGGAAAGGCGGGTCAGATCACCCTGGGCCAGGGCGGCCAGGCCGGTGCCCATGGGAATCAGGGTGCCGATCAGCCCCAGGCCAGGACCGATGCGGATGAGCAGTTTCAGGCGGTCCAGGGAGCGCCACATCCGGTGCTCACGGTCGCGGAGCAGGTTGAGTACGGCGACATCGGCCCGAGGTCCGTTGTGGAGTGTAAGAAAGGCGGCGGCAAAGCCGCGGACCGGGCCGGAAAAGCCGTCGAAACGGTAAGCAAGAATTGCCTGCAGCGGGTCGCTGTTTGCCGGCAACCGTTTACGGGCCAGCCACAGACCAAAAAAATGCCCGCTGTACACCACCAGCCACACGGTGAACAGGCTCAACAATACCAGCATCGGCAGCAGCAGCGACGAGGAAATGAGGTAGATAAAAGAGGCGAGTAGGGCGACTAGGTCCATGAGGTGTTCCGTGATGTTTTTCGTGCGGCGTTGAGAAAACCCAATCCGAATCCCAGGGCCAGCCCGGCCAGGATGAGAAGGTGACGGGAATCCATTGGCGTTGCCAGGTCACTGCCGAGCCGATAGATTCGCTCCAGGTTGGAGAACTGGGGCACCACGGCTACGGAGACCAGGAAATAGAGGGCAGCCAGAAGCATGAAGCGGCCCAAACGATGATCGCTTTGCCGGCCCGGCCGCATCAGGAGCAGGGCGCTGGCCATGGCCACACCCACAAATCCGGCGAACAGCCAGACCATGGTATGACTGTTGTCCGGATAGAGACCGTGAAGCAGGGCCGCGCTGCAGAGGATGACCGAAAAGCAGACCGGGCAGGGCACGGTCAGCAGCAGCCAGCCACGGCTCCCGGCTTCTGGGTCGTGGGATTGGCGCAGGAGCACCACGCCCCATAGGAGCAGCAGGGCGGCCAGCAGAAAATGGATGGCCATCCCCTGTTTGACCAGGGTCATTACCATCTGTAGATGGGCAAGGAAATCAAAACGCAGCACCAGTAGCCAAGCCAGGAAAAAGAGCGACAGATAGCCGGCGACAAAAACCAGGATGAGCGCCAGGCGGCGGCCCTTCCGGCCTTCCCGGCCGAGTAGGCAGGAGAGACCGGCCCCGCTCTTGACGGCAAAAATGCCGACCGTGAAGGCGAGGCCGAGCAGCAAAGATTTCAACTCCATTTAGAAATCCCAGCGCAGGCCGAGAAAGAAGCTGCGGCCCGGCATGGGGAAGCCTTTGACATAGGAGTAATCCTCGTCAAAGAGGTTGCGGACTCTGCCCTGAAGGGTCCAGGAGCCGGTCCGTTCGTTTTCGTAAAAACACCAGGCTGCACTCAGGTCGGCCACCGTGAAGGCGTCCAGTTCTACCAACGGGGCGGGATAGGAACCGGATTCCCAATCCTGTACATCCTGACTGCCGGTATAGCGAACATTGAGGCGGATAAAGGTTCCGGCGCCGTTGTCGGCCACCAGCGATGCGGCCAGATCGGTGCCGCTGGTGTAGAGGAGATCCTTGCCGGTGGACTCGTCTTCATACCTGGTGAGGATGGTGGCGTTGATGGCGGGACGCAGCTCCCAGGTCAGGCCGAGGGGCACGCCCAGGTCATAGCTGGCCTGGAACTCGATGCCCTCGATGGAGGAATCGCCGAGGTTTTTCCAGGTGGAGGTGCCGTCGGCCAGGTAGTCGCTGACTATCTTGTCTTCAAATCTTGTGGAAAAATAGCCGAACGAGCTTTGCATCGCCCCGATTTCCCATTCAATCCCGGCCTCCCAGGTGTCGCTGCTTTCCGGGTCCAGGTTCGGGTTGCCTTTGATCCGACCGGCAAAACTCTGGTAATCGGCCCCCAGCTGGTCGGCCGAAGGCATCATAAAGGCCTGGGCATATTGGGCCCGCAGTTTGAGTCCCGGCTGCAGAACCAGGGCCATGCCGATCTGCGGGGTGAGCCGGCTCTGATCTTCGGTATTGCCGGCCGGGTCTTTCATTTCCACCTCGTACCAGTCCTGGCGCAGACCGCCATTCACGGTCAGCCGCTCAAACAGGGTGGTGCGGGCCAACAGGAAGAGAGCCGGGTTGGTGTAGCTGCTTTCCCTTGGGTTCCAGCTGTTTTCCACCTCGTAGTTCAGCCAGTCCAGGCCGGTGGTAATGGTGGTGCCGGCAAAAGTGGCGCTGTACTGGGCCTGGGCGCCGAATTGATCGGTTTCGTTGAACGTGTCGATACCATCGTCCCAACCATCGGGATTAGAGGCCAGGGGGTCGGACCAGCTGTTTTTATCTTTGCCGACGAAGGTGCGCAGCAGCCAGTGCCGGCGACCGTTCTCGCTCTGACCCTGATAGTTGAGATCAAAGGAGTAGTTGTATTTATCGGTGGTGTCGTCGAGGTCGGGGGCGCTGAAGTAACTGGGTGAGCCGGCACCATTGACATCCGCGCCGGTGAAGATCAAACCCACCCGGTTGTTTTCGGAAAAGGAGTAGCCCAGATTGGCACTGAGCCCGGTCTCTCTGCCCGTACCGGTGTTGGGATAGGTTGCGCCGCTACCTGTGTCGTAGTCATCCTGACTGCTGCTGGTGAGCGTGCCGGCAAAATCCAACTTGTCCAGCAGGGCTGTCCCCCCGAGACTGCCTTCGTAGAGGCCAAAGGAGCCGGCTCCGGCCTCGACGAACAGCGAATTTTCCCGGCCCTGCCTGGTGATCACATTGATTACCCCGCCCATGCCTGCCGAGCCGTACTGCACCGCACCCGGACCGCGAATGACCTCCACCCGCGCCACATTCTTGGTCGCCAGCTTGGCAAGGTTGCCGGTACCGGCCCGTCGGCCGTCCAGCAGCACCAATACCTTGCCCTGCAGGTCGTTGCCGTGGCTGTCGGTGCGGAATCCCCGAACACCAACCGAAGTCAGGGCTCCGGGATAGCGCTGGATATGGCCAAGCCCCTGCTCGGCGAGGAGTTCCGCCACGTTGCGGCTGGGAGATTGGTCGATCTCCGTGCGGCCGATCACCGCCACATTGGCGCTCAGGGTCTGTCGAGTCTCCGCTCCCCGACTGGCGGTGACCACTACCTCATCGAGCAGGGCGGCCTGGGAAGGTTCTGATGGCTGGGCGGGCGTGTCTGCCGACGTCTCCTGGGGCAGCAGGGCAAAAAGGGCGAGGAGGGCCGGGAAGTACAGTTTGTTCATTGTCTTCTCCTTTTTTCGGTTGCGGCCGGGGAGAAGCAAATAAAAATCCCCGGACCAATTGGAAAATTGATCCGGGGATGCCCTTTTTTATCCACGAATACCAACGGAAAATCCCTTGTCCACGAGGATTACCGGGAGTACAGCATTGTCTGGCAGGTCTTCTGACTTCCGGATCGTCCTCGCTCCGCGCCTTCCCATGCAAGCACAGTGGCATCTGCGGAGGTTGTCCCCGGTTACAGCGGCGGGCCCGCCCCGGATTTTCACCGGGTTCCCTTTTTCGGCTCGTTTCCGAGCACCAGATGGAACAAATTATTACCGGAGAGATGCGCGGTGTGTCAAGTTCTTTTGCACATCTCGAGCAAGGCCTCATCCGGAGAATGACAAACTATTTTCGCACTACCGTGCCGCGATGAACCAGAAGGTTGGTTGCACATAGTCGGTGATTGTCCGCATCGACCGGGCAATGCAAAATCTCTTCTTGATCGCTCCTCTGCCTGATCGAGCTTTAAAAACGGGAAACTTCAGAAAAAAACAATTGCATAACCTATCATTTCACTGGACCCGCAAACAACGCGGCCCAGTGAATTCAACGATGTCTCCGCTGCGCGGGAACATCGCCCATGATCGGGAGCGCGTCGCCGCTTCACAATCCCGGATATTCGGCAACGCAAGGACATTAAACGGATTCAGCCAGACGCACAATGCGCGCTCCTGATCATGGGCGTTGGGTGTTAAAATCTGCAATCGGTCCCACCTCTTGACAAGATATCAAAATGTGATATCATCAGGTCATGAATAAAAAGCAACGTCAGACCCTTGAGCGTATTTTCGAGAAACCTGGACATTCCGATATCCTTTGGTCTGATAT
>CAYSSK010000113.1:0-11980 GCA_964433645.1 uncultured Desulfofustis sp.
AACGCCGTGCCGGAGACCTTTTCGCGCTCTTCGGCAAAATCGAAGCCGCTCCAGATACCGATGGATTTGAGAATGGAATTCTGGGGATGGAACTCGCGAAAGATTCTGAAATAGAGCGCCGCCTCCTTGCTGGTGATGGTGGCCTCGGGATTGTCATGCCGCATCCTGGCCAGGTCCTCGTCGCCGATCTCTTTTTCGGCAAGCTTTTCACCCAGCGATTCGCATCCGGCCCCCTGGGTATACTGCACCTTGTAGCGCCACAGAATTTCATCGGGCAGAAGATTGGTGTCGGCGAAGGCCTTGCGGAAGATCCATTTCTCGATCCTGGTACCGTCTTCCTGCAGTTTGATCTTCTCTTCAGCCGGGATCTGCATGGCCAGATCGACCATGGCGACGTCGAGAAAGGGCACCCGCAATTCCAGGTTAAAGTACATGCCCATGCGGTCGGCCCGCTGCAGGTTGATGTTATGAAGGGATTCGGTGCAGCGGCGACCTTCCTCGTTGAGTTGGGCCGGCGGAAAGTGCTTCATGTAGTGATAGCCGGCGAAGAGTTCGTCGGCGCCCTCGCCGGTGAGAACCACGGTGACGTAGTCGGCGGCCAGCTTGCAGGTGAAATAGCAGGGTACGGCGCAGCGCACCAGCGACGGGTCGTAGCTTTCCAGTTTGCCGATCACCTCGGGTAAAACGGTGTAATAGTCGTCCTCGCTGAAGGCCAGTTCGTGGTGCGTGGAGCCGATATGACCGGCCGCCTTGCGCGAAGCGATGAAGTCGTCGCTCTCATTGCCGTCCGCATCGCGCATGCCGACCACGAAGGTGTGCAGGTTAGGGATCTCTTCCGCGGCGATGGCGGCGATGATAGAGCTGTCGAGGCCGCCGCTGCAGAACGAGCCCACCGGCACCTCGGGGTCGGCCAGCAGTCTTTTCTTCACCGCGGCCGTAAAGGTTTCGCGAATCCGGCGGCAGATGTCGTCGACATCGGTCAGCGGCTTATCGGCCACTCGAGGCACCGCGTAATAGCGGACGAAACCGCGCTCGGCAGTATAATAGTGGCCGCAGGGGAACTCATGGGCCTCCTCGACACCGGCCAGACTCATGGCCCCCAGTTCCGAGGAAAAAAACATGGCACCATTCTGGTAGCCGTAATAGAGGGGCTTGATGCCGAGAGGGTCCCGGGCGAGCATGACGCTGTCATCGTCAAAGAGGGCAAACGCGAACATGCCGTCGAGTTCTTTGACGCATTCGGGCCCTTTTTCCCGGTACAAAGCGAGGATGACCTCGGAGTCGGAGTTTGTCCGGAAGCGATAGGTATCCTGCAGCCGCTGTCGTATTTCCCGGAAATTGTAGATTTCGCCGTTGCAGATCAGGCCCTGCCTTTCGTCCTCGGAGAGCAGCGGCTGATGGCCGTGGGCAACGTCGACGATGGAAAGCCGCGTATGGCCCAAGACCATGGAGTCGGCAACATGGATACCGCGGTCATCGGGCCCTCTGTGGCCCAAGGCGTCGAGCATTTTGTTGATGGTCCGTTCATCGGCCGTGCCGACGCATCCTGCTATACCACACATGCTTTACCTCTTTGGTTTCTTGTCTCGGTTATGCCCTGTCCGGTCGATTCATTCTTTATCGATTTCAAAGACGCCGACCAGCCCGTGTCCCATACCGGTGCCGGTCTGCAGCTCCATTTCCAGCTTGCGCAGGGAGTAGCCCAGATGGGTTTCGATGATGTTGGCCCGGGCATCGCCGTAACGCAGCTGGCCGGCGGCTTCGATCACCACCTGCATGGTCTGGATGGCCTCCTTCAACGGTTCGGGGTAGAAGGGCTCGATAATGGTATCGACGCTTCCCCGGCTGTAGCCCGAGAGCATGGCGATGGTATGTTCGGTCAACGTGTTGCAGCTCAGAAAAAATGATTCGTAGAAGCTGTTGAGATGATCGAAACCGCGACGCGGAACATAGTCGACCAGCAGTTTTTCCAGATCGGTGCGCACATAACCCTCGAAAAGGGAGTTGATCGGCAGCCGCAGATCCGGGCAGTGCGGGTTGTAATCGCCGGTTTCGAGATGGCGGCCCACCAGAATGGAGCGGTCGAAGAAGCAGCGCGGACGGATCTTCACGCCGCTTTCTTTTTCGGCCCGCTCGATTATCCGCATGATCTCCTGCTTGGTCATCAGACGCAGGGGAAAGACCGGAATGTCCTCACGGCGACGCTCCTCCGGCGGATAAATGTAGGAGATGCGGTAATCCATGAAATATTGCTCGTCCGGCGAGTTGTGCCAGAGATCCTGCCATTCATAGGAATAGCGGCCGAGCCAGTCCCCGACGAAAAGCGCCTTGGACGGGGCGTGCTCACAGATATCGACCAGCAGTTCGACCACCGTGTCGTCGTGGAAATGGGACATGGTGCCGTAGAGGCTGAGGTAGAGGTCAAAGGGCTTTTCCTCCGCCCTGGTGAAAGGCAGCCCGTGGCTCAGATCCATTTTCTCGAACCGCAGTTTGGGATGGTCACTGAAATGCTCCCTGGCCTGTTCGAGCAGGTTGTCGTTGATGTCGACGCCGAGATATTCCTGGAGGAGATCCGGCCTGATGGTCTGGGAGATGTACTCATAGAGCCCCGGGTCCTTGGAGGTCACCGCCATGATCAGATCAAAGCCGTCGCCGCTGCCGCAGCCCATGTCGAAAATGCGCAGCCTCTCCAATCCTCGCTCTTTGCGCTTAACCATCTCGTTGAGATAGGGCCGCAGAAAGATCCCGGTGAGCTGATCCTCCCAGAACCGCCTGACATTGTCGTATTTGCCGCTGAGCCCGCTGGCCTTGGCGTAGCGGCCGGTTCCGGCCGCCTGATCATATGCCTTTGTTTCCGCCATGAATCCTCCCCTCCCTCTTATGCCGCCGCCTGAGCCTTGGCCCAGTCAAGGGCGGCAAAGGCATCGCTGCAATAGCCGTCGGCGCCGATTTTTTCGGAGAACTGCTCCGAGGTCGGCGCCCCGCCGATGCAGATCTTGACCTTGTCGCGCACCCCCTCCCCTTTAAGCTTTTCGATAATCTCCTCCATGTTGCGCATGGTGGTGGTCAACAGCGCGGAAAGTCCGAGATAGGGCGCCTGCTGCTCCTTTACGGCGGAGACGATGGCGTCGGTGGAGACATCGACACCGAGATCGATGACCTCGTAGCCCGCCCCCTTGAGCATAATGGCGACGATATTCTTGCCGATGTCATGCAGATCTCCGGCCACCGTGGCAATGACGAACTTGCCCTTGGACTCGACGCCCGCCTTGAGCAGGTGCGGGGTGAGAATGTCCATGCCGGCCCCCACCGCTTCGGCTGCAGCGAGCATGTCGGGGATGAGATATTCACCCGTTTCGAATTTTTCACCGACAACCGCCATAGAGGCCGTCAAACCATCGATAAGGATCTCTTCGGGACTTACCCCCTGCTCCAACGCCTCCTCCACCAGTTCGGTGACGGCGGGCTTGCCCTCGAAACCTTCGTCAAAGCCTTCGTCTTCCATCTCTACCCGGCCCTGGACAACGTTGACGGCTATGTTTTCCAAAAATTCTTTCTTATTCATCACTCTCTCCTGATCGTCTCATAGGCTTGATCTTGTAAACATCGTTCATCCTGCCGCAGCCCCGCCGGCCGCCGGCTCGGGCTTGAGCCGCTGCAGAACGCCCGGAATTTTTCGGTATATCTCATCAATGATCTCGATGGGCAGATGCCGTGCCGGCATCCCCTCCAGTTCCTGCAGCCGGGCGTGGGCTTTTTCCAGCACCCGGTCCTGCATATCCTTGGATTCAAAGCGGTAAGGCTCCGAAACCAGGCCGGCGCGCATTGGTTTGCGGGTGTAACGGGTGAAGAGCCGATGGGAGGTCATCATCACCTTGCGCTCCATGGCCACCATCTCTTCCGTCGTTTCCCGGTTGATTATGGGGGGGCGCAGACAGTGCTTGGCCATGCCGATCTGCTCGTTGTCGAGAACGGCCTGCAGCGGGCTGAAGGTATTGGTTCGATCAAGAAGACCGAAGGCATAGTGAATATACTGGGCGCCGCTGGCCGCCATATAGAGGTGGGAGAACAGCTTTTCAACGGCCGCCTGGATGCCCGGGACCCTGGCATTGGCGACACCGGTGCTCGAATAGCAGGGCAGCCTGTAGAACCTGGCCATCTGGGCGCAGTCGACATTGTACTGGTTGAACTCCGGGCAGCCATAGAGATCGTTAAGATCGTCGAGCCGCACCCGGACCGGCACCGATCCGTACATAACCGGCGTCTTCGGCTGTATCAGCTGAGTCAGGGCGATGCCGGTAAGGATCTCGGCGTTGATCTGGGCCACCATGCCGCTTTCCTGGATGGGAGCCGACGAGCCGCCCTGCGGCGAGGAGGAGATTACCAGCGGCAGTCCTTTATCGACGATGGCAAAGACCTTTTCGGCGGTATCGTCAACCAGCTGCAGCGGGCTTTTGAAGACGCAGGCGATAAAGGAGACCAGAGGATTTTCCCGAAGCGCCCCGGAGCCTCCGGCGATGATCTCGGCCATGGCGACCACATCGTTTAACGCGTTGATGCTGGTGAGCCCGGCCTGGACATGCTTGGTAATATTGTTGAGACTGACGAAAAACTTGTTGACGTCGTGATTGGCCTCGGTGATGTCCTCATCCTGAATGTTGACCGGCCGGATAAAAAAATCAAGATGCTCCAGCTGTTCGGCCAGATGAGCCGCCCGTGCCAAGAGTTCGGTGCTGCCGCGCTTTTCGACGAAACGGGGCAACAGGCGGGGCTCGCCGGCGCCGGAGGCGGGAACATATTTCTCCATCTCCGTCTCCAGCCAGATATTGGTTTCCGAGCCGGTGCCGAAATAGACCCTGGGCACGCCGGCGTCGATGTCGAGCCGGTTGGCTCGGTCGCGGGCGCCCAGGATGAGATGCGATGGGGCCTGAGAGACGGCATCCATGATCAGCTTCTCGGGCAGGCGTATCCGCCAGCAGGGCGAGCTGCCGCCCGTTTCCTCGTCCACCGCGGCGCCATGGGCGCCGAACAGGTCGGCGGCCTTGGCGTTGTAACACCAGATGCCGGGATCGGCGAGGATGTCCATGGAGGCCCGGTGCAGATGGTCGATCTGCTCTTGGTTCAACCGTTCATAAGGTTTGACGATGTTTCCTGGTCGAAAGGTGTCCATTGGTCGTGTCCTGTTTGGGTTATGTTCGTGCTCGCCAGTACCTGGCATACTTTCGGCAGTGCCGGTCGCGTCCCATTACCGCTTCGGCGGTGCGGACGGCGCCCATGAGCTGGACATCGGCGACGTTCATAATAGCGGCGTCGAGCCCGGCCAACAGGGCCATGTGCAGAAAAGCGGTGTTGAAAATCGTCCGCTCCGGCAGGCCGAAACTGACATTGGAAACCGCCATGACTGTTTTCGCCTCGGGGAATTCTTTCTTCAACGCCTCGATGGTCTGCAGGGTCACCATGCCCTGCTTGACATCGGTGGAGATCGGCAGCACCAGGGGATCAAAAAATATCTTGTCGAGACCGATCCCTGACAAAGAGCAGGCGGAGGCGATGGCGGCGCAGGCGCGCACCCGCTTTTCAACGGTTGCCGGAATGCCCTGCTCGTCCATGGCCAATCCTACCAATGGCGCCTTGAACTCCCTGGCCAGCGGTAGCACCCGGTCGAGAGAAGCCGGCGAGCCCTTGGTGGAATTGATCAGGGCCGGCCGCTCGGCCCGCACTTCAAGGCCGGCCCGCAGCACCTCCGGGTCGGCGGAGTCGATGCACAGCGGCGTCGGTACCGCTACCTGGATCAGTTCCACCGCCCAGCGCATGGCCGCCATCTCGTCTTGCCGGCCGCCGCTGCCGGTGGCGACGTTGACATCGAGATAGTCGGCGCCGGCCTCGCTTTGACCGCGGGCCAGAAGCAAGAGGGCCTCGTCGTCGCGCTGCTCGATGATGGTCTTTACCGAGGGGATGGTTGCATTTATTTTCTCTCCAATAGTCAGCATGGCTCTCCTGCTCGTGGTTATTCCATGATAAAGGGACGGATGGCCGGGATTTCACGCTTTATCCAGTCGCGCACCTCTTCTGTCAGCACGTTTTCCGGCCGGGCCTCAAGCACCTCTGTTACCCGCGCCGCCGCCCGCTGCCTGGTATCCTGTCCTCCCTGGGCCAGCCACTGGTCCCGGGTGTTTCTGTCACTGAGCTGCGGGGCGTACTGTTCGCTGCGCATGTATTTGCGGGTATGCCTGGAAGAGACGAAGTGGCCGCCGGGGCCCACCTTCTTTATTTCATCGAAGGCCAGCGTGGTGTCGTTGACCTCGATACCTTCCACGGCCCGCATGATCATGCCGATGATCTCATTGTCGAGCACCAGCTTGTCATAAGATGCGGTCATGCAGAACTCGATGAAGCCGGCGGCATCATGAATAAAATTGGCGCCGGCCAGCGCCACCATGGTCGAGGTGATAGCCGACTCGTAGCCGGCCTGGGCATCAACGCATTTGGAGTCGCTCATGCCGGCCGTGGCATAAAAGGGCAGCTGGTAGAACTGGGCCATCTGCGCGGCACCGGCATTCATCAGGCCCATCTCCACGGCACCGGCCAGGTACTTCATGTCGCGCAGGTCGGTTATCGAGGAGATGCAGCCATAAAAGGCGGGACACCCCGGGTTGGCCAACTGGGTCATGATAATGCCGGCCAGGGTGTCGACATTCTGGATGACCATGTTGCCCGCCAGCGTAATCGGCGCCGTGGCCCCGCACAGCGGTTCGGCCGGAACAACCACCGGGATGCTGTTCTTGGCGGCCTCCACGGCCAGCTCGCCGTAGCTTTCATCGAGCTTGAAGGGGCTGATAGGACAGGCGACCATGGAGATAAAAGGCTTCCGGCGCAGGGCTTCCGCCGAACCGGCGATCTTTTCGGCCATGCGGATGACCGAACGGACACCTGCAACCGTGTAGACACCTCCCATGATATGTTTGCGGGTACGGTTGAGGGCGGCACCGAATCTGTTCACGTCGATTTCCTCAACGGGCAGATCGCCGGGGTAGACGTTGAGCATGTAGAAATGGATATTGTCGAGGCTCTCCACCAGCCTGGCCATATTCATCACATCCCGCAACTCCGAGCGCCTGGCTTCGAGGCTGCCGGGGTCCTGGACGTTGAGGGCGGTGCCGCCGGTGCCCATGTAGACCTTGTTGCCGCCGATCGCCAGATCGTGTTCGCCACTCGCTTCGCGGCCGTGGAGGATGACGTTCGCGGGCGCCGTGGCCAGCAGCTCTTCCACCTGGTTAGGCTTGAGGCGGACGATATTGCTCTCTTTGTCGACGGCTGCTCCGGCGTCGGCGAAGGCGTGCAGCGCCTCCGGATAGTTGACCTGAACGCCGACCTCGGCGAAAACCCGCAGGGTGGTCTGGTGAATCTTTTCGATATCCTTCGTCGTCAGCGGGGTATAGCGACCGCCGGCCATTCCTTTTCGTGTTTTCATAGTTTTTTTTCTGTTTATCTCCGTGAAGATGGCTATGTCGTGGTGCGCCTGGCGATGCAATCCTCGTGACCACATCTTCGGCAGGGGTTGGCCGAGAGCAGCGTCGGCGCGCGGGATGTGCGGTAAAGGCCGAAAACGGCGGAAACGGTCTTGCGCGGGTCCATGAGGGCGGTATCGCTGAGGTTAACGCCTATGGTGCTGCAGTCGAGCAGGGAAAAGATCGTGTTCTGCTCTTTGATCGGCCAGTCGCAATACCCCGGGGAAAAACGCAGGCCGGCGACGTAGGGGCGCCGGGAGAACGTGCTCACGAAATCATCCTGAAAGGCTTGGGCCGTATGCTCGACCGCCCCCGATCCCAGGGCATCGATCACATAGGCATCGGCGACTCGGCCCTTCTTGACAAAGGAGTCGATCATCCGATCGATGCCGGCGCCGACGGTGGCCACGAAGCAGACCACCTTTTCAGCACCCGCCAAAGTCCTGGTCATCTTTCTGCTGTTCAGGCACACGCCGTTTTCCAGCCTGACGGCGCCGGCTTCGAGATCGGCCAAGCCGTATACCTTCCAGGTCACCCGCGGGGCCAGGCGATTGAGCACCGGCCGATAATAGGTATCGACACGTCTTCTCGTGGCTCGTGTCAGACGGTCTCTTTTACGCCTGCCCAAGAGTCTCTGGACCATATCCATGTCGAATTTCGGCCGGTATTCAAGCAGCGGCTGCAACGGCAATGATCGGCGGCCTTTCTGTTTCAGATCCAACGGAGGTTGCGGCATCATCATGTTCATCGTCCTGCTCCTCGAGTGCTTCGATTGTTTTAGGCGGCGGCCGCATCCGGGCTGCACGTGTCTGAAAGATCAAATCGCCACGTGCAGCCGGGATGCGGCCGCCGTCGCGGGTATTTCACCACCGCCATCAGGGGCAGACCCCCTCGTTCCACCAGAAGTTTTTTCGTATTCGCATGGCTTTGACCGGCGTCTGGAATCCTGGCGGAATGCCGAGTCAGCCAAATGGATAGGTGACCTGTATCGTCTTTTTGGCTGGCTACCGGGCCCGCCAAAGGTCAACCGATAGATTTAAAGCAATTTCCATGCCTTTTGGCGGAAATAAAGGAGGGGCCGTGAGCGTTGTTTTTAACACGCTGTAACAGCGATGTTATTTCGTTTCACTCTCTTCTTCGTTTGGCAACGACAGAGTAACCCGCACGGGCGCATGGGCGGAAGTGGGAAAAATTACAACGGCAGGTATCGGTTTCGCAGAAAAAATGGGCAATTATTTCCCTTTCCGACAATCGATTATGCGGCGGGTGGCGCTGGGTCTATTCCGGTAATCCTATTTTATACCACTTCCATTTGGGAACAATGTGAGAAATAGCGGACAACGGCCGAGCGGTCCCGGAAAATTTCCAGCTTTATCGGACTTGAGTATTTTTTGCCCATTTAATCATTGAGCACTCCTGCTGATTGCCGATGCCGGCGGTCTTCCGTCGCGATTTACGGCAGGAACGTGATAGGAAGAACGCTCCTGCTGTGTTCTGCGCTGCGATGTACTTGGCTAAAACTGTTAACCCTGGATATTCTTTTTGAGCTGGGCGTTAGAGGGGACGTTCTTGCTTTATTGCTTTACCGCCAGAATCAGCCACTCTTGCAACTCGTTATCCGCGTTGACTGCCTGTTCGCCCTTTCGAATCGCACGCGAAACGGCAGGAGGGCCTATCCCAAGATAACGGGCGATCTCTGAACCAGGCTGATGCAACCGGCGTGCGGCAAAAAAACAAAAAACACAGCGTGCTTCGGACACCGTGTTCATCCTCCCGCGAAGCATGATTGTGTTTTCCTCAAGTTGATAACGCTTTTCAATCAGCTGCTGGAGCTGGTTCAGACTGATCGATAGCGGAGAGGTATCACTGAGAACCCCCTTGCTTCTGAGCTCTGTCACAAACGCCCCGCTGCCCAGGATACGCTCATCAAAGTCCTTGATTTCATCAGATGTCTCACTCAGCATCTGACTACGGCGCAGCCCCCCACCCTCAAGCTCCGAACGTTTGCCCATCTCCATCCCATCCGCAACAAACTGATGGTACGCCCGCCGGGCTGCAGCTGTTTTTTGCCCGAAAAAGCTCAGAACACCACCAACATCCAAACCGCAACTCGGACGTTTTCCCGATAGCTCCGCATGACCACACCACGGATACTGAACAAGCGATTCCATGTCGGCAACAAGGTGCGCCCGCAGTGGATTGAGGTGGATATAGCGGATCAGTTCGAGTAAATAGGTCTCCTCTTCACAGACAATTGACTTATAACGATTCTGGAACAAATGCCCGCTGCGATTGTGCCGCTTATTGTGAGTCACGGCATAGCCGGTCAGAAGACGCCGCATAAAAACGGAGAGGGCAACACTGCGTGGGCGCAACAGGAGATGAACATGGTTGGGGAGTAAAGCCCAGGCGTAACAGATCGTCTCCGTTTCCACCAGCAGAGCGTGAAAACGTTGGCTGAAGTTACGGCGATCGTCATCATCATGGAATATCCTGTCGCGCTTGATTCCACGGACAATAACATGATGAACGAGATCGGGGACGTCAAGTCGCGGCAGCCTTGGCATGTCAGGGAGCATAGCCCATAGTGCAAAAGCAATCAAGCAAGAACGTCCCTCTATATCCCTTTGGTAAAGCTCCGGGCGGTTGCCTGACGAAGCACCGCACTTCCGGACGCTGCTCCGGGTCTCATGGTTTCTCGGCGGGCCATTGCGAAGAGTCCACCAGCGGCGCCCGCTGCCCCGCAGGTTGATCATGCCGATCAGATGGTCGCTTCGGCCGGCTCATTTCGAGAGCTGGTCAAGGGAGATATCCGCCATGGCGGCTGCGCTGGTTTGCTGGATTTTTACCCCGGCGTCGTGAAATACGTACAGGGGCCCCTTACGTTCCAAGGATTCTCTGAGCACGATCTGATCGATGTTCATTCCCACCAGCCATTCGGCCACCCGGAGCCCTTTACCCTTTTCCAGCTCCTGGTAGGGATTGGCAAGAATTTCCTGGTCGACGGTTTGGCCGGTTTCCAAATGATAGGTCCGCAGTGCAAAGTAGGGTGCGCCACCGAAGTGATCACTCAGGGTTTCGTTTTTATTCTGGAGCGCAAAGGCACAGCGGAGGTTGCGGGCGCCGTGCGGCTCGTAATGGATGATTACCTGCTGAACGCTTGGCAGAGCCTGCATCACCTTTTCCTCGAGTCGATCGCTGATGAGATGGGCTTTTTCCAGGTCCCGGACCCGCAGGGCCAAGTCGCATTGGATGAAGAGAAATCTGCCGGCATTGCGACCGATCAATGATTTGATTTCCCTGACCGCCGGTTCCCGTTCGATTATTTCTCTAATCGTGTGCAGGGTTTGGTGATCGATTGAGGCATCGAGAAGCACCCGCATGCCGTCGGACAATAGTTCCCATCCTGTATACAGGATGAAAATCAATACTGCAGCGGCGGCGCACTGGTCGATGGTGAAGCCGAAAATGGATACATCAAGACCGAGATAGTGCAGCGATACGGCCAGCAGTACCACCAGATTTCCGTAAACATCCGCCTGCCGATGCTTGCCTTCAGCCTTGAGAGTCGGGGAGCCGGTCTGGTCGCCGAGTTTCAGGGCGTAGCGACCGAAAGCGAAAATAACCACCGTACTTGCGGCCAGAAGAGCAATAGTCGATGGGGTGATGGTCGGCAGCTGCGTTGATCCGGCAAAGACCTGCTTGGCCAGTTCGTAGCCGGCCAGGAAAATGAACAGAGCAATGACGATGGAGAGCACGTTTTCGATCTTGTAAAGACCGAGGGGAAAATTCCGGGTCGACCGTTTGGAAAGCAGGATGCCGGCGTATACCGCCAGTGAGGCCACCGAATCAGTAATCGAGTCGATGGCGCCGGCGGTTACCGCGAAACTGTCAGAGCGAAGGGCAAGGACGATTTTTATCCCGGCAAGTACCAGATTGAGGCCAAACGCGAACAGAAAAAGGCGGCTGATCCTGATGGTTTCCCGAGCTCTTTCGGACTCCTGGTTCCGGCGAGTCGGCTCGGGTTCGCTGAATTGCTTTTCCGGATTTTCCATGGTTGTCAACAGGCTTGACGTGATCTGACCGGATGAGGTGTATACCGCTCAGCTATCCGGGATAACCGTCCTGGAAGGCCCCTCTTCATCGCGTCTTTCAGGGGTCAAAAATCGCAGTATAGACCCTAAAACATGTAGTAATATTAATCAATATGACCGAATTAAAGTTATATAGCGTGGCCCGACCCCAGTCGCCACAACCAGTCGCCACAGTCGCCAGGACCCCAGTCGCCAGTCGCAGTCTTCCACGGGCAATAACATGATGAACGAGATCGGAAACGTCGAGTCGCGGTAGCCTTGCTTGTCAGGAAGCATAGGCCCTGGCGTAAAAGCAATCAAGCAAGAACGTCCCCCGACCTACGCGACACATCAAATTTTTAGCTTCAGCTTCCTTTAAGCATCGCACTTTTCAACATG
>CAYSSK010000114.1:0-11651 GCA_964433645.1 uncultured Desulfofustis sp.
CAGCCCATACGACCACGGTGCCGATTTTCATGCTTCGTTGTGACTCCCGGCCGTAGGGGTTATGTGCAAAACCGGTACAGCGTCTGTTTCATCTGTCGCTTCGTTTTTGCTCTCTCACCTTTCTAGCACACCGGCAGAGGTCGGTCATGACATTTTTCCTCTATCGCGATGCACCCACCGCAAACCGCTTCCCTGTTTTCACTTTACCCGTCTTCGGGTATAGTTCACTATCCCATGAGGCCGCGCCACGCGCCGCCTCCCTTTATCGTTTTCGCGTTGACGTTGACGACTCGGCCATGTGCCCAAGCCACGTCTTGAACGGAGATGTTCACCATTCAGCGCACCAACCACCAGGAGGAACTCCATGTCATCGACCATCGACAATCTGCACGACGCATTTTCCGGTGAGAGCCAGGCTTTTCAGAAATACAGCGCTTTTGCCAAGAAGGCCGAACGAGAGGGTTTCGTCAATATCGCCAAGTTGTTCAAAACCACGGCGGAGGCCGAAAAGATCCATGCCGAGGGGCATCTCAAGGCGCTCGACCTGATCGCCTCCACGGCCGACAATCTCAAAGCCGCCATAAAAGGCGAAACCTATGAATTCACCGAAATGTATCCGCCGATGGCCGAGCTGGCAAACACCGAGGGACACAGGGCCAAGACCATGTTCCGTTTTGCGCTCGGCGCCGAAAAAGTCCATGCGGAGATTTATGCCAGAGCGCTGAAAGCGGTGGAACAAGGAACCGACCTTGATGTCAGCGATTTTTATCTCTGCCCGATCTGCGGCTATATCGAGGTTGGTTCGGCTCCCGAGAAGTGTCCGATCTGCGGCGCTCTCGGCAAGGTCTTCGAAACCGTTGCCTGAGCCATAACCACCCCCGGCGGCGAATTGCACCCACGTCCGCCGCCGGAATCCTTCGTTTGGCACCACCATGATCTCCCCTTCGGCCAACAATGGCGTCCCTGCCGTCACCCTCATCTTTTCCGGGGACCTGCTCGACTTTTTCTCCGACAGCGGCTCCTCCCCGTATATCTATCGCTATTGCCTGATGCGCCGGGCCTCGATCAAGGACATCATCTAAAGCCGACATCCTGGATCGACTCGAGCCGCTGACCATCCGCTACTACCATCGTTTCCACCAATGCACCAGGTGCGGTCGTCTCTTTTGGCGCGGTTCGCATCACCAGCGCATGACCCGGACCTTCGGTCTGCCGAACTCCTGAGAGTGACGCGGACCGGTCGGAGCTGCCGAAAAACGGCGCTCACGCCCCGGATCACAGCCTTGACAAACAAGATAATTATCTGGAATAAAAAAAGACTTATTGGTCAAATAGTCATTTCCATCACCGTCATCGCATGCTATACTTCCGACGTTTTTTGTCAGCAAACGACTAAAAAACGATCTTGACCGGTCTCCGGTTGCCGGTTGACATCCGCCCCGCCATCCCCTCAACCGGCATCATCGACTGCCATGACCGCATCAGCCACAGCCTCCGCCGAGCAAACAGCCTCCCAGCGCGTCTACGACGAACGTTTCAAAAAGCTGGTCAACGAGATTCACTCGGCCTCGTCGCCGAATGCGATCATGGTCGGCCTGCGCAACAAGATCCTCAACATCTACAACGTCGAGATGGCGACCATCTTCCTGATCGACGCCAAACACAACAAACTCGTGTCCTGGGTGCTGCTGCCCGGCGACTCGCTCAGCAAGATCCGCATGGATATCAACCGTTCCAGCATCACCGGATTCGTCGCCGAAACCCGGCAAACGCTGAACATCATGAACGTCTACGACACGGACGAATTGCAGGGGATCGATTCATCGCTGACCTTTGATTCGTCCTGGGATCAGAAAACCGGTCACAAGACCCGGCAGGTACTGGCGACGCCGGTAATCCACAAGGCCAACCTGATGGGCGTGATCGAATTGATCAACAAACGTAGCAGCGCCGACTTCGACCCGACGGACGAGAGCCGCATCAAGGAGTTGGCCGACACGCTTGCCATCGCGCTGTTCAATCACTACAAAAGCGGCAAGAAAATCCCGATGCGCTATGAAGAACTGGTCAACCGGGAGATCATCTCGCCGCAGGAAATGGAACGGGCCATGGTCATCGCCACGCAGCAGGAGAAAGAGGTCGAGACCGTGCTGATGGAAAACTACCTGATTCCCAAGGCCGATCTCGGCGACGCGCTGGCCTTTGTCTACAAGACCGGCTTCGTCGATCTCACGATCGACCGGTTCTCCGCCGAATCGTTTGTCACCCCCAATACCGTCGAACTATTGCGCACACACCTGATCGTGCCGCTCGAGAAAAAACGCGGCGAGATGGTCCTGGCCGCCAAAAACCCCGCCAATCAGAGCGGCATCCTGGAGGTCAAGAACTTTTTCAAGGCCCCGCGAATCAGCGTGATGCTCGCCTTCGGCGACGACATCCGGAAAGTGCTCGACTCTATCGTCCCGCCCGCCGCCGAGGACATCACGGCCATGGACGGCTCTGAAGAAGTTCCCGACGAGGACAATTACATCCCCGAGATTTATCAGAAGGTAGAAGACCAGCCGGCCGATGTCGCAGTGGACAATACCCCGGCCGTGCAACTGGTCAACAAGATGATCGAAGATGCGGTCAAGGCCGGCGCCTCCGATATCCATATCGAGCCTTACGGCAGCAGGCAGGACGCCGAGGTCAGGTTCCGCGTCGACGGCTCCTGCTCCAATATCCTGAACATCCCGAGGACCAACGTCAAATCGGTTATCGCCCGGATCAAGGTACTCGCCGACCTGGATATCTCCGAGCGCCGCAAGCCCCAGGACGGCAAGATCAAGTTCACGACGATGAGCGCCGACACGGTCGAACTGCGCGTCGCCACCCTGCCGACCGCCGACGGCAACGAAGACGTGGTGCTGCGAATTCTCGCCGACAGCAAGCCGATCCCGGTCTACAAACTGGCCCCGGAGCGCATTCTCAACCGGCTTATTCCCTGCATCACCAAGCCCTACGGCATGTTCCTGGTGGTCGGACCGACCGGTTCCGGAAAAACGACCACCCTGCACTCGGTGCTCAACTATATCAACACCCCGGAAAAAAAGATCTGGACCGCCGAAGACCCGGTGGAGATCACCCAGTACCGCTTGCGCCAGGTCCAGGTCAAGCCGCATATCGGCTATACCTTCGCTGCCGCGATGCGGGCCTTTCTCCGGGCCGACCCCGATATCATCATGATCGGCGAGATGCGCGACGAGGAAACCGCCAAGATGGCCATCGAGGCCTCGCTGACCGGGCATGTGGTCTTCAGCACCCTGCACACCAACTCGGCCGCGGAAACCGTCGTCCGGCTGATCGAAATGGGCATGGACCCGTTCAACTTCTCCGACTCGCTGCTCGGCGTCCTCGCCCAGCGGCTGGTGCGAACCCTGTGCGACGAGTGCAAGGAGCCCTACAACCCGACGCAGAAGGAATACGATAATCTGGTCCACCACTACGGCGTGATGTTTTTCGAACACCTGAACATCTCCTATTCCAAAGACCTCACGCTCTTTCGCGCCCGCGGCTGCGAGAACTGCAACGACAGCGGTTACAAGGGACGCCAGGGCCTGTTCGAGCTGCTGATAGCCAACAAGAAGATCAAGAGCCTGATCATCGAGAAAGCGTCCGCCGAAGCCATCAAGATCGAAGCGATCGACGACGGCATGACGGTCTTGCTGCAGGAAGGCATCCATCTCATCTTTGCCGGTCGAACCGATGTCAAACAGGTCATGAGCACCTGCATGATCTGACGACGCTCCCGCTCCGCCTCCGCCGATTATCACGGGTCGCCTTTTTGGGCGGAGAAGGTTCACCAGTCGCTGCCGCACGACCGATGCCTCTCCGTCGCTGCCGCACGACCGATGCCTCTCCGTCGCTGCCGGCCCCTCCCCCGGCGCTCCGCGCGGGCCGTTTGCCACCAGGGTCTTTTGCCCCCGGTTGCTTTTCTTGGCTCGATGGTGCTAGAATAAAGCCATCTTCAAACTCCATTGCCGACAGAGAGAATTTCTGAACCGTTCGGGAGCGATTACGGTCCCGGCAACCAAAAACTTCGACGGTAGCCGGCGCGTCTGCGCGAGCACCGGCTTAACGTGTAGCCGTCCGGACCGGACCGGCTCGTGCGAGGCATCATCGCCTGATGATGCGCGCAGCTACCTGTCTCACCCGAATGGCACTGGGCAACGGCTCCTCTATGAACGCATCTCAGAAGCGAAACTCCCTGCTCTGTCCCAATTGCCGGCGGCTGGTCAGCCGCTCGGCGCCGGCTTGCCCCTATTGCGGCCTGAAAAAACCGGGATCGATATGGAAAGACAATATCTTCACCCGCATCAGCGGCGATGACACGTCGATCCTGCGGCTGATCCTGATCGCCAATATCGTGATGTTCGTGCTATCGCTGGCAATTGACCCGCGGGCCACATCATTTTCCGGTCATCCGTTCGGCTTTCTCACGCCGAGCAACGGCAGCCTGCTGGTCCTCGGTGCCACCGGCAGTGTCCCGTTGTTTCACTACCAGCACTGGTGGTCGCTGATTTCGGCGAGCTATCTGCACGGCAGCCTGATTCATATCGTCTTCAACATGATCGCGCTGCATCAGCTCGGGCCTCTCATCATCCGTGAATACGGAGTGAGCAGGACGATTGTCATCTACACGTTGAGCGGCATCGGCGGCTACTTCATCTCGGCGCTGCTTGGCGTGCGGCTGACCATCGGCGCTTCAGCCGCGGTCTGCGGACTGATCGGCGCCGCCCTGTATTACGGGAAAAACCGCGGCGGAACCTATGGAGCTGCCGTTTACCGCCAGATCGGCGGCTGGGCGGTGGGAATCTTTATCTTCGGTCTGCTGGTCCCCGGCATCAATAACTGGGGACATGGCGGGGGCATGCTCGCCGGCGCGGCCATCGGCGCCGTGATGGGTTACCAGGAGCGGGTCCCCGAGACGATCAGGCACAAGTTCCTGGGGACAGTCTGCATCATTGCCACCGGCGCGGTGCTGCTCTGGTCGGTGGTCAACGCCGTGTTACTCTTCTTCAGATGATGCCGGCGCCTGGTCCTCTGTTTTGTCGCTCTGCGATTCCTGCTTCTCGCGTTTGCGCTGGAGTTTTTCTTCTTTCTTCTTCTTCTTTGCCAACTCTTTCTGACGCTTCTCAAATGAATAATTTGTTCGAGCCAAAATCACCTCTTCTCTCTGCTGACTGCTGAACAAGAAAACCCCCGCACCCATGGTGCGGGGGTCTGCGCAACAACCGTATCCGACTCTTAGAGCTGGACGACGTTGGCTGCCGCCGGTCCTTTCGGGCCGTCGACAACGTCAAAGGATACGCGAGCACCCTCGGTCAGGGACTTGAACCCCTGGGCCTGGATGGCCGAATGATGCACGAACACATCCTTGCCGCCATCCTGCTCGATAAAACCAAAACCTTTCGCATCGTTAAACCACTTTACTGTGCCTTCAGCCATGTTGAATTACTCCTTTTTGCAGGGCCCTCTCGTGAACCCCTTTTGTGGTAGAGCCGAGGCATCATGTGATGTTTCGACCGGACCTCTTTATAACCAGAAACGATACACCTCTTGCCCGCCGGCACTCGGCCGACAAACGGCCGCGAGCCTGCAGCGGAGGCTGATCGCACTGGCAATCGGTATACCTATGTCAAATAATTATAATGCCGATACGAATTCCAGGTGATTGATCCAGGTGGGGAGCAGACACTTCATCGACGATGAATACGACAAAAAACGCGGGCATAAGGAAATGAAGGTTTCTCCTCCTACTTAAGTGAAAGTTGATGATAATACGCTTCTTCTCGTTGTGCAACGAAATAAACGCGAAATCAGCAAACTCGAAACCTGCCACCACGCCGCCTCCTCGATGGACAGCAAAGGCTGCACACCCGCCTCTGTCCTGGAGACTGTTTCCGGGCCGGCTTTCGTGTCCGATCATTTTCCCTGCTGCAACAGTTCCGGGGCAGTGCGGATCTTCCCGGTGGACAGCCTGGAGACCGACGGGCGAGCCGGAGCGCGGGCATGGCTGTTTCTTATGCCGCCGCGATTGCATGGGCGACGCCACCGGCGCCTCATCGACGGACCTGGATTTTCCCTCTCCAGTGGCTAATCGCTGTCTTCCTGGACAAGTTCGCCCCCCCTTGAGTACCGCTGGCTCGCCACCTGTGTGGGCCGAACGGTTACACCAATCATAAGATATTGACAAGCGAACAAAGCCCTGCTATAAGGCGTAGCTAACATAATTAGCCTTTTGCAACAAAAGACAGTCCGGTTCTCGATTCCCTCATACCTGGGATTTTGGCAAGAAATGCATTTATTAAGGTGTCATATTATGTTGTTACAAAGATGTCTGAGTCCTACAACTACGGCGTGCCGGGGTGTCCGTGCCGCCGTCATCCCCTTCCTGCTGGGCGGTGGGTTCTTGCTCTGCCTGGCGGCCCCGGTTGTCGCCACCGATACCAAACAGGTGCTGGGGGTTGAAGAAAAGTCCCTGCGCCAGGGACAGGCCAGCCAGGAGCGGATCGACACCATGAGTGACGAGGCCGCCCGGCTGCTCCACCGTTATCGGGAGGTGACGCAGCGGGCCGACAGCCTGATGCTCTACAACGACAACCTGGAGGAGATCACCCGCTCCCAGGAGGCGGAGATCTCCTCCTTTGAGCGGCAGCTGGCCGGGATTGAAGAGACACGGCGGGAGATCGTGCCCTTCAAGCTCCGCATGTTGACGGCCCTGGAGGGCTTTATCGCCCGCGATCTCCCCTTTCTGGCCGATGAACGTAAGGCCCGAGTCGAAGGACTCCACAACCTGGTGGAACGGGCCGATATCACGGTGGCCGAAAAGTACCGCCGGATAATGGAGGCCTACCAGCAGGAGGTCAACTACAACCTCACCATCGAAACCTACTCCGGAATCCTGGACGACGACAACGACGCCCGCAACGTCGAATTCTTGCGTATCGGTCGCCTGGCCTACCTCTACCAGACCCCCGACCGCCGCGAGAGCGGTTTCTGGCACCCCCAGAGGCGTCGGTGGCAACCCCTGGGACAAGACTATCACCAGCACCTGCGCCGGGGCATCCTGGTGGCCGACCGGCGCATCGCCCCGGAGTTGATTCGGATTCCGGTTGTAATTTCTCAACCCCGGGAGGATCAACCATGAGAAGACCCATTGCCACCCTGCTGATCGCCCTGGTGCTGACCCTGACTTCGGTTCTTGTTTTGACAGCCGCTTCGGCAACCGATTCGGACTCTGCCGCTGCACCGAAGTCGCAGCCCACCGTCACCCTGGAGGATTTTCTCCGCCAGGTGGAACGGGCGGCCGACGACAGCCGACGGTTCGACCGCCAGCGGGAAGAGCGGTTTACCGCCGATCTGGCGGAAGCCCGGCGGCAACTGGCTGAGGCGGAAGAGCGCCTGCACTCCGAGCAGCGCCGCCAAGAGATCCTGACCACCATCCACGCCGACCGGGAGAAGAAACTGATCGCCCTTGAAAAAGAGCTGCAGGAACAGCAGGGCGATCTGGGGGAGATCTTCGGGGTGGTTCGGCAAAGCGCCGGCGATCTCCATGCCCGCCTGCTGGATTCCCCGGCCCTGGCGGCGCAACCGCAAAAGCTGAATTTTCTGCGGCAACTAGCCGACAGCCGGGAGTTGCCCACCATGGCCGAGCTGGAGCGATTCTGGCTGCTGATCCTGCGCGAGATGGCCGACGGCGGCCGGATCGAGTCGTTTACCGGCACGGTGGTGGCCCCGGACGGCACCCTGCGCCAGGACGACATTACCCGCATCGGCGTCTTCAACACGATTGCCGATGGCCGTTACCTGCTCCAAGTAAGCGGCGGTGACCAATTCCTGGAGCTGCCCCGGCAACCGGACCGCGCCCACCTGAAGATGGCCGCCCGGCTGGAGCAGGCGAAACCGGGCGAGCTGCTGCCCATTGGCGTTGATCCTTCACGGGGGGCGATTCTCAGCCAGCTTGCCCTGGTGCCTTCCATTGGCGAACGGATCCTTCAGGGTCGGGCCATCGGGATGCTTATTCTCGGCCTGGGGGCTATCGGTCTGCTGATCTTCGTGGTGCGTTTTGCCGTCCTCACCGCTATGGCCCGCCGGGTCGACGGCCAATTGCGCAGTGATCTGCCCAGAACCAATAACCCGGTGGGCCGTATCCTCGCGCTGCACGATGCCAACTGCAACCTGACCCCGGAAGCCCTGGAGATCAGACTTGATGAAGCGATCCACCAGGAGATCCCCAAACTGGAGAAGGGCCTGAGTACCATCAAGATCCTGGCCGCCGTGGCTCCGCTGCTGGGCCTGCTGGGTACCGTGGTGGGAATGATCCAGACCTTCCAGGCAATCACCCTGTTCGGCACCGGCGATCCTCAACTGATGGCCGGCGGCATCTCCCAGGCCCTGGTTACCACCGCTTTGGGGCTGAGCGTAGCGATCCCACTGATCTTTCTCCACAGTGTGGCAGCGGCCAAGAGCCGTTATCTGATCAATGTCATGGAGGGTCAAGGGGCCGGGCTATTGGCTGAACACCTGGAAAAGAGCAATGGGGGGCCCCGGCATGCTGCTTGAGCAACTGGATGCCATCGCCCGTTTTCTCGAATCCGGCGGCATCGTCCTGTGGCTTATCCTGCTGGTGGCCCTGGTGCTCTGGACCCTGATAATCGAACGCTACTGGTACCAGCGGCGGGTTTTCCCCCGTGAGCTGGCCGCGTTTCGGGCGCACCCATCGGCGCCCACCGGCGTTCGCGGTTCATGGCGTAAGACCAGGGTTCTCCGCAAGGAGGTCTCGCGGTTTCGCCACCGGCTGGGAAGCACCCTTTTTCTGATCCGGACCCTGATCCTGATCTGCCCGCTGCTTGGCCTGCTGGGTACGGTCACCGGCATGATCCAGCTCTTCGAGGTGATGGGCTTCAGCGGCACCGGCGATCCCCGGGCCATGGCGGGCGGCGTCTCCCGGGCGACCATCCCCACCATGGCCGGGCTGGTGGTGGCGATCTCCGGCTTCTACTTCAGCAGCAACCTGCAGCGCTCCGCCGACAAGCTGGCCCGTCGCGCCGAAGAGACCTTAAGGAGGCGGCAATCATGAGACATCGCTATTCCAGAGAAGAGAGCAAGTCCGCCGAGATCGACCTGACCCCGATGATGGATGTGGTCTTTATCATGCTGATCTTTTTCATCGTCACCACATCCTTTATCAAGGAGGCAGGAGTCGAGGTGGACCGGCCGATGGCAGCCACCAGTCAGCGCCAGGAACAGGCAACGATCATGGTGGCGGTAACCGAGAACGGCGAAATCTGGATCGACCGCCGCCGGGTGGATCTACGGGCGGTGCGGGCCAATATCGAACGACTGCGGGCTGAAAACCCCAAGGGGCCGGTGGTGATCCAGGCCGACCGAGCCTCCCGCAGCGGGGTTCTGGTCGAGGTCCTGGACCAGGTACGCCTGGCTGGAGTAAATAATGTGGCCGTCGCCGCGGAACAACCGTAACCCATGACAACGTATTGGCGATACAGCGGTTCCCTGGCCTTGGGCTTACTGGTGGCCCTGGCACTCTTCTGGTTGATGACCGGGCTGGTCCGGCAGAAGGCCGAACTGGGTGAGCGCAGGCCTCCGGCAGCGATCAATTTCATCCGGATGCCGGAACCGGAAAACGAGGTGCAGCGTCGCCGGCGGCAACCGCCGGAGCCGCCGGAGATGACCAACCCCTTGCCCGAATCGCCCCCCCTGGACCGGCCGGAGCCCCAAGCCGCGCCGCCGCCCATGCCCATGCCGGCCATGGCGGCTCCCGATCTGCAAAGCTCTCTGGCTCCAGGGGGGATTCCAGTTATGGCTGCCCCCACCGGACCGGTGGAATATAGCCAACCGCTGACCCCCGTCTCGCAAGTGCCGCCCCGGTACCCTCGGCGGGCGATGCTGGCGGGAATATCCGGTTGGGTGAAATTGGAATTTATGATCAACCCCGACGGCTCGGTGGGTGACATTCGCATTCTGGAGGCCGCTCCCCGTCGCAATATTTTTGATCAAGAAGCCATCCGGGCCTTGAGCCGCTGGCGTTTCCGGCCCCAGATCAGCGACGGCCAAGCGGTGGCGGCCCGCGCCGCCGTCACCATCACCTTCAAGCTGGAGTAACGCTGATGGTGCCGCGTAAAATTTGGCCACTCTGTGGCGTTTTGCTGGCGCTGACGTGGCTGGCCATGTGGCCGGCAACGGCGGCCTCCCAGCCCGCCCTCTCGCCCCCGGCCCATAAGGCCTTGAGCGCCGTCCATGAGCTGTTGCAGGAAGATCGCCGAGCCGAGGCCGAGCTGGCCATCGAGGAGGTGCTGGCGCGGTTTGCCGAAAAACCCTTGGCCGTGGCCACCGCCAGGCAGCTGCAAGGTTTTCTCTTCTATGAAACGGGACGAGCCGAACCGGCCCTGGAAGCCTTCGATGCCGCGCTGGCCCACGACGCTTTACCGCCGGAAACCCGCCGCCAACTGCTCTATAACACGGCCCAACTCCTGCTGGAGTTGGAGCGCCCCCAGGCGGCGGTAGCACGAATCGAAGCCTGGCTGGCAACCGATGGAGCCGGGGCAGATACGCCCACCCCCCGGGAGCGGACGCAGGCGGCCTGGATATACCTGGCCGCCCAACGTTACCGGCCGGCCATCGATCACCTGCTGGCGGCGATTGCCGCGGCAGAAGAACCGGAAGAGGCCTGGTACCGCCTCTTGATCAACGCCGGTCAGGGCGCCGAAGATTGGCCGGCCTTGCGTCGCTGGCTGGGCGAAATCGTGGCCCGCTACCCCGACAATAAGCAGTACTGGCAGCAGCTGGCCTCGGTTCATCTGCAACTGGGAGAGGAGAAGAAGGCGGCTGCCGCCCTGGGCACAGCCCACCACAACAACCTGCTCAACCAACCGGAAGAAATCCTCCGTTTGGTCCGGCTGCGTCTCTTCACCGGAGTGCCGCAACAGGCGGCAGTCGCGCTGCAGCAAGCCTTAAGCGACGGCCGGGTTCCGGCCACCGCCGCCAACTACGAACTGCTCGCCGACAGTTGGCAGTTGGCCAAGGAAGAAGAGCAGGCCATAGCCGCCCTGCGCCAAGCCCTGGAACAGGACGGCGGTCCGCCGGTCGCTCTCAAACTCGGGCGCCTGCTGATCCACCGGGATGCGTGGCAAGACGCCCTCCCCCATCTGCAACGGGCCTCTACAAGCAAGGCAGAAAAAATCCAGGGTGAAGCCTGGCTGCTGCTGGGAATGGCCCACTACCAGCAGGAGGCCCTGGCCGAGGCCAGAAGCGCCTTTCAGCGGGCGGCAAAAATCACCGCCTTCCGCCGCCAGGCCGACAACTGGCTGCAGCATCTGGCCGGTAGTTGAGATGTTTTAAAAAATCCTAAAAATACTGTTTGTTGAAGGGGATGATGCGGGTGGGAGGTTGGAAGACGCATAGATGGAGAACAGCGGCATGACGGCAGACTCGACAGCAACCTGGACAATCATTGACAAATATCGGAGTCATTGTGTCGCACAAGATTTTTATATCGAGACTGTCGATGAGCGTCACAAACCCGAAGAGTTTTTACGAATGGAATTGCAGCCTCAGGTCGGCAGTGGCTGGTTGGAGATGCGTCAGATCCG
>CAYSSK010000115.1:0-11468 GCA_964433645.1 uncultured Desulfofustis sp.
TCGCCGATCAGACGGTCGATCTGCTCACCAATTATCTCCGGTTCTTTGGCCTGCTACTGGAAAACCCCGGCCGGATCGAATCGGCGGAGACGAGCACGGTCGTTGAATCGATGGCACAGGTTCGGGATTTTGCCCTGATGATGGCCCCGGCCGCGGCCCAGGATGATGTCGCGGACCTCTTCGATGAACCGGATTTCCTTGTTGTCGACGACGAAGACGAGAACCCGGATAGTGAAGACATCGTGTTCCGGGACGTTTTTGCCCAGGTTTCCGGCGACGCGCTGGTGACGGAGAAAGCGGAACCGGCCGACGATGCTGCAGCAGGTGCAGGAGCCGATGATGAAGACGAGTTGGCTCTTCACGATATTTTCGTCGCCGAGAGCGAAGGGCATCTCCAGGTTATCGGTGGCGCCCTGATTGCGCTTGAGCGGCTCGTCGATGGCCCGACCGTGGTCGACGGAGAGGTGGCGGAGCACCTTGGCCAGATGCGGCGGGCGGTTCACACGCTGAAAGGGGCGGCCGGGATGACCGGTTATCAAAATCTTTTTGCGTTTGCCCATCGATGCGAAGACCTGCTCGATTCATTTTCCGATCACGCTCGGCAGATTCAGCCGCACGAAGTTGCCGTACTGGCCGACGCCATCGACCTGATCGAAGAGATGGCCGGGCGACCGCACCAGTCAAGTGATGCGGCCGTGACCCAGCTGTCGGAGACCATCGGCGAGCTGCTCGCCGGGCCGGACCGGGAAAGTCCGCCGGCGACCGGATGGCAGCCTTTCGCAGAGGATACCGGTTTGTCGACAGAAGGTGCCGAGGTGGTGTCGCAAACGGCCGGTAAAGCCGCCTCGGGTGAGCCGGACGACGATCAACCGGCAGTTTTCATCGATCGACAGGGCGAGCCGGATCAGCAGGTTCAGCCCCTTGGCGCCGACAGCGGGTTTGTCAGGGTGCGTCTGGACAACCTGGACGAGCTGGTCGGTCTGGAATCCGAGTTGATCGTCACCCGGAGTGCCCTTGAGCAGCGGTTGGGTGATGTGTCGCAGGCGATTTTTGAGCTCAATTTCGCCGGTGAAAGGTTGAAAACAATCTCCCATGACCTGGAGAGCGGTTTTGAGGTCGAGTCCCTGCATGGCTTCGGGCGGGGATGGCAGGTAGCGGCCGCCGCCGGCGAGGCCGGGACCATGACCGAACCATTCACCGAATTCGATCCGATAGAGCTCGATCGCTACTCAAAACTGCATCTGATCATCAGGAGTTTGAACGAATTGGCGGTGGATGTCGGTTCCATCCATCACGGCCTGGCCGATCTCGCCAACGAAATGCGGGGTCATATTGCCAACCAGCAACTGCTGATGCGGCTGATGCAGGATAAGCTCGTGCGGGTCAGGATGACGCCGCTGTCCGCCTTTTCCCGAAATTTCTTCCGTACCGTGCGGAGTGCCTCGGCGAATCTTGGCAAGCGGGTGAAACTGGTCGTTGAGGGCGAAGATGTCTTCCTTGACCGGTTCGTCTGGAACAAGGTGGCCGATCCGATCATGCATATCCTGAGAAACGGTGTCGATCATGGGATCGAGTCGGCGGAGCTGCGGCGCCAGGCCGGCAAACAGGCCCAGGGTGTCATACGCATGAAGGCAGTGCAGCGCGGCAGCCATGTCCTGCTGGAAATAGCCGATGACGGCGGCGGCATCGATACCGAGGCGATCCGCCGGAAGCTGCGCAGTCGGGGGCTGGTCGAGCAGGTCGAGCACCTGTCCGAGACACAATTGCTCGAGCATCTCTTTGTCCCGGGATTTACTACCCGAGATCAGGTCAGTCACCTGTCGGGGCGAGGCGTCGGCCTCGATGTCGTCCGACAGAACCTGCTCGAGTTGAGAGGATCCGTCAGAGTCGAGACCAGCTCCGGCCAGGGCAGTACCTTTTTCCTGCGTATCCCGGTTTCCTTGTCGATCAACCGGGCTGCCATCGTCCTGGTCGGAACCCGGCGTTATGCGGTGCCCCTGCAGGATATCCTGGAAATTCGGAGAATCACCCGGGCCGAAGTGATTCAGGGCAGTCCGCCGCAGGTACGGCTCGGCGAGGAAACGGTGGAAGTGAAAGATCTCGCCGGCATCTTCGGCCTTCGGGACGATCAATCTGAAATGAGCGGCGGCGAGGGAGACCTGACCGTGCTGCTCGTTGACGGAGATCAGGGCCGGGTCGCGTTGACCATCGAGCGCATCGTCGAACAGCAGGAAATCATCGTCAAGGATCTCGGCTCGCATCTCCGCCATGTCGAAGGGATCGGCGGCGTGACGATCATGGGCGACGGTTCGTTGATTCCCATTCTCAATGTCAACGAACTGGCCTCGCCGTTCCGGACAGTGATCAAAGAGCTGGAACAATCGGTGGCCAAAGTGGCAACCGGGCCGTTTACGGTGATGGTCGTCGATGACTCCATCAGTGTTCGGCAAAGCGTTTCGCGTGTGGTTAAAAACAATGGCTGGTTGTCGGTCCTGGCCACAGACGGGGTCGATGCCGCCGAGAAACTCGAGACCAGCAGACCCGATGCCATCGTGCTCGATATCGAGATGCCGCGCATGAACGGCTTCGAATTTCTCAGCATCCTGCGCAGTCAGGCGCGTTACCGGGTGGTGCCGGTGATCATGCTGACATCGAGGTTTTCCGAGAAGCACCAGAAAAAGGCCGAAGAACTGGGTGCCGATCATTATCTGATCAAACCCTATAAAGAAGACCAGTTCGTTGCGCTCTTGCAACGTCTTGCCGGCGAGAAGTCATGACCGATAGACGACACATCAGCCCCGGAGATCAGCGATGACCTCAGACTTCATGGTGATCGGCACCGGTCCTTATCGCCTGGGTATCGACACGCAACAGGTGCATCAGATCTATCCCGAACGCGGCAGTTCGGCGGAGCTGCTTGCCGACTGGCAAGCATTCAAGAAAAAGGCCGGTGATACCATGGGCAGGATACCACTATTGTCGCTGAGCGAAATCCTGCTTGGTCGAAAGGACGACATGACGGGGCGCAGGCGGCTGGTCGTGTTGTCTGGGGAGACGACGATAGGGCTCATCGTCGACGATGTTGCGACTCGCCACGATGTCGATCAGGCCGGGCTTCAGCCGCTGCCGGATGCATTTCCCGGAACTTGCCGCCGTCTTTTCGATCAGGTCGCACTCTGCGGGGACATCGCCGTGCCGGTATTGACCGGCGGCGCCCTGTTGGCCCTGCCGTCCGCCGGCGGCAGAAAAGAAAGATGACGACTCGTTGAGGCAAGGATCCAGGGAATGGAGGAGAAACAAGACATAATCTTCGTCAAGGCGGATGTCCAGCCGATCAGAAAAAGAGAGGTGTTCTGGGCCCTGAGCAGAAGCCAGGTCGAGCACATCGTCCAGGATCTGGCGCTCTGTCCGGTACCCTTTGCCCCCGCATATCTCGCCGGCCTTGCCGCCTGGCAGGGACTGGCCCTGCCGGCAGTCAGCCTGGAGCGCTATTTCGGGTTCAGGCCGGTGCGCGGCGGCGAAGTGAAACGAAGGATCGTCGTCAAGACAACCACCACCGGTGAGCCGCCGCTGGTCTCGCGACTGCTCGTCGATGTCGCCTACGATGTCAAAATCAGGTCGATGTCCGATGCCTGCGTTCCGGTCCGGATTGCCGAGCAACTTGCCGCGCGAGGGCTGAAAGGCGCTTATGAATGGGAACAGGATGCCCTGCTTCTGGTGCCTGATCTGCGAATGATCGCCTCGGGGGGCACGGTGAGCCGATGACGATCGGACTGAGCACACTGGAAAACGGCCTGCGCGTGGTGACCGAAGCGGTTCCCGGCTCGCGATCGGTGGCGGTCGGCATCATGATCGGGACCGGTCCCCGCGATGAAATCGGCCGGCGGACGGGGCTGGCGCATCTGGTCGAGCACGTCCTCTTCCACGGCACGAGTACCCGGAGCAGCGGCGACATCAGCCGGATCATCGATACCATGGGCGGGCGGGTATCGGCCTTCACCGGGCGGGATTATACTTGTTTCAGCGGCTTTGTCATGGACGATCACCGGACCTACATCCTCGATCTGTTTTCCGATATGCTGCTCAATTCGATTTTTCCCGAGGAAAAATTGAACAACGAAAAACAGGTGATTATCAACGAACAGCAGATGGCCGCCGACCAGCCCGGTGAACAGGCTCTGGCCACTCTGAAATCGGTGATGTGGCCCGATCATCCGCTGGGGTGCATGATCGAGGGCAGTCCCGAGTCGATAGCCGACTTGACCCGGGAAGACGTCATTTATTACCTGCACAATTTTTATCTTCCCGATCGGATGATCATCGCCGTTGCCGGTAATCTCGAGCATGAAGATATCGTCGCCCAGGTGCGGGACTGCTTCTGGCGGCTTACCGGGCGCTCCACCCGGCGGACACCTGGCGAAGCCCCGTTTAGCAGCGGCTTCGTCCGCCAGGGGTATAACGGCAATCAGGCCTATTTTTCCGTGGGTGTGAAGGCCCCCCCGTACGCCTGGCCGGACCGCTATGCCATCCATCTGCTCAACACGGCTCTGGGGGGCGGCCTGTCTTCCCGGTTGTATCGATCATTGCGGGAGGAGCGGGGGCTGGTCTACGACGTGCACTCGGAATACCACGCCTATGTCGACGGCGGCGCCCTGGTGATATCCGGTTCCTGCCGGCCCGGCGCGGTCTTTGCCGTGGTCGACGAGGTGCTTGATATCAGCCGGTCGCTGCTTACCGCGGCGGCGCCGCTGGACGAAGAGGAGCTGTGGCAGGCAAAACTCTACAATATCGGCCAATATCATGTCGATTCCGAAGATCCATTCGTCAGGATGAGCAGGTTGTTGACCCAGACCTTCTATTTCGGCCGGGTCATCGCGCCCGAGGAGATCATCAGCGGCCTGGAAACGGCGACAACGGCCTCTTTAGCAGCGGTGGGGGGTGACTACTTTCAGAATTGGTCGGAAAAAGTTGCCGCCTGCGTCGTCGGCCCTGAGCCGGCATAACGGGCGGGAACAAACTGCAGGAACCGGTCACGAAGCCGGAAACACGAACAAGGAGGACTGGTTATGGGTATCGATGCATCGGTGCGAAAGAATTGGATCGAGATTCAGAAGAAGCACACTGTGCCGGTCAATGCCATCGGGGTAAAAATCAAGGATAGCGACTCGAAGACATTGAAGATCTGGAAGGATGAAGGAATAGACAAATTCATTAAGAAGTAAGGTTGACATGGTATGAACGATAAATTGATTCTGGTGGTGGATGACAGCCCTACCGACCGACAGATTGCGATGGCTGCCTGCACGTCGAAAGGCTATCGTGTCGAATCGGCGGCCGAGGGCGAGGAAGCGATGCGCAAGGCGGTGGAACTGAAACCCGATTTGATCCTGCTCGATGTTATTCTTCCGCAGAAAAACGGTTTTCAGGTCTGCCGGCAACTCAAGAGCAGTCCGGAGACGCAGGAAATCAAGATTGTCATGGTCACCAGCAAGTCGCAGGACAGTGATCGCTTCTGGGGGATAAAGCAGGGCGCGGACGGCTATCTCACCAAACCGTTTTCGGAAGAAGAACTATTAGATATTATCAATAAAACAATTTAACCGAGTGGGGTTGGGGGCCGGTGTAGAACAGACACCGGGGCGCTTCAGCCGGGCCTGGAGGATGCGTGATGAGTGAAGAACAGAAAGGGCGTATTGCTGCGTTCAAACCGTTTCGGTTTATTACAGACAAGATTCGCAACAAGGTTCTGGCCATCCTCCTGGTCGCCACCCTTGGTACGATCATCGTTACCCTGGTAGCTGTTGTAACGAGTCGAATTACCAGCCAGAGCATCACCGATCTGGTCGACCGTGACGGCCGGATCGTGGCCTTGTCCAATGAAGCGATTCAAGAATTGATGCGGGCTCGCGAGTTGGACCAGAACTATCTGCTCAACTACAAGCAGCTCGGTTTCCAAAACGCTCGTCTCGAGTATGTGGGCAAGGTTGAAAACTACGTGAATCGGGTATACGAGTTGCTCGGCGAAATAGAACAAATCGAACCGGACGACCAGGACACCATCGGCCAACTTGCGCAATTACGGGCGGAGCTCGATGATTATCGGGCCGCTTTTTTCGGCATGGTAGCGAGCGCGGAGGCAAAGGGACACAAGGATGAGGGTGCGGAAGGACGGCTCCGCGACATCATTCATCAGGTTGAGGAAGAGGCCGCCAATCTCGGGGATGAGACGTTGCTGGTTTCGATATTGTCGGTCCGCCGGAATGAAAAAAATTATCTGCTCAGAAACGAGAGACGCTACATCCAGCAGACCAGGAACGCGGTGCAGGATCTCAAGGAGAAGATATTGCGGCGAATAGGTGACGACCAGTTGCGGACGAGACTCTACTTCTTGTCCGACCAGTATCTCGACATTTTTAATCAGATGGTACTCGTTGAGAATATGATACGAGGTTACGGTCGTGACTACCGTTCCGCAATTAACAAAATGATACCCACCTTTACTACCCTCATCGAAGCCGCACGAAAAGATCAGGCGGACACGATTGCCGAGTTGAAGGATATCGATCGGTTGTCTCTGATCATTGTTACGGCTGTCGCCATTTTGACGATGTTGCTCGGTGTCTTCGGTGCGGTCTTCTTCTCACGCCGTTTAACAAAACAGATAGACAACATTATGGAAATGTTCAGCGACATTGGTATCGGTGACTTTTCCGCTCGTGCCAAGGTGGTGACCAATGATGAACTTGGAGAGATGGCCGAATCGCTCAATGCGATGCTCGACAACACCCTGGTGCTGATTCAAAGCCGTGAAGAGCGCGACGCCATTCAGGCCTCGATCATGAGACTTTTAACCGAGATCAGCGACCTTGCCGATGGCGACTTGACAGCCCGTGCGGACGTTACCGAAGAAGTCACCGGCGCGATCGCCGACTCTTTTAACAATATGGCCGAGCAATTGAGCCGGGTTGTCAAGGATGTCAAATCGGCTTCGTCTCTGGTCGGAAACTCATCCAGCGACGTCGATCAGATAACCAGAAAGCTGAGTCAATCCAGCGAAGAGCAGGCTGCCAGAATCCGCGCTGCAATCATTACCGTCGAAAGAATCGCTGAAAGCATCAGGGCGGTCGCTGCAAGTGCCGATGAGTCGGCCCGAGTGTCCGGCAGCGCGCGGACCAGTGCCCGGGCAGGATCGGATGCGGTGCGCAAGACCAACCAGGCCATGAGTTCAATCAAGGAAAATATGCGCGGTACTGCTCGAACCGTTAAACGGCTCGGCGAAAGCTCCCAGGAGATTGGCAATATCGTTCAGATTATTAACGATATCGCCGATCGAACCTCGATTCTGGCCTTGAATGCCTCTATCCAGGCGGCCATGGCCGGAGAGGCGGGGCGGGGGTTCGCCGTCGTCGCCGAGGAGGTACAACGCCTGGCTGAACGTTCGGGGGCATCGACGAAACAGATCGAAACCTTGATCAGCACCATCCAGGGTGAGATCAGCGAGGCGGCTATCAGTATGGAAAAAAGTATTCAGCAGGTAGTAGACGGTACGGAACTGGCTGATGAGGCTTATGAAAAGCTCGAGGAGATCGAGGCGGTTTCCAATCAACTGGCGGAATTCGTCGAGAGTATTTCCGAGACTTCGCGCCGGCAGGCGGTGGAATCGGAGAATATTACCAAGCTCATGCATGAAGTTGGACAATTGACTGAAGAGACGACGGCCGCCACACGTGAGACTGCTGCTTCCATGGAAAAGATCACGTCTACCTCGAAGCAGCTCGAGGAGTCTATTGCCGTATTCAAGATCGAAGATGAGGCTGCTTCGGCCTGAAAACTAACATAAGTGTCGGGAGGTTCAGCAATGGTTCGCTCATTTATCCCTGTCTTTGTCTGTTTTTGCCTGCTGCTTGGCGTGGTAAGCACAGGCCGGGCGGCACCGACTGTCATCCGTTTTTCTCATGTGGTCGGCGACCAGACGCCGAAGGGGCAGGCGGCATTGAAGCTGAAAAGTTTGGTTGCGGAACGGATGTGGGGGCGCTTCGCCGTGGAAGTATATCCCAACTCCACCCTCTTTGATGATGACCAGATCTTCGAGGCGCTGCTTCTCGACGACGTCCAGATGGCAGCGCCAAGCGTGTCGAAGTTCACCTTATACACCAAAAAACTTCAGGTGTTCGACCTGCCTTTTCTCTTTCAAGATATGAGCGCCGTGGATCGTTTTCAACAGTCCCTGGAGGGCCAGGCTTTGTTGAACTCTCTGAGCGATCGGGGACTGATCGGCTTGGGCTACATTCATAACGGGATGAAACAATTATCGGCGAACCGCAAATTATCGGTTCCCCAGGATGCGGCCGGCCTGAAGTTCAGAATTCAATCGTCGGACGTATTGAAAGCACAGTTTGCCGCCATCGGTGCCGAGGCTGTCCCGAAACCGTTCTCTCAGGTCCATTCCCTGTTGTCGACCGGAGTGATCGACGGTCAGGAGAATACCTGGTCCAATATATTTTCCAAGAAATTTTACACGGTGCAAACGCATATCACCGAATCAAATCACGGAGTGATCGATTATATGGTGGTGACCTCCAGAAATTTCTGGGAAAGTCTCAGCCCTGAGGATCAAAGGGACCTGCAAACCGCAGTCAATGATGCGATTGCATTTGCCAACGAGCTGGCGGGAAAAGCCGATCGGGAGGCACGTCAGCAGGTGATCGATGCCGGTACCGCCGAGGTTGTGCAATTGTCGCCAAATGAGAGGAGTCAGTGGGTCGAGGCGATGCGCCCGGTGTGGCAACAATTCGAGCAGGAGATCGGCAAGGATCTGATCGAGCAGGCTTACCGGGCCAATCAGTGAGGATCTTCTGGTCTCTCCAGCGAGTCGTTCGGTGTCGACCCTTATCAAATTGCCGCTCGTCGGTATGCCGGCACCGGCCTACTCTGCCGGCAAAGCCCGGCTGGCCGGTCAGCCGGGGCGCGGTTGGACCGCCTGTTGAATATCGCTGCAGCAGGGCAGTTGGTCGCGTGGCGCGCGTCAGGTGAGACTTGTCGTGAGTCTGCTTGTACAGTCCGTATCGTAGCTGATCCGTGCCGACGTCGATCCGCCACTCTTTGAAAAATGTGCCGGGGGCGGCGCCCGCTTGCCTGGCTACGATTGGCAAACCAAATGGCAAACAAATGGCAATGTCGTCAGAAACGGCGGGGGGATGATCAGGGCCGGCTGTTTTCATACGCGTTGCCGCGGCTGATGCGCCGTGACTGGAACTGCGGCGTCGTTTCCTGTTGGACATGATTATTCAGTTGAATCTTGGGGAAGCAGAAGATATAAAAATGTATGTGTGACGTTCTCGTTGCAGGGTGAACCGTCGGGGGCTTCATGTCAACCGATCGATCGGTTGACATGAAGCCCAACGAATTCCGTAATCCGGTACCAGACAATGCCGGGCCATTCTGAAGGTAGGTAATGATCAAAAAACTGCAGCGGTTGATTGCGTCGTTGTCCAAGGAATTGCCGGGAGTTCTCGCTGTCGCGGTGGTCACCGTCGAAGACGGTCTTTCCATTGCCGAGGTGAGTAGAAAAGAGGGTCTTGAAACAGCGGCGGCATCCGCTTATCTGGCCTCGATTGTCAAATCCAACGGCAAGGCGATCGGACTGCTGGCAGACGACGAAGTGACCGACGATATCCTGATCACCACCAGCCGCTATCATTTCATTATCCGGCATACGCCGGAACAGCCGTTTTTTATCTTTGTCATGACCAGCAAGGATGAGTGGCTCGGTAAAGCGAGGATGTTGATGAAACGATTCGAGGTAGAGTTGTCGCGCTTTTCCGCGGACCTGCTCGAACAATTCCGCCAGCCGACGGAGTGAGGAAAGCAAAAGGCGGACCTGAAACATGAGCATTTCCGGGCAGCGCGGAGAGCGGGCGGAAATACTCATGTTCCATGGCCAACCAGAGAGGATCGGAGTTCTGAAAACTCCGCGCAAGCCGCTGCCGGAGAGCCGGCTGCGACGGTTGATTTTGAGCGAAAAGGCTTGGAGCGTTTTCCCCAAGCCTTTTTTTCTTGAGAATCAGAGGTTGGCTGCTTTCTCGATGACTTTTGAATTCTTCTTGATCGTCAAGCGGATCCAGCCAAGGTTGGTGTCCTTGTCGGCAACGATGACCAGAAAGGCCTCACTGCCGACCGGTGCGAACATGACCGGTCCTTCGGTATATTCGAGCATGGTCATGTTCAGGTCTCCCTGCCCCAATTGATTGCCCATCGATTCGGCCGATCCGAAGCCGGATGAGGCGATGGCGCCGATCATTTCCGCATCGATGCCGCTCCGGGCGATGTTGTCGAGGAGGAACCCGTCGCGGCCAACCAGGCAAGCGGTATGTACGCCCTCAATGTTTGTGAACTCGGCTAGAATTTTCTGGATGTCGGTCATTTCATTGTCCTCTTCTGGAGTTGACGTTTGCTGCTCGTTATTGGCGGCCGGCGGATCCGGTTGATTGTCTTGTTGCGGCGGGGGGTTATCCGGCGGTAATGGCGGTTTGGCTTCTGCCTGAGCGGCAGCAAGCGGTGCGGTAGCCATTTCCGGTCCGGTGTCGGAGATGGTCCCGGGGAGTCCGTCATCGGCAAAGTCCGCCAGCGCCGCTTCGGCTTCGTCTTCCAGCGGTGCAATGATATCGCCGGTATCGAGATCCTCCAGCGTGGCGGCAGGACCATGGTCATTATCCTCCGTTTCCTGTCGTGGAGCCGCTTCATCGTTCCGGACGGCAGCTTCGAAAAGGAGTGATTCCAGGCTCTTGTTTATGCTGATAATCGGCGGCTCGACTCCTCTGATGTTCTGTAAGGTCCCGTCGTTGAAGGTGATGATCTTGAAAAAGGCCTCTTCGCCGCTGGCCTGGTCACACATCGCATGGACAACGGCGCCGTTCTTGAAGAACAGCATGCCTTCCTGTTCGGCGGTGGTTACCTTGAGCGCCGCGGTGGCCTGCGAGAGTCCGTTGAACTGGATAATATCCATCAGGTCGATACCGTTGATCGTGCCTTGAAAGCCATCGCTGGTCTTCAGGACATTCTTGACGATATCGCGCATGTCTTTGATGTCGAACGGCTTTTCGATAAAGCGGAGGCTGCCGCTCATCATCGCTTCCCGCTCGTAGGCGCTGGACGGATAGGCGGTCATGATAATGACGCCGGTGTCCGGGTAGCGGTTGTTGATCTCGATGAGCAGGTCGAGACCGTTCATGCCGGGCATGTTGATATCGGTAATTACCAGTTCGACCGTGGTGTCGCTGAGCACGGCCAGCGCTTCCTCCCCGGAGCGGGCGGAGAGTATTTCCACGTCCGGCATGCCCTTGTTCAGATTTCTCTGGAGCATCCAGAGCATGTCTTCTTCATCGTCGACAACGAGAACTTTTTTCGTCATGCTGGTTCCTCATGGTTTCCCCCGTCCCTGCCGTCGGGACAAATCGTCCCGTTCGCGG
>CAYSSK010000116.1:0-11437 GCA_964433645.1 uncultured Desulfofustis sp.
CAGTTCTGTCTGATGCTAAATCGTGATAGTGAGCGGAGGACAGGTTAAAACCTGTCCCGCCGCTGGTCGAGATTCAGCCGATCAGGCCGCAGCGCAGCATGAATGAGATGCGGGAGAGGGATGTGGATCCCTTGTCCTGCCGGAGGAATTGTGACGCGATGAAAAAGACGTTTCAGGTCAGGTTTGCCGAGCGCATGAATCAATTGCCGCCCTATCTGTTCGGCATGATCAACAAGATGAAGATGGAAAAACGGTGGCAGGGTGACGATGTCATCGATCTCGGCATGGGCAACCCGATCGATCCGGCGCCGGGAACGGTCACCGAGAAGCTCTGTGAAGTGGCCATGGACCCGAAGACCCATCGTTACCCGGTGGCCGGCGGCATGAAGAACCTGAAGCGCGAGATCGCCCAGTATTATCAGCGCAGTTACGGGGTATCCCTCAATGGAGAAAACGATGTGATCTGCACCATCGGTTCCAAGGAGGGAATTTCCCATATGTGCCTTGCCCTGCTCGGCCCGGGAGATACGGTGATCGTGCCGGCGCCGGCCTTTCCGATTCACGTCTATGCGGCGGTTATTGCCGGGGCCAATGTGCTGCGCATCCCGCTGGTCACCGAGGATCTCTTCCTTGAGCAGTTGGTCGGCATGTGCAAGTCGCTCTATCCCGGCCCGAAACTGGTGATGCTCAATTTCCCGCACAACCCGACCGGCCGGCTGGCCTCGAAGGAATTGTTCGCCGAGGTGGTCAGGTATGCCCGGCACTACAATTTCATGGTGATCAATGATTTCGCCTACGCGAAAATCACCTTCGACGGCTATGTCGCCCCGAGTTTCCTCGAGGTTGAGGGGGGGCGAGACGTGGGAGTGGAATTCGGTTCGTTTTCAAAATCCTATAACATGGCGGGCTGGCGCCTCGGTTATTGCGTCGGCAACGAGCGGATTATCGAAGGATTATCGAGAATCAAGGGCTACTATGACTACGGTATTTTTTCGGCGATCCAGATTGCCGGCATCGTGGCCATGCGGGACTGTGACGACGACATTGGTGAACAGGCGCGGACCTACCAGAATCGCCGGGACGTGCTGTGCGACGGGCTGGCCCGGATGGGCTGGGACGTGGAGGTGCCCAAAGCCGGCATGTTTCTCTGGGTGAAAATCCCCGACCCCTATGCGCGGATGGGTTCGGTCCGGTTTGCCGTGGAAATGATGAACCGCGCCAATGTGGCGGTGGCGCCGGGGGCCGGCTTCGGAGAGGAGGGTGACGGCTATCTTCGACTGGCGTTGGTGGAAAATGAAAACCGTATTCGCCAGGCGTTGAAACAGATGCGCCAGAGTCTCAGAGAAATCGACCGGGAAATTGAAAACGGCGGTTTCCGGTTCGACCAGGAAGATACACAGGGGTGAGCGGTGGTTGGCGACCGCAGCGAGTATCGTGTCGCCCGCTTTTGTCGATCAACGGCAGCTGAAGCAGCCGCAACCGGTGTTGGGACCATGTCGTGAAACCGTCTGACCGGAGCCTGTTTGTCACAATCTGTCTGCCGGTGTTCGGCGGACTGGCGGTATTGTTTCTCGTTGCCGGCTTTTTCTTTGCCGCCGGCAGGCAGCAGCCGATTGGGCGGGATCTGGCGCTGCAACTCTTCACCGGCGCCGTGGTGCTGGCCGCCGGAGCGTCGTTTCTGGCGGGCCTGGCGGTCAGGCGGTTGGTATTGCGGCCGGTTGAACAATGTGGTGCTGTCGTCGAGCGGGCAGCAGCCGGAGATTTCTCGGTTCGCCTGACCGGGCGGCCGGGGCTGGACGAGTTGGGCCGCTGTTTTTCCGGAATCAATACGCTGATTGCCGCCATTGCCGGACATGTCGCCCGGCTCCACGAATTGAACGCCGCCGCCGAGGCGATGACCAACGCGCTGAACAAGGACGAAGTGGTACGCATCGTTGCCGAGGTCATCGAGGATCAATTCAAGGTCTGCTGCCTGGGAATCTTCACGTGGGATCAGACCGGCCGGCAGGGCGGCGCCGGCCCCCGTTTTTTCGGCATGCTCGGCGAATCGAGCCGGGCCGGACTGGCCGCCGGTGCGATTCAACGCGTCGATCTGAATAAAAGCGCGGACGATGCGGTGGTGCCGCCGGACGCATCGCTGCTTTTCGTGCCGGTCGTCGAGGCGCGAGGCGTGACCCGGTTCATCGTGTTTTCCGGGAAGGCCGACGGGTGGGGGCCCGGATCGGTGCTCGGGGATTTTGCTCGTACGCTGACCCGATTGATGAGCGCCTCGCTGGCCCGGATCGATACCCTGCACCAGATCACCCAGGCGGAAAGCAAATATCGAGCCCTGTTCATGGCCTCCAACGGGGGAATCTTCCGCCTGACGGCCGACGGCGCGTTCGAGGACATCAATCCGGCGCTGGCACAGATGGGTGGCTATGCGACCGTCGAGGAGATGCGGTCGATGATAACCGAAGCAGCGCAGGTCTTTGCCGAGCCCGCCGACCGCGAGCTGTTTCTCGAACAGCTCGGCCGCACCGGCTGCGTCAAGGATTTTGCACTTGCCCTGGTTCGTCGAGACGGCTCCCGGTTTCCGGCCTCCCTGTCGGCCCGCGCCGTCAGGAATCGACACGGGGAGTTGACGGCGATCGAGGGAGTCGTTGTCGATCTGACCGAATCACGGCAGCGGGAACTGACCGAGTCCGAGCTGGCGCAGGCGAGGACCGACAGGGAGGCCCTGGCCGCCCGGGTGGCCGAGTTGGAGCGCGACAACCGCGCCCTGCTCGATCGCCTGGCGTTATTGTCGGGAGACGCCGTTGACCGTCGGGAGCATGGTGCGGCGGACGTATCCACCGGTGGTTCATAGCAATGAACGGGTGGGGTGATGCTCGGTATTGAAAATCTGGCGATATTCGTCGGTACCGGCATTCTGCTCAACCTCTATCCGGGTCCCGACACCTTCTATATTATCGGCCGGAGCCTGAGCCAGGGCCGGGCAGCGGGAGTCGCCGCGGCACTCGGTATCGGGACCGGGTCGATCGTTCATACACTGCTTGGCGCCTTCGGTCTTTCCGCCATCATCACCGCCTCGGCCACCGCTTTTGCGCTGCTCAAATATGCCGGGTGCGCCTATCTGGTCTATCAGGGCGTACAATTGCTTGGCGGTGCGGCCACGGCGCCGCCGGTCACGGCAAAACGATGGTCGCGGGACGACCTGCTGCAGATCTACCGACAGGGGGCGGTGACCAATATCCTCAACCCGAAGGTGGCCCTTTTCTTCCTTGCCTTTCTGCCGCAGTTCATTTCGCTGGCGAGCCCGAACAAACCCCTGTCGTTTTTGATTCTCGGTGCGCTGTTCGTCACCACCGGCACGATCTGGTGCCTGCTGGTCGCGCTGTTCTCCGCCGCGCTGAGCCGGCGGCTCCGTCGGTCGCCGGGTGCATCCCGGCTGCTGCGCCGGATCAACGGCCTGCTTCTTCTCGGACTCGGTCTCAAGCTGGCGACCGCGCGGCTTAAACCATGAGGCGCCGGGTATTGCCGGCGCCTCATAGCCGTTTCTTCGCCCGTTGCTCTTCCGTGCGCGGTGTCGCAGTACGCAAATGTACATTGACATTTGCGCCCCAGGCGCTAAAATAGTCGTAACGTACATGTACATTTGCGAGGCAACGGGCCATGGTATTGACGGACAAGCAGCGGGAATTTTACGAGTATCTGAAACGGCGTCGACAGCGTGACGGGAAGATGCCCAGTCTGCGTCGGGCGGCCGGAGACCTCGGTGTCAGCCACACGGCGGTGGCGCAGCTCCTGGCGCAATTGGAGAAAAAAGGGGTGGTGCGGCGAGACGGGCGCTATAGCCGTACGATCCGGTTGCTGCCCGGCGCGGCGGCTCGGCCGGCGCCCGGTTCCGCGGGGCGGGACGTGCCGATTATCGGCCGGATCACTGCCGGCCTGCCGATATCAGCCCAGCAGGAATGGGACGGCAGTGTGGTGGTCGACGGCGGCCTGTTTGCCGGAGACGAGCTGTTCTGTCTGCGGGTCAGCGGCGCTTCGATGCGCGACGCCGGCATTCTCGACGGTGACCTGGTGATCTGCGAGTCCCGGCACTACGCGGAACAAGGGGAGATCGTCGTCGCGCTGATCCATCACGAAGAGGCCACCGTGAAGCGATTCTTCCGGCGGGCCGACGCCATTGAGCTGCGCCCTGAAAACCCGGATTATCCGGTACAGCACTACGGTCTTGCGGAGGTGCTGGTGCAGGGCCGGGTGGTCGGGGTGGTCCGGGGCATGCACCCGAGTTTTTCCCGCGCCGGTTGAGCGATCTGCGGAGGGCTGGTGAAACGAGCGGCGGACAGACCCGGGATGGCGGTGCTGCCGGGCGGCGGACGAAACGGGAGGTGCAGCCTGCTGGCGGGGACCTGCGGCTATTCCTACCTGGAGTGGGTCGACGGCGGTTTCTACCCGGCCGGTACCCGGCCCGCCGCCATGCTCGGCCTGTATGGCCGCACTTTCTCCGTGGTCGAGCTCAATTATACCTGGTACCAGATGGCCCGGGCCGATGCCCTGGGCCGTATGGTCACGGCGGCCCCCGATCACCTGCTGTTTGCGGCCAAACTAACGCGGAGCATTACCCATGAACAAGAAGAAGACTGGCGCGACCAGGTGCGCCTGTACCGTCGCGGCATTGCCCCGCTGCAGCGGCGGCTGGTGGCCGTTCTGGTACAGCTGCCTCCCGAGTTCGACCGAAGCGTCGCCAATCGCCGGTTTCTTGCGGAACTGCTCGACGCGTTGCAGGGGGTGCCGGTTGCCGTGGAGTTTCGACATGGTTCCTGGGCGACCGATTCCGTATTTGCCGAACTCGAGCGGCGGGCCGTTTCGCTGGTGACCGTCGATACGCCGGCCCTGCCGGGGCTTTTTCCCGCGCTTGACGTGGTGACCAACCCGTCTCTGTTCTATGTGCGGTTTCACGGGCGGAACGTATCGGGTTGGCGCAGCGGCTCGATGCAGAAAAAGTTCGACTACGATTATCGTGACGAGGAACTGCGCCATTGGGCGGCCACCCGGCTGGCACCCCTGGCCGGCCGCGGCGAGCGGGGCGTGCTGTTTTTCAACAACCATGTCCGGGCCCAGGCGCCGCGCAATGCCGCCCGCCTGCTGCGACTCCTGGAGGACAACGGGGGAGGCGGAACATGAACCGGGAGCGGGCGGTCATCCATCTTAACGTCGCCGACTTTGCCGTTGCCGTTGAGCGGGTCGTCGATCGCAGCCTGGACCGGCGGCCGGTGGTGGTCGCTCCGCCGGCTGCGGCCCGCTCGGTCGTCTATGACATGAGCGATGAGGCTTACGAGGAAGGGGTGCGCAAGAATATGCCGCTGCGCCAGGCGCGGCGACTGTGCCGCCGGGTCCGGGTCCTGCCGCCTCGGCCCGATTTGTATCGCCGGGCGATGAAGGCCCTGGTCACCGAGGCCAGGGGGTACAGCCCGCGACTCGAGTACGGCGCCGAGGATGGGCATCTCTTTCTCGACCTGACCGGCACCTATCGCCTGCATGGAGCTGCTCCGGACGTCGGCTGGCGACTGCGTAAACAGGTGCGCAACAGGCTGGGGATCGATCCTATCTGGAGCCTGGCCGGCAACAAGCTGGTGGCCAAAGTCGCCTCCCGTCTGGTGAAGCCGATCGGCGAATATATCGTCGGCGGCGGCGAGGAACCGTCGTTTCTGGCGCCGTTGCCGGTCCTGCTGCTGCCCGGTCTGGCGGAGCAGGAGGTGCGGCAGCTGCGGCACTTCAATATCGATCGGATCGGCCAGGTGGCGACCTTGAGCCGGGGCCAACTCCAGTCGGTTTTCGGCTGCCGCGGCGAGGTGTTGTTCCGGCTGAGCCGCGGGGTCGACGATGACGAGGTGCGGGCGGACGGCGAGCGGTCGCCGGCGATCGAGCGGGAGTGGGTCTTTGCCGATGATGTCTGCGATCACCGGCTGCTCGCCGGGGTCGTTGCCGGTCTGGCCGTCCGACTCGGTATGGAGCTGCGGGCGGCGCGCCTGGTTGCCTGTCGGCTGGTCCTGCAGGTTTGCTATACGGACGGGGTTCGGGTAGCCCGCCAGGCCTGCCGGAAAAACGGTACCGCCGATGATTTCCTGCTGCGCCGGCTGGCCGAACAGGCCCTGGAACGGGCCTGCCGGCGCCGCACCAGGGTGCGCAGTTGCCGGTTGTTCTGCGATCGGCTGCAGCGCCAGTCCCCGCAATTGCGTCTCTTCGCCGACCCGCCCGGGCCGGATGAAAAACGCGAGCGATTGGGGCAGGCGTTGGCCGGTGTGCGCAACCGGTTCGGTGTCGATGCCCTGCGCTTCGGCAGCCAGCCGAGTCTGGCCTGATCGATTGGTAAGCGTTGTCGGAGCGTGGTCATGATTCCGTTGCGGGTTCGTTCCTGGTATTCCCTGCTGCGCGGCACGTCCTCGCCGGCATCGTTGTGCCGCCGGGCCCGCCGTTTCGGCTATCGCCGTCTGGCGTTGACCGATCGGGGCACGCTCTCCGGGCTCTGGTCGTTTCTGACCGCCTGTGACCGGGAAGGAATCGATCCGCTGGTCGGCGCCGAATTGACCGATGGAGCGGACGGTGGGCAGACGGTCGTGGTCCTGGTCAAAGATGATCGGGGATATCGCACTCTCTGCCGGCTGATCACCCGGATCGCGGCCGGCGACCGAGTTGACCTCGCGGCCGGTTCGGAGTTGTCCGCCGGGTTGGTGGTATTGACCGGCGATCCGGTGCGGCTGGCCGAGTTGCATGACGCCGGAGTCGACGTCGCGGCTGATCTCGGCAACCGGCCGACCGAGGCGGGCAGCCGTTTGCGCCGGCGCGCCCGGTCGCTCGGGGTGCCGGCGGTGGTTACCCCGGACAGCGACCTGGGCGGCGAGGACGAACGGCCGTTGCGGGAAGTGCTGCAGGCCGTCAGCACCGGTACGACCCTGACCCGGCAGCAGGGGCTGGCGGCGGTGCCACTGGCGGCGCCGCAGGTCTATCGACAGCGTTTTGCCGCCTGGCCCGAGGCGCTGCGGGCAACCGAAGCGCTTGCCGAGCGCTGCCCGTTTGTCGGGCCCCGCTTCGGTGTGGTCATGCCGCCGTGGCCCGGCGATGGCACCGTGAGCGGTGCGCAGGCGCTGCGGACCCAGGCGTATCGCGGGGCCCGCCGGCGATATGGGGAAGACCTGAGCGAGACGGTGGTCGAACGGCTGGAGTATGAATTGCGGATCATCTGCCAGATGGGCTTTGCCTCCTATTTCCTGGTGGTGCGCGACATCGTGCGGTCGCCGGTCGAAGAGGCTGCCGGGCGGCGGCGCAGGATCTGCGGGCGCGGCTCCGGCGCCGCGTCGCTGGTCGCCTATTGTCTCGGCATTACCAACGTCTGTCCAATTCGCTATAACCTCTATTTCGAGCGGTTTCTCAACCCGGGCCGCAGCGATCCGCCGGATATCGACGTCGATTTCGCCTGGGACGAGCGCGATGCGCTTCTTGACCGTCTGTTCGCCCGGTTCGGCAGCCATGCGGCGATGGTCTGCAATCATGTCTGTTTCCAGCCGCGTATGGCCATCCGGGAAACCGCCCGGGCATGGGGTTTGCCGGCCGGCGAGATATCACGGCTGACGAAACGGCTGCCGTGGTTTTACCGGCACGATCAGGACGACCTGGGGGAGCAGCTGGCCGGCTTGCCCTCGCTTCGCGGCCGGGATTTTTCCGGGCCGTGGCCGGACATTATCCGCCTGGCCAATCGCCTGATCGGCGTGCCCCGTTATCTGTCGGTTCACCCGGGCGGAGTGGTGATCACGCCGCGGCCCGTCAGTGACTACGTGCCGGTTGAACGGGCCGCCAAAGGGGTGCCGATTATCCAATGGGAAAAAGACGGCGCCGAGCGGGCCGGGCTGGTCAAGATCGATCTGCTCGGCAATCGCAGCCTGGGTGTTATCCGGGATGCCGTGGCCGCGCTGCGGGCCAATGGCACGACCCTCGATGAAGACGGCTGGCAGCCTGAAGACGACGAGGCCACCCGGGCGGCGGTCGGCCGGGGCGAGACCATGGGCTGTTTTTATATCGAGAGCCCGGCCATGCGTCTGTTGCAGCGCAAGGCGGGCAGCGGCGATTTCGAGCAATTGGTGATCCAGTCGTCGATCATCCGGCCGGCGGCCAACGAGTTCGTCCGGGAGTATGTGCGGCGGCTGCACGGCGGCACCTGGCAGCCGCTGCACCCGGCCCTGGAAGAGGTGCTCGACGAGACCTACGGCCTGATGGTCTACCAGGAGGACGTCTCCCGGGTCGCGGTCGCCCTGGCCGGTTTTTCCCATGCCGAGGCCGACGGGCTGCGCAAGATTCTGTCGAAAAAGGACCGCCGGCGGCAGCTGCTCGATTACCGCCACCGTTTTTATGACGGCTGCCGGCGCCGCGAATTGGTAGAGGCTGACATCGACCGGATCTGGGCGATGATGATGAGCTTTGACGGCTATTCGTTCTGCAAGCCGCATTCGGCGTCCTACGCTCGGGTTTCCTTTCAGGCGGCCTGGCTGAAAACCCACGCGCCCGCCGAATTCATGGCCGCGGTGATCTCAAATCAGGGCGGCTACTATTCGACCTTCGCTTATGTGTCGGAGGCGAAACGGCACGGGCTGCAGATCGATCCTCCCGATGTCGCGCTCAGCGGCTATCGCTGGACCGGGCGGGAAGCGTGCATCAGGGTCGGCTTGCAGGCTATCCGGGACCTGTCCCGGGAGACCGCCGAGACCATCGTTGCCGCGCGTCACGTGACGCCGTTTTCCGGGCTGGCGGATTTTCTTGACCGGGTGCGTCCGGCCGACGACGAGATGCGCTCGCTGATCGACGCCGGGGCCGTCGACAGCCTCGCTCCCGGCGCCAACCGAAGCATGGTGCACTGGCAGGCGGCGGCCGTCTCCGGGCAACGGTCGGCGGCGCCCGGCCGGCTGTTCGCTCCGGCCCCGGCTGTCGCTCCGTCGTTGCTCCCGCCGGCTGCCGTTGAACAGCTCCGCCGGGAGTATCGGGCGCTCGGTTTTCTCTGCCGTCATCATCCGCTCAGTCTGGTCAACGGGGCGGCGGCACGGGGGCTGGTCAAGATCGAGACGCTGGCGGGATGTGTCGGCCGCGGTGTTGAGCTGGCCGGCTGGCTGTTGACCGGGAAAAAAGTGGCGACCAAGGATGGCGAAACCATGGAATTTCTGACCTTTGAGGACGAAACGGGAGTGGTCGAAACGACTTTTTTCCCGCGGATATACGATCGCTATGCCCATGTGCTGAACGGGCAGCGACCGTATCGACTGAGCGGTCTGGTCGAGTCTGATTACGGAGCCGTAACCCTGACCGTGGACCGGATCGAGCCGTTGCACCGGTGAATTTCCCTGGTGTCGCGGCGGGCCGAAACCGGTGTCGCTGCGCCGTCTTCCTGATTGACCAAGTAGTTAGGATTATGTTATACCAGAGCAGACGTTTTTGTCGGTAATTGGTATCATTCTAACGTTTTGTCAGATAAACGAGGGCGTTCGCGCCGGTTCCCTTACCGTGAGGTAGCGCATGACAGACGGACCTGATGTACGTATGACCCTGAATTTCATTATCGATTCGAGCCGGGAAAAATACGGGGATCTGGCAGCCGTCGGCATGGCCATGGAAGAGCCGATTACCTACGAAGAGTTTCACGACCGGATCTGCGCCCTGGCTATGCGCCTGCAGCAGGAGGGGATCGTCAAGGGTGACCGGGTCGCCCTGCTGGCCGAGAATTCCCATCACTGGGGTACCGCCTATCTGGCGATCGTGCGCCTGGGAGCGGTGGCGGTGCCGATCCTGCCGGACCTGCCGGAGGCCGATGTCCATCATATCCTGACGGAAATGAAGGCGAAACTCACCTTTACCACGCAGCGGCAGATCGACAAGCTCTACGACCTGCGCGGTGACAAGATCCAAAAGCTGATTACCCTCGATGACTATCGCGGCACTGAAGGACTGTTGCCGGTTGAGCCGTTTACCACCTATTGCGAAACGGCTCTTGCCGACTATCGTGAGCACAAGGTGACCGGTGAACTGCCGGCTTTTGCCGATGTCGGCGAAGATGACCTGGCGTCCATCCTTTACACCTCCGGAACGTCGGGGTTTTCCAAAGCGGTCATGTTGAGCCACAAGAACCTCACGTCCAACGCCTATGCCGCTTCGACCCTGATGGAGATCAAGCCGGGCAGCGTCTTTCTGTCGATCCTGCCGATGTCGCATACCTACGAATTCACCACCGGTTTTATCCTGCCCCTGCTGCTGGGCGCGCGGATCGCCTATGCCGGCAAGACGCCGACACCGGCGATTCTGCAGAATCTCTGCGCCCAGGAAAAACCCTATGTGATCTTTGCCGTCCCGCTGGTCCTGGAAAAGATCTACAAAAAGCGGGTACTCCCGAAGGTCGAAAAAAGCCGCCTGTTGACGTTGGCGTACCGTTTTGCCCCGGCCCGTCGTCGAATCAACCGCAAGATCGGCCGCAAATTGCTCGAATTCTTTGGCGGCAACCTGGCGATGATGGGTGTTGGCGGCGCCGCGCTCAATCCCGATGTCGAAAAGTTTCTCGTCGAAGCGGGTTTTCCCTATCTGATCGGTTATGGCTTGACCGAGGCGGCGCCGCTCATTGCCGGAGGCCCCTTGGGCGATCCGACGATTGTTGTCGGCTCCAGCGGGAAGCTGATTCCCGGCGTCGAGGTTAAGATCCAGGATCCCGATCCGGAATCGGGGATCGGCGAAATCCTGGCCCGCGGTCCGAACGTGATGCTCGGTTATTACAACGATGAAGACGCCACCCAGGAGGTGTTGTCGCCGGACGGCTGGCTGGCGACCGGGGATCTGGGCCGCATGGACGAGCAGGGGAACCTTTATATCAAGGGGCGCTGTAAAAACGTCGTGGTGCTGGCCAGCGGTGAAAATATCTATCCCGAAGCGATCGAGCACAAGATCAATGCCGTTCACTGGGTGGTCGAATCACTGGTCGTGGAAAACGATAATAAGTTGACCGCCTGGGTGTACCCCGACTACGAACATATCGACGAGGCGACGGCCGGGCAGACCAGAGCACAGCGCCGTGATTATCTTGAAAATCTGCTTGAATCGATGCGCAAGGAGGTGAACGGCCAGCTGCCGTTGACCTCCCGCCTGGCCGAGGTCCTGGAGCGAAGAGAGCCGTTCATCAAAACGGCGACGCATAAGATTAAACGCTACCTCTACGACAAGAACGCCAAACGGGCATAGCGGCGCCGGTACGGGAAGAGCCGGTGTTAATTGCCATCTTCGTGGTGGCTGGAGATGGCTAATCTCAAGATGAGGGGAGTGAGGATGAAAAAGCGATTATCGATGGTGGTGGCCCTGGCCTCGGTGTTTGCGGTGAGCTCGGCGTATGCGTCGGGCTATCGGATTCCGGAACAGTCGGCGGATT
>CAYSSK010000117.1:0-11388 GCA_964433645.1 uncultured Desulfofustis sp.
CCCATACGACCACGGTGCCGATTTTCATTGTTCGTTGTGACTTCCAGTCATGGGGTTATATGAAAATCACTTCCCCGGGCTGGGCGGTTCTGCCGGAGGCTGCAGCGCAGCAGCTGGAGGCAGGACCGGCCAGCCCTTCCGACCGAGATGACGATTTTCATTGTTCGTTGTGACCTCTGGTCATGGGGGTTAGTCCAATGAAATAGTGCTCGGACCCTGTCTGACCGAGGCGCCTTTGGCAGTGCTTATTAAGACGCTTAAACATTTTATAGATATGATATTATTCTATAAAATCAGACTTTCCAGGGCTTCATGGTTGTTTTTCTGTTTGATTCTAAAAAATCTGAAGTTTGCTATAATAATGTCCGTGCGAAAACGAAGTTTTTTATTTGAGGTCAACGCGCACTGAACAATGAATCGCAGGCTGGCTCCGGCTTCCTGCAAACGATCCGTCGCTGTCCCCCTTGTTTTTGGCTCGTATTCATGTTTCTGTTATCATAACAATAACGGGATCACAGACAGGCGATGTTTTATTCCAAAAGATCACGCTCATGCCGGGTGTTTGAATTGTCATGACTCCCGCATACAAAAGCAGCTTTTCCGGGAAAGGGGTGTTTCCTCCCCGGTATGCCTTCACATTGCTGATTCCTTTGCGTAGCATCTTTCTCTCCCCAAAGGAATTGATGAGACGGCTCGATCTTCGCGAGGACCATATTGTCTTGGAAATTGGTCCCGGCCCCGGCTATTTCAGCCTCCATGTCGCAAAAAGGATCAGAAAGGGCCGGCTTGTTCTGCTCGACATCCAGCAGGAGATGCTGGACTTTGCCAAAAAGCGGCTCGACAAAAACAAGATCACAAACGCTGATTACCGGTTAACCGATGGCAAAAGTCTCGACCTTGAAAGCAACGTCTTCGACCGAATATTCATGGTCACCGTCATCGGAGAAGTTGACAACAAGGATAGTTATTTACGAGATATTTACAGAATGTTGAGGGAAGATGGCGTCCTGTCCATTTCAGAACTGGCCGGCGACCCTGACAAACTCAGTCTTGATGAAATTCGATCTCTTGTCTCGGCACACGGGTTCGAGGAGAAAGAAACTTTCGGCAACAGGATTAATTTCACCATCAATTTCAAAAAGATACAGAGAAAGAGTCCGCAGCCGCCGGGCGAGACACCCTTCAAGTCAACAGGCAAATCATCAATATCCGCGCGGCAACACGCCGGGACCGCGACACGATCCTGGACATTCACGTGAGCGCTTTGCGGAGCGTATCGAAACCGGTCGTCGATCCGCCGGCGAAACCAAATGAAAACAGACGAGGAAAGAGGACATGAGAACCTTTATCGTGACGATGACTGCCCTCATCCTGTCGGGCTGCATGGGGGTGCCGCCACTCGTGACGCCGGTGCGAGAATTCGAGTTGGAAAGGTATCTCGGCACGTGGTACGAAATAGCCAGGTTGGACCACTCTTTTGAACGGGGCCTCAGCCACGTAACGGCTGTCTACTCCAGGCGGGAAGACGGGGGAATAAACGTGAGAAACAGCGGTTACTCAGCCGCCGAAGACGAGTGGCGGGAAGCGGAGGGGAAGGCCTATTTCGCCGGTTCTGAAAACGAGGGGCACCTCAAGGTTTCTTTCTTCGGGCCGTTTTACAGTTCGTATGTCATTTTCGATCTGGACCGGGAAAACTATCGTTATGCCTTCGTTTCAGGATACAACACCTCATATCTGTGGCTTTTGTCACGAACGCCGACCGTCGAAGAAACCGTTACGGCAGAATTCATTCGTTCAGCACGGGCCGGCGGTTTCGACACCGACGAACTCATTTTCGTCAAACAGGATAAAGTAGCCAAAGATGTCCACGCTTCACCTTCATCGAAACAGGAACAATGACAGACCACGATTCATCGGATAACTCTCCGGCGATTAAAGTTCTCTGGGAGTACATCGTCAAAGACGGTTGTCTCGACCAGTTCATTCAAGCCTACGCGCCCGATGGCGGCTGGGCGGACCTGTTCCGGAAACATCACGGCTATCTCAAGACCGAATTGATCCAGGACAGCTCCAATCCCGGCCGGTTCATCACGATTGATCATTGGGTTTCATTATCGGCCTACTCGGCTATGAAACACCTCAGCAGAAACGAGTATAAATCGATGGATAAGCACGGTGAGAATCTTACCATCGACGAGAACTATATTGGTGTTTTTGCACTGTTCGACGCCAGAGAGCAGCCATAACCGCCTACCGGCAACGATAATCGCTGAATAATGCCAGGGAAGTCGCCGAAAAATTTGCCAAGGATTCAAAGAGCACGCTCGGCAAAATCAGGACGGCGACCCAGGGCCAGTTCTCGATCAACGATCGAGACACGTCGACGCAGCATATCAAGAAAGTCAGGGTGGTATCGACGATCGCGTATTATCTCTCCGACTGATTCGCACACTGCCTTCTCGTCATTTCGGCCCCACAATCGGTTCTTCGGGCGCGCGGCGCAGCCGTTTAGGTCCAACCGCTGCGGCACCGGGGGAAGAGGCGTCGTGAGAAACCTTGATTTCCGGCCCACACCTTCTCATAATAGATACAGATAGAGGAGGGAAGTGTTATGGAGACGGACAACAGAGCTTTCGTACGCGAGCTGGTGGCTCGGTACGCCCCTCATTTTCCGCGCAAACGGTGCGGCCGGCTGGTCACTGATACTTCGGAATTCATGGCCGTCGACCACGGTGACGTCATTGCTCTCGGCGGCCGGCACTACCTGGTGTTGCGCGATGAGGCGGAACGGCGCTTCGGCATGGAGGACCCGAAATACTGGGTTAAGCGATGCTCCGAACTGGAAACCGGCGAGCGCAAGATCCTCAAGCTCGTTTTCTACGAGACCTTCCCGCTGAAAATCGGCAATTTCCAGATTCGCTGTCACCGCAGCCCGGAAAAAGAAGCCCGCATTCTCGACTTGGTTCGCGGCGACCTGCGATTTATGCAGGGCATAACCATCCCCGACGAAAAACAAAATACGGTGCGGATTCTCGATATCGTTCACGGCAAACAGCTCGATGCGGTGATCGAAAACATCGGGGCCGATCACGAGACCTATTTTTACGAGCACGTCCCCGTCCTTCTGGAAAAATTCATCGGTGCCTGCGAGTCCATTGCTTTTTTGCATACTCAAGGCGAAAAACACGGGGATATCCGCAGAGACCATTTATGGGTGGAATACGGCAGCGGCGCCTATCGCTGGATCGATTTCGATTATGCCTTCGATTTTCACGAAAACCCGTTCGGCCTCGATATCTTTGGACTCGGCAATATTCTGCTTTTTCTGGTCGGAAAAGGGGAGCACACCAGTCACACCATGGGCGGCGGAGCATTTTCCGACCAGGTGCTGTCGTCGCTGACTCCGGATGATTTTTCTTTGATGTTTCCGCACCGGCTCAGCAATCTCGGTAAACTGTTCCCGTATATCCCGACCGACCTGAATAACGTGTTGTTGCATTTCTCAGCGGGGACCTATGTCTTCTATGACACTGTCGAGGAAATGCTCGATGAGCTTCGCCCGTGCCTGAAACATCTTCGCTGAAACAGCATATCGACACGATTACGAGGAGAACGCCATGGATTTCAAAAAGATACTCGTTGCCGTCGACGGCTCGGAAAATTCGGCCCGGGCCGTCAGCTATACCGGAGACATGGTGGGCAACGGTGCTGCCAGGCAGGTGATGCTGCTGTGCATCGAACGCTTCCCGGATCGGGACCTGTTCCCGGATGAGACGTCGTGGAAACAGCGCTGCACCGAGCATCGGGAGGAATTGCAACAATTCCTCGTTGAAGCCAGGGCTACCTTGACGGCAAAAGGCATCGGCGATAGTCAGATCAGCGAGCGCTATGTGGTCAGTTGCTCGTCACCGTTTGCCGACCGCAGCGCCGCCCGCTGCAGTTACGGAACCTCCATCGCCCAGGAGATCCTGGCGGTGCTCAAGGAAGAGCAATTCGGCACCGTGGTGGTCGGCCGTCGCGGCGTCTCGAAGGCAGAGGAGTTCCTGTTCGGTTCGGTCTCCAACAAGATCATCCATCACGCCAAAGACTGCACGGTCTGGGTGGTCGCCTGAGCCGCTCTACCGCCATGTGCCGGCCCCCGGTCTTCGCGCTCCGCTCCACCTACCCGGCCGCGGCAAGAAAGCGAAGCTGGAGCAGACAACAACAATGAATACGATACAGCTCTTCGCCTGGGCCGACCGGCATCTGCGTGAAATACACCTGATTTTGGCTCCGCTGTTCGTCCTTCTGGTCGCCGGTGTCGGCGCGCTGGTTTACTTCACCGGCGGCATCAAATTTGTCTATTCCCACTCGATGTACCTGCCGATCCTGCTGTCGGGTATTGTTTTCGGGATCAGGGGCGGAGTCTTTATCGGGGCGCTCGGCGGCTTTGTTCTCGGGCCGCTGATGCCGATCGATGTTGTTACCGGCGAAATGCAAAATACGGCCAACTGGCTCTACCGGAGCGGCTTTTTCGTGCTGATCGGCCTGCTCAGCGGTCTGGCCAGCGATCGCGCCCGCCGCTATATCGACCACCTCAAATGGGTTTCCCGACACGATCCGTCCACCGGGCTGCCGAACCGCAGTGCCCTGTTCGAGCGACTGACGGAGATGAGTCAGCCGAAAAACCAGCTCCAGCAACCGATGCTGGTAGTTACTTCCGTGGAGAACATGATGGAGCTGAAAGCAGCCTTCGGGTTCGGCGTCATCAGGGAGACCATCGGCCAACTCGCCGATCGTTTCGTTGCAAGCCTGCCGGGATGCACCGTCTATCGCACGGAAACGGCGCAGCTCGGCATCCTGCTCGATGGGGGCGAGCGGCCGGCCGATGAACTGGTCGGTGAACTGGTTGCAATCGCTCGGCAACCGATCCTGCTCGACGCCATCCCGATCCATATCGATTCACGAATGGGTTCCGTCGCATTCAACACTGAAACCAAAAAACCCGAGGAATATCTGCAGCAGGCCGAAGCGGCGCTGGTTATCGCCCAGAAAAAAGCGCAGGACTTCGTTGCCTACGAGCCGGCGATCGTTTCTTTCACCGAGGAAAACTTGGCCATTCTCGGCAGCCTGAGAAGAGCGATCGACGACGGGCAGATATCGCTCGACTACCAGCCCAAAGTTTACCTGGCCACCGGCATCGTGCATGGTGCGGAAGCGCTGATTCGCTGGAATCATCCCGTCCGGGGACCGTTGCCGCCCGAAGCGTTCATGCCACGGGTCGAGCAAAGCACCCTGGTCCAGGTCATCACCGAATGTGCGCTGGAACGGGCCATTGCCCAGACGGCGCTGTGGCGCCAGCTCGGTATAGAGATACCGGTCGCCGTCAACGTCTCGACCCGCAACCTGCTGCAGCCCCGTTTTGTCGAACAGGTGGCCGGCCTGCTCGATCACTACCGGCTCGGCGGCGAATCGTTGGAGCTGGAAATCACCGAAAGCGCCTTGATGATGGATATGGAGCGGGCCATCGAAGAGCTGCTGCGGATGACCGAGCTCAACATCATCATCTCCATCGACGATTTCGGCACCGGCTATTCCTCGCTGCAATATCTCCACCGCCTGCCCATCTCCCTGATCAAGATCGACCAGTCGTTTGTCCGGCGGCTGCCCGACGACAGGGGGGCCGTATCCATCGTCAAGGCGGCGGTGATGCTGGCTCATCAGATGGAAATCAAGGTCATTGCCGAAGGGGTGGAAAACCTCGCCATGTATCGTTTCCTCAAAGAAATCGGCTGCGATCTGGCGCAGGGCTTCCTGCTTTCCCGCCCATTGCCGGCGGAGGCTTTCGCCGCCTGGTACCGGCAGTGCGGCGGCGTGTTTACCGTGCCGGCAGAGTGAGCGCCGCCCTTTTCCACTCGGGCCGCGCCCGAGACCATCACCGATCGTCTCTTGCATTCGCCGTCAGGTGACCTATTATTAGGCTTTGACCGTGGCCGCCGCCAGACGGCTCGCACCATCACGTTCACAACCTGACGGCCGCCTATTTCCCCGTCCTCGCCGACGCGCTGACCTCCCTGCTGGCCATCGTCGCGTTGACCTCGGGAAAATTTCTGGGCTGGCACTGGCTCGACCCGATGATGGGCATCGTCGGCGCCGTTATCATCACCCGCTGGTCCTACGGCCTGCTGAAACAGACCGGACCGATCCTGCTCGACGCAAGTATCGAGAAACAGGCGAAGCATGCCATCGCCGAGACCATTGAAAACGATGCCGACAACCGGGTCTCAGATATTCACGTCTGGAAGGTCGGGGCCAACCATTACGCGGCAATTATCTCCGTGGTCACCGGCACGCCGCGCACGGCCCAACATTACAAATGTCTACTAAACAATTTCAAAGCATTATCACATGTCACCATCGAGGTAAACGGCTGTGGCGAAAGCCATGGCACCGGTATGGAGCCGTTCAGGCACTAAGGGCTGTCTCGGGCCGGCGCATCAGCCGATCAGGAAATTCCCGGCAGCTGCACAAGGCTTATCGGCCCGGAGGAAGGGTATGGAGAGTGAAAAAAACTTGTTCCCAAGGGTACTCAAAGCCTTGCTTGTACTTGCGCTGATCGCCCTGCTATCGGGCGGCGCCTGGTTTTATCGACTGCAGGAACAGACCATGCTCCGCAAGGTCGAAGAGGACCTGAGCGCCATCGCCCAACTGAAAGTCGCTCAGATCACCGCCTGGCGAGAAGATCAGTTGGAAGACGCCGCGACGATGCAGGAACACCCCTTTCTGCGCCGCAGCATAGAACGTTTTCTGGCCGACCCCGGTCAGAACAATCGCGACGATCTCTCCGTCCGCCTCCAGACGCTGGCACGCCAGCATAGCTATGCCGACGCGCAGTTGGTCGAGCCGGACGGCGCGGTGCTGCTCGCCATCGGCGAACCGGCAAGCCACCACAGCGGCTCTGTGACAACGCTGAACGAGTCGTTGCGGGGCTGCCGGCCGGTCATGGAGGACCTCCATATTCCCGACGCGGAAGCACCGCCCCATATCTCGGTGATCGTGCCGTTTTGCAGTTCCGGGGCCGACGAACGGCCAGATGATGCCGCCGTCGTGCTGGTCAACGATGCCTCCCGTTTTCTCTATCCGCTCATCCAGTTCTGGCCGACGCCCAGCGCCAGCGCCGAAACCCTGCTGGTGCGCCGGGACGGCGATCATGTGCTGTTTCTCAACGACCTGCGTCACCAATCGGGCACCGCGCTCAACCTGCGGGTCCCGCTGACCGAGAAAAATGTGCCGGCGGTCATGGCCGTCGACGGGAAAAGCGGTTACGTGAAGGGGCTTGATTACCGAGGGGTCGAAGTGGTCTCGATCATCGCGCCGATCCCCGATTCGCCCTGGTATATGATCTCCAAAATAGACTCGGCTGAGGTTTTCGCCGAATGGCATTACCGTTCGGCACTGATCGTGGCACTGCTGCTCGGACTGACCGTCTGCCTCGGCACCGCCGGCCTGGTCTTGTGGCAGCGGGACAAAAAGGCCCACTTCCGTACCCTCTATCTTTCCGAAGCGGCCCTTCGGGCCGAGGCGGAGCGCCACAGCGTCACCTTGCGGTCCATCGGTGATGCGGTGATTGCCACCGATGCCGGGGGGATCGTGGAACTGCTCAACCCCGTCGCCGAAGCGCTGACCGGCTGGCGGCAGGAAGACGCCCGCAACAGGCCGCTGGCCGAGGTGTTTTGCATCGTCAACGAAGAGACGCGCAACACCGTCGAAGACCCGGTGACCAAGGTCCTGCGCGAAGGGACGGTGGTCGGTCTGGCCAACCATACCATCTTGATCGCCCGCGACGGCAGCGAACGGCCCATCGCCGACAGCGGGGCACCCATTCGCGACCAGGACGGGGCGATTATCGGCGTGGTGCTGGTCTTTCGCGACCAGAGCGACGAGCGGGCGGCCCGCGAGGCCCTGCTGGCCGGTGAGCGACGTTATCGGGAAACGCTCGACAACATGCTCGAAGGTTGCCAGATCATCGGCCCGGACTGGCACTACCTTTATGTCAACCGAGCCGCGGCCCGGCAGGGCAGAAAAAAACCCGAAGAGCTGCTCGGCCGGAATATAGTTGCGATCTATCCGCAAATCGACAGCACGCCGCTGTTCGCGGCAATGAAACGGTGTCTGGAGCAGCGGGACCCGCAACGGCTGGAAAACGTGTTCCGCTACCCGGACGGATCGATCGGTTATTTTGACCTGAGCATCGAGCCGGTGCCCGAAGGGATCTTCATCTTGTCCGTGGATATCACGGAACGGCGGCTCGCCCAGCAGGCCCTGTCGAAAAGCACCGAGCGGACACGCCTGCTCACCGACATCATCGAAAAGGCGGAGCAGCCACTGGCGGTCGGCTACCCCGACGGCCGGCTCGGCATCTTCAACAAAGCCTTCTGCACACTGACCGGCTACAGCGCCGACGAACTCGTCACCATCGACTGGATCAACACGCTCACTCCGCCGGCTTGGCACCAGGTCGAGGCCGAGGCGCTGACCGAACTCGAGCGTACCGGGAACCCGGTACGCTTCGAGAAAGAATACCGGCACAAGGACGGCTTTCTGGTGCCGATCGAGCTGCTGGTTCACGCGGCCAGGGATGAGGCCGGTCAGCCGCAGTATTACTATGCCTTCATCACCGATATTACCCGGCGCAAGCAGATGGAGGCGGACCAGGAAAAGCTCCGAAATCAACTCTTTCAGGCCCAGAAGATGGAGTCGGTGGGCCGGTTGGCCGGTGGCGTGGCCCATGATTTCAACAATATTCTCAGCGTCATTCTGGGCTATTCGGAATTTGCGCTGGCAAATGTCGACCGGAACGATCCCCTGCACGACGACCTCCAGGAAATCTTCACCGCCGCGCAACGTTCCCGGGACATCACCCGGCAGCTGCTCGCCTTTGCCCGCCGGGAGACCATCGCGCCGGAGGTGCTGGATCTCAACGAGACCGTGGAGAACCTGCTGAAAATGCTGCGCCGGCTCATCGGCGAGGATCTCGACCTGGCCTGGAAACCCCGCACCGGCCTGGCACCGGTATTTATGGATCCGTCCCAAATCGACCAGATCCTGGCCAATCTCTGCATCAATGCCCGGGACGCCATCTCCAACGTGGGCACCATCAGCATCGAAACGGCGGCGGTCTCTTTCGACGCCGCGTACTGTGCCGATCACGCGGAGTTCGTGCCGGGCGATTTCATCATGCTGTCCGTCAGCGACGACGGGTACGGCATGGACAGCGAAACGCTGGACAAAATTTTCGAACCGTTCTTCACCACCAAGGCGACAGGCCAAGGGACCGGCCTTGGGCTGGCAACGGTCTATGGCATCGTCAGGCAAAACAACGGCTTCATCAACGTCTACAGTGAACCGGGCCAGGGCACCACGTTTCGGATCTACCTGCCCCGGCACGAGGGGGAGACAGCCGGCACGCTGCGGGCTGACAGCGACACGGTGCCCCGTGGAAACGATGAGACCCTGCTGGTTGTCGAAGACGAGCGATCGATCCTGAAGCTCGCCGAGCGGATTCTCAGCGGTTTGAACTATCGGGTGCTTACCGCCCAATCACCTTCAGAAGCACTGCAAACCGCGGAGGACCACGCCGACCGCATCGTGATGCTGATAACCGACGTGGTCATGCCGGAAATGAACGGCCGGGAGTTGGCCGAACGATTGAAAACGCTCTGCCCGAATCTCAGATGCCTGTACATGTCCGGCTATACCGCCAACGTCATCGCCCACCGCGGCGTGCTCGACAAAGACTGTCAATTCATCCAGAAACCGTTTTCAACCAAGGATCTGGCCATCAAAGTCAGATCCGGACTTGACGAATAACACGAGAATAACGATGCTTGCGCGCCTGGCCGCCGATGGTGTCCTGATTGCCCATCTGGGCTTTATCCTGTTCGTCACCCTGGGCGGCTTGCTCGCCTTCTACCGCCGCTGGCTGGCTCTGCTCCACTTGCCGGCGGCGTCCTGGGGCGTTTGGATCGAGATCAGCGGCGGAATCTGTCCCCTCACCTTTATTGAAAAGCGGCTCCGCCTGGCCGCCGGACAGGCCGGCTACGACGGCGGCTTTATCGAACACTGGCTGCTGGCCGTGATCTACCCGACCGGACTGACCAGAGAGACCCAATACCTGCTGGCCGGCGCTCTCTTGTTGATCAATTGCATCATCTACGGCCTGCTCCTGCTCCGCCTGAGAAAAACCTGAAGGCCGGGCGGTCGCGAACACCTCAAATGACCCCCATCCCTAAGGCGATGGCGACCCCAAGCAGCAAAGTCCCTGTTATCGTTTGAACGACATTCATCGTTATTTTATGGAGATAACGCTTGGCGACGAGGACTCCCGTACATGCCGCGACGATCCCGATAGCGATCAACGGCCATTGTGCAGGATCGACTGAGCCGGCTGTTCCGCCCCTCAGAAACACGATGAGATACGTCGTTATCCGAACCATATCCACCATGAATCCAATGACCGCGGTGGTGCCGACAAATGCCTGGGGAGAGATGCCGACCTTGGCCAGAAAAGCGGAACGAAGAGCGCCCTGATGGCCTGAAAAACCGCCAAAGAAGCCGGACAGCAGACCGCCGATAAACAGGTATTTCCTGTCGAACTTCAATCCACGCAGATAGGGCAGCAGCTCAAAGAGCGCGAAAACGAACATGAGCGATGCTATGGAGATCTTTATCGGTGTCACCACGGCCTCACGGGTGCCGACCGTGTATCGGGCAATTTCTCCAAAATGGGCGACATAACCGAGCATGGCCGCCCCGACAAAAGCGGCGATAATGGCGGGAATGCCAAACCGAATGACCAGTGCCTTTTCCGCATGCCTGCCGACCACTCCGATCTTGAAGGCATTATTTGCGGCATGAACAACAGCGGTTGCGGCGACGGCGAATTCAAGCGGGAAAAAAAGCGAATACACCGGCAGCAAGAGCGTTCCAAGGCCAAACCCGGAGTAGAGAGTCAGACCAGATGTCATGATGGAGGCGATGAATATTACGATAAAGGCGATCATTGTCCTATTCCCTTCCGGTCATCACCAAACGTGGTTGGCATTTCTTCCCTGAGTTCGCGCATCTGCCTGAGCACGATGGACAAGACGTTTTTCCCCGCTTCGGTCGCGTAGAACGAACGCCTGGCCTTAGGGCCGCCGGATTCATCGATCTCGCTCCTGAGCCAGCCCAAACGTTCCATTCGGTGAAGAATGGGATAGAGCGTCCCGGGGCTGACTTCATAGCCGTGACGTCTGAGCTCCTTCAGCATCCACTGGCCGACCACCGGCCCTTGGGCGGCATGATGGAGAATATGGATTTTCCAGAAGCTGAGCAGGATCTCTCTCTGGATCGCTTTCATGGTTTCAT
>CAYSSK010000118.1:0-11152 GCA_964433645.1 uncultured Desulfofustis sp.
TCGACAGTTTTGCGGTAACCACCCTGGCCGAACCGCTCTCTTTCAGGGAGCAGCTTCTCCGGCGGATCGGCAGCGAATCCCTCGCCGCCGTACTGCAATCATCGCTGCCGGCCGGTTTTGCCAGGCTGATGCAGGACATCGAGCCGGCAGCCGAGCAGCTGCTGCTTTTCAACGACCCGAACGGTCTCAACGCCCACTGCATGCTGCACCTCTTCGACTCGCCGGGAATGCCCTTTCCGGCTATGCCCTGAGATCGATGGCGCTCCCCGGAAAGTCGCCTTGAGGCCCTTTCGTTCTGCAGCTGACCACGTGTTGCTCACATGGAACTGACTCTTTTCTCACTGCCCGTCCTCTGGGGACAATTAGTTCTGCCGCTGCTCAGATTGCTGCTGTTCATTGCCATCGGGTTACTGGCCGCCAACCTCCTCGAGTCGCTGAACTGGACCGGCAAGATCGCCCTTGTCGCCCGGCCGCTGATCAGGCTCGGTCACTTTACCGAACACGTCGGCGCGGCCTTTGCGATGGCGCTCGTCTCCGGCGTTGCCGCCAATACCATGCTGGCCGAGGCCTATGAACGGGGGGATATCGACAAGAAAGAGCTGGTGTTGGCCAACCTGTTCAACAGCCTGCCCACCTATTTCCTGCACCTGCCGACGATGATCGTCATTACGCTGCCCCTGATCAAAGGGGCGGCCTTCATCTATGTCGGCATCACCTTCCTGGCCGCCCTGCTCAGGACGCTGACCATTGTCGGGATCGGCCGGCTGCTGCTGCCGCCCCCGAAACAACGGGTAGTTCTCTCGATGGCTCCGGAAAAAGAACAGGACTGGCGGCAACGCCGGCAAAAAATCTGGCGGCGCTTCAAGAAACGGATGAAAACAATCGCCCTGTTCACCGTGCCGATCTACATCGTCATCTTTATCATGAACCGGCTCGCTTTTTTCGATTATCTCGAACAACGCGTCGGCTCCATGCTCGATTTTCTGCCCTGGCTCTCACCGCAGGCCATCGGCATCATCACGCTGCACCTGGCCGCCGAGCTGACCGCCGGGCTGGCCGCCGCCGGCGCACTGCTGCAGGACAATATCCTCAGCTACCGGGAAATCGTCTTCGCGCTGCTGATCGGCAATATCCTGTCTTCCCCGCTGCGAGCCGTCAGGCATCAGTTTCCTTACTATGCCGGCATTTTTCAACCAAAACTGGCCGTCGAACTCATCGTCTACAACCAGTTGTTCCGCGTCGTCAGCCTGATTATCGCCGCGGCCTGCTATATCGCACTGACGGCGTCCTGACTCGGCCCTTGCCCGGTGCATACCGACCCCCACCGGCCAGGCGTCGCTCCGTGCCGAGGCGGATCGTGCCGGTGGTATCCGGCGGTAGTTGACAAACAGCGGTTCAGGCGGTAGAAAAGGAGGACGGACTCAGGTACCGGGTCGATCCGCTCGACCGGGTTTAAAAGGGAACTCCGTGCGATTCGGAGACGGGCCCGCCGCTGTAACCGGGACGAACGTTGCACGATGTCACTGGCCTCAATCGGCCGGGAAGGCGCAACCAGTAGAGTGAACCGGAAGTCAGAAGACCTGCCTGAAGCATGCGAAGGCTTCCCGTGGAACAGGAAGCCAGCCGAAGATACGTGGAAAATCAGGGCATCCCCGGATCGAATCTGTTGATCCGGGGATTTTTTTTGGAGCCGGCCGCCACGATGACCGTCACAGCACCGTCCGACCATACGCCACTCAAGCCGATCGTCCGGCGACCGCCCTTGCGGCTCATCCTGCCGCTGCTGCTGACCGCGCTGCTCGTACTGCAGATCGTTGCCGCCACCGGTCTGGGGTATATCGAAATCGGCCCGGCCGATATCGTCAGCGTCGTACTCATGCAGTTCGGCGCCGCCATGCCGGCGGAACTTACGCCGAGTTTTCCGTTCGTCATCATGGAAGTGCGCCTGCCCCGCATCCTCTGTGCCGCATTGGTCGGCGGCTCGCTGGCCATCGCCGGCTGCGTGTTCCAGTCATTGCTGCAAAACCCGCTGGCCGACCCGTACACGCTCGGCATTTCCTCCGGCGCCGCCTTCGGCGCCTCGCTGGCCATCCTGCTGCTGATGTTCGGTCTGGCGCTGCCGGGGTCATTGATCATTCCGCTGTTCGCCTTCGTCGGCGCGGTGCTCACCCTCTTCGGCGTCTTCTCCCTGAGCGCCCCGGCCACGCGCCTCTCGTCAAACAGTTTGATCCTGTCCGGCATCATTATCTCGGCGATCCTGTCGGCCGGTATCAGCCTGATCAAATTTCTCGCCGACGAGCAGGTCAACGCCATTATTTTCTGGCTCATGGGCAGCTTTATCGGCACCGGCTGGGCCGACGTGCTCATGCTGCTCGTGCTCGTTCTGCCCAGCTGTCTGCTGATCGGTCTGCACGCCCGCGAACTCGATATCATGTCCTTTGGCGACCGGACCGCCGACTCGCTCGGCATCGACTCGCCGGCCGTCCGGAAACGACTGCTGATCGTCGCCTCGCTGGCCACCGCCGCCTGCGTCAGCGTCTCCGGCATCATCGGCTTTATCGGCCTGATCGTGCCACACTTCGTCAGGATGGCGCTCGGACCCGACAATCGACTGCTCATCCCCTGCAGCTTTCTCTGCGGCGCCATTCTGCTGCTGCTCGCCGACACGGTAACCCGGGTCATGCTGCCGACGGAGCTGCCGATCGGGGTGCTGACCGCATTGATCGGCGGACCGTTTTTCTGCTACATTTTCCGCCGCAACCAATTGGCGAGGTGGCGCTGATGGCGACCGACCGGGGCTATCGACTCAGCGACGCCGGTTTTTCCTACGGCCGGCACCACGCCGGTCTGCGGGCCCTGTCTCTGCAGGTTACACCCGGTCGTTTCTACGGCCTGCTCGGGCCGAACGGCAGCGGCAAGACCACGCTGCTCGACCTGCTCGCCGGTCACCTGGCACCGACCTGCGGCAGCGTTTTGCTCGACGGGCAGGCGGTCGATCGCTATTTTCCGCCGGATCGAGCCCGGCTGCTGACCAGCGTGCCGCAGAGCTTTTCCCTCAATTTCGACTACTGCGTCTACGATGTCGTGCTGATGGGACGGCATCCGCATGTCCCGCGCTTTGCCCGGCCCGGCCGGGCCGATCGCGATGCGGTGGAAAACGCGCTGGCGGCCATGGAAATCGGCCGTTTTCGTGATCGCTCGGTCAGGCAGCTGTCCGGCGGTGAGAAGCAACGGGTGATGATCGCCCGGGCACTGGCCCAGGACACCGAGTATCTGCTGCTCGACGAGGTAACCGCCAATCTCGATATCAACCACGCACTGGCCATCATGAAACTTCTGGCCCGGCTGGTTCGGCAGGGTCGCACCGTCATCGCGGCGATGCACGACCTGAACATCGCGCTGGCTTTCTGCGACCAGGTCATCGTCCTCAAAAACGGGGAGCTGTGGCGCTGCGGAGCGGCCGAGGAAATCGTCACGCCGCCGCTGGTCGCCGAGCTCTACAAGGTCGAGGCTGAATCGTACCGGACGGCGGCAAAGACCAACCAACTCAGCTTTATCTACCGCTGACCGATGCCGATGCTCTCTGCCCGCCAGCACCTAACGCCGGCCCCGACACCCCGCCGGCAGCAGCAACACCGGGGGACCGCGCCGAGTCAACGGCGAGTGGCGGATTTCCGCATCGGGATCTTGGCGCTGCTCCTGCTGGTGCTTATCCTCGAGACGACGGCGACGGCCGGTTATGAACTGATCGACCACGACGGGGTTCGCCATCGCCTCGATCGGCCGTTCTCCAGAATTATCTCGCTCTACCCGGCCCACACCGAAAACCTCGTCGAGATCGGCGCGAGCGATGCCCTCCTCGGTATTTCGACCAGCGACACCTACCCCGAGAGCATCCTCGACAAGCCCCGGTTTTCCTACCACGATACCGCGGAGAAGCTGATCGCCGCGGCGCCGGATTGCATCCTGATCAGGCCGATGATCCGGCACAGCGCCGCCAACCTGGTTCACCAACTGGAGCGCTACGGGATCACCGTCATCTCCCTGCAGCCGGCAACCCCGGCCGAATTATATGATTACTGGCGGATCCTTGGCCGCATCAGCGGCCGGAGCGACGGTGCCGCCCGGATGATCAGCGCCTTTCAAGACGAGCTCGAACAGCTGCAAGGCCGGGTCGCAGCCATACCGGAAGAGGCCCGCCCCCGGGTCTACTTCGAATCGATCCACCGGCGGATGCGCACCTTCTCGCCGGAATCGATCGCCGTCTTCTGCCTGACGGCGGCCGGCGGCGTCAACGTCGCCGACGATGCGGTCCCGAGACGGGGTACCAATATTGCCGATTACAGCAAGGAACGCATTCTGGCCAAGGCGGAAATGATTGATGTGTTCCTGGCCCAGTCGGGGCGGATGAACCGTATCACCATCGAGGAAATCCGCAACGAACCGGGATTTGGCGCAATCAAGGCGGTCCGCGAGGGTCGGATCCACCTGATCGACGAAACCCTGGTGGCTCGGCCGACCATACGGCTGCTTCAGGGCATCCGCCGGATCAACCGGCTGCTCTACGAAAACAAATTACGATAACGGGAAGTCACGACAAACAATAAAAATCGTCATCGTCGTCGTACGGGCCGGCCGGTCCTGCCGGAGGCTTCATCGCGTAGGCCAGGCGCCCGAAAGAAGAAACGATCGACCGGGTAGTTCAGACTTTCAAACACATACGTATGGTGAGTTCAATGACTGCAACGCTCTACATCGTCGGCACCGGACCGGGCGACCCGGATCTGATCACGGTCAAGGCCGTCAAAACCGCCGCAACCTGTCCGGTCATCGTCTCTCCCCGCGGTTCCGAGAACGGCCGTTCGACCGCTCTGTCCATTCTCGGCCGGGCGGTCGATCTTGCCGGCAAAGAGATAGTCCAGCTCCATTTCCCGATGAAAAAGATTCACAGCGGCCGGGAACCGGATCCTGAAGTGCTCGTGGCGTGGCGCCATGCGGCGCAGACCGTGCTCGATTTTCTCGACGGCGGGACCAGCGTCTGTTTCCCGACGCTCGGCGACCCGGCCATTTATTCGACCGGTTACTATCTCTACGAAACGCTCTGCGGCATCCGTTCCGATATCAAGACGGTGTTCATCCCCGGCGTCGCGGCGATGAGCAGCTGCTCCGCGGCACTGGCAACGCCAATCTGCCTCGGCGACGAGATGGTGGCCATCGTTCCGGCCACCTTTTCCGATGCACGGCTCCTCGAGGTCCTGCAGCGTTTCGATACCATCGTTTTGATGAAGGTGCATCGGGTGCTGGATCGGCTGAGCATGCTGCTCACGCAGTGCGGGCTGATCGAGCAGGCGGTGCTGGTCGAGCGGGCCGGCACCGGAGAGGAGACGATTCACGACAGGCTCGACCAGATCACCGGTCAGCCGCACTATTATTCGACCATCATCGTCCGCAAACAACCGATCACCGCCCGGGTCCTGGTCAATTGACCGGCAGCTCGGCCTCCCCCGCCTCCCCGGCCAGCTCCTCCTCCCCGGTCACCACCGGGCGGACGATGCCGACCGCCTGCCGCTGCCGGTTGAGGTAGGTTTCGGCAAGTTCGGCAATCTCAGCGGTGGTAACGGCGGCAAAATCGTCGATGATGGTCAGTGGCCAGACCAGTTGGCGGTGGTGACGGGTGGACAGCGACAAAACCGAATGGAGCCAGTAATCGTTGGTCCGCACCGCTTCTTTGAGCGAGGTGGCCAGCGGCCGTTTGGCCCGATCGAGTTCCTCCCGGCCGACCGGTTCGGTCTTCAGGGATGCCGCCGCCGCACCAATTTCCCTGCGTACCGTGTCGATCAGCGATGATTGGACCACCACCTGCGCCACCATCATGCCGAACCCATCATAGGCCCGGCTGGTCATGCTGGCGACGAACGGCGAGTAACTTGCCCCGAGACGTTCCCGGACCGCCAGTCGCAGCCGGTCCTCCAGGATTGCCGCCAGCACGTGCAACCGCCGGGAACGAGAAATATCCCAGAAATCGTCGGTCAACCAGGCCGACTGAACGACTGCCTTGTCGACACTGGTCGTCATCTCTACCTCCAGGGTCTCACCGGCCGGAAAGTGTGGCTGATGTTTTGTGGCGACCGGCAGCGGCGTTGGCCGGTCGCTGCCGAAATAACGACCGGCCAACGCCCGCACCTGCTCCGGGTCGACGTCGCCGACCACCGATATCTCCAGCGGCGCATCGCGAAACGACGGCGCCAGCCACCCCGTCACGTCCTCCAGGGTCAGCGCGGCAAAGTCCTGCCACGAAGGCAAGCCGTAACCCGGCGCTCCTCCGGTAAAAAAGGGTTCGAGGTGGAGCCGCACGCCGCCCTCGGTATCGCTGTCCATCTGCTGATACATCAGGGCAAAACTCTTCATCGCCCGATCATATGCTTCCCGGCGGAAGCCGGGATCACGCAGCACCGTTTGCAGGGCCTGGAAGAGCAGTTCCAGATCCTCGGTCAAGGACCGGCCCTCCCAGGAAAAAGACTCTTCGGTGATGCGGAAGCGATAACCTACCGAACTGCCGGCCAACACTTCCTGCAACTCGGAGGCCTTGTAACGCCCGCTGCCGGAGTCGTTGACGATGGCCTGAGCAAGCACGTCGAGACCGGGCTTGCTCAGGCTTCGGCGGCCGTGACCGAAGTGGACGGTCACGGCAACACTCTGCCGGTCAAAGTCCGTCTGCTTGGTGTTGACTGCCAGGCCGTTGGCGTAGCGATACCGCTGCGCATCGATATCCGGGAACGTTTCCGTTGCAATCGGCTCCGGGCCGGTCGCCGCTGCCGGCAGATAGGGAAACTCGAACTGCCGGCCGGCCGCGGGCGCCGCCACCTGCCGATCCTGGAGCGAGCGGTAGAGGGAGAGCAGCGTTTGTTCGGCGCTCTCTTCCGGCAATTGCGCGGTTCCGATCAATTTGATCAGCGTGTCTCCCTGCTGCCAGTGCTTTTGTACGACATCGAGCAACCCGGCTGCGCTCGCCTGCTCGATGACCGGCGTGAACAAGGCCAACTCCTGTTGCGGCGACTGCGGTACCCGATCGGCCTGCAGGTGGGCCAGCAGACGGCGGGCAATGGTCTGCGAGTCGGTCGTCTCGCTGGTCTGCACCGCTTTTTCCAGATCGGCCGTGAGCTGTCGTTTGACCCGGTCGAGTTCCTGCTCGGAAAACCCGTAAGCCAGTACCTGACGGATAACCCGGTCGATCTCGGCCAACGCGTCCTGCCAGTCTTGCCCGTCGGTTTTTGCCCTGATGCCGCCGATCCGGAACCGGTCCAGCAGTGCCGTATCGTAATAGGCAGCCAAACGAAGCGGAGAGTCGGCGTCTTCGACGAGCCGGGCCAGCCGGTGGTTAATCATCTGCGTTGCCATCAACCGGTATACCCCGTGCCGCTGCAGCTCAAACGAGTCAGCCTGCGGCTCCTTGTTTGCCACCGTTTCGAGCACGACCTCGGTGTAGCCCAGTTCCGGTTCCGCATGATAAAACGTTTCTATCTCGTCATGATGCAGGTTTCCCAGTTCCGGACAGGGCGGCGGGTCGCCTCGGCCCTGCAGCGATCCGAAGTGCTCTTCGACCAGCTCCTCTGCCGTCGCCGGCTCAAAATCGCCAACCAGCACCAGAATCATATTCTCGGGCCGATACCAGGCATCGTAAAAAGCGCGCAATTCTTCAGGACCGGCCTGTTGCAAAACCGCGGGATCACCGATCGGCATCCTTTGAGCCAACCGCGTGCCGCGCAAGGTAAAGGCCGATTCGTCGACCCAGGCGCGAAAACCGGCCGAATCGCGAGCGGTCATCTCCGCCATGATGACCCCGCGCTCCCGGTCGACCTCTTCCCTGGTCAACAGAGCGCCGCCGGCAAAATCACTGAGCACGAGCAGCCCCCGGTTAAGGTCTTCCCGATCGGACCGCGGCAGAATGATCTTGTAGACGGTTCGGTCGTAAGCAGTCAACGCATTGGTATCGCCGCCAAAACTCATGCCGATCGACTGAAAATAATCGATCAGCGTTCCCGGCGGAAAGTGGGTGGTACCGTTGAACAGCATGTGCTCGAGAAAGTGGGCCAGGCCGCGCTCATGCTCCTGTTCATGGAGGGAACCGGCCAAAACGCCGAGATAGGCCGCCGTCCGATCACGCGGCTCGTGGTGCTGCTTGAGGACGTAACGCAGCCCGTTGGCCAGCCGGCCGAAACGTACGGTCGGATCGGGGGCAAGCTCACTTGTCTCGTGCGGCCAACTGGTCGCAAAGCAGTCCGGGGCGGTCGTCGATTTCTTCTCGGCCGACGCGTGTCCGGCCAAGAGCAGCACGGAGAGAAGTCCGGCGAGAATCAAAAAACCAGTCGTACGATGTGTCATGTCAACTCATATCGGTTAGATTCATGGATGCATCATTCCTCTTCAAGCTGCTTCATACAGTATGTCTCTCCGGCCAAAGGACAAGCGGGTAACGGCCACGGCAACAATTTCTCCTTTGCAAGGCCCGCGCAATTATTTACTATCCGTTCAGGTACGTGCAATTATCGTTGTCTGTTGTTTCTGCTGAACCGTGAGCCAATCGATGTCCCCTGACCACTATCGTTCCATCGCTCCGCTGTATGATCGCGTTGTCTCACCGCTTCTCCAAACGGTGCGTCGCGACATTGCCGCTTATATCCGGTTCAAGGGCCATCGGCGGATCATCGACGTCTGTTGCGGCACCGGCGACCAGCTGCGCCTGCTCGAGGCGCCCGACCTGGAGTTGTGCGGTATCGACAATTCACTGGCAATGCTGGAGCAGGCGCAGAAAAAAGGTCCCAAGGCCATCAGCTATCACCTGCTCGATGCCGAGCAGGCTCCCTTTGCCCCGGGCTCCTTCGACTGCGCCATAGTCTCGTTTTCCCTGCACGAAAAACATCCGGGCGCCGCCCTGGCCATCTATGCCAACAGCCGGCGCCTGGTCCGTCCCGGCGGCTCCCTGGTTATCGCCGATTTCAGCCGCCCGCCGGCCACACCGGCCGGAATACTATACGGTCGCATCGCTATTCCGCTGGTCGAACGGCTGGCCGGCCGAGACCACTTCGCCGGCTACCGGAGCTGGATGAAGCACGGCGCCCTGGAAGGCTTTCTCAACAGCCGGCAGGTGAGCTCCGATATTATCTGCCAGCCGTTTGGCCGAAGCGTGCTGTGCTGTGCCGTCTCCGTCACCGCCGGCGGACTCTCCCTTGACAGCAGCCTGGCCCTGCTCAATTACACCCTGAACGCAGGCACCCCGCTTGCAAACGGACATCGCCATGGACCTTCATGATCGGATAGTCCTCATTCCCGGCGCCAGCCGGCCGGTCGGCAGGGCTATCGCCCGCCGTTTCGGCAGCGCCGGAGCCACCCTGGCCTTACCGGTGCACCACGACTGGCCGGAATCGACCCCAGACATGGAACAGGAGTTTACCGACGCCGGTTACCGGTTTTACAGCTACCGCTGCGACCTGACAAGCCCCTCCGACACCGCCCGGCTGATCGACTCGGTGACTGCCGATCTCGGCGGACTGCACTACCTGATCAACAATATCGAACGAGGCGGCATGCCCGTCGTTCACGGCTCCTACGAAACACTGCAGAACCAGGGGCAATGGCAATTGGAGTTCGAGACGACCCTGCGGGCCAAGTGGTTTCTCTTCCGGCGCGCACTGCCGCTGCTTATCGCCGGCGGTGGCGGATCGGTGGTGAATATTTCCTCGATTGCAGCACTGATCGGCCGCTCGGGCCCGGCATCACTGCTCTTCAACGACGGTTACAGCGCGGCAAATCGCGGCATCGCGTCATTCACCGAACAATGGGCCAGAGAAGCAGCGCCGGCGGTCAGGGTCAACGAGGTCATGCTCGGCCTCGTGGACGGCCGGCACGGCGAGGGGACCAGGGGCTGGCAGGCCTTGACCGATCGGCAACGCCGGGAGCTGATGGACCATACCTTGCTGCAGCGCACCGGCACGCCGGAGGAAATCGCCGAGCTGGTCTTTTTTGTCGCCGTTCAGGCCGGCTTTGTCACCGGCAGCGTAATCCGCGCCGACGGCGGTTACTGTCTCGGTGGTGAACCGGTGGCGCCGCTGCCGCCCGGCCTGCTGACCTCCTGATCTCCTTCGATGGCCTGAAGCGCCTGGTCGGCCAGGTCCGCGACCCGACACTCCCGCATCATCCCGTCCTCATAGAGACGCACCGCCGCCCGGTCAGCTCTCAGTTCGACCAGCCGCCGGCGATACAGGGAGAGGCCGAGCAGGCCGCTGAGACGGCAAACCAGCCCCCTGACCCCGCTGCGCTCGGAGGCGAAATAGACGGCGCAGCTGTCGGCCACCCCCAATTTCAGCAGGTGTTCGGGATAAAGCGGAGCAACCCGGCACATGCCCCAGAGCACCCCCTCCTGCAGGATTTCATGTTCGAGAAAATTACCGTGCTGGAGCGACTCAGGGCCGTCATCCTGGGTGTAGGAGACCAACATGTGCAGATACTCGCCGGCGAGCAGCCGATTCCCGGCCATCACCTCGGCCATCGCCTCCGGCACCCCCCAGCCGATGCCACCAGATTCGTCGTTGAGCATCCATAAAAAGCGCCGCATGATGACCCGACCTTCTTCCGGGTCCCGATCGGCAATCGCCGGAACCACGATGCCAAAGCCGGTGACAGCACGCCAGCGCACCATCTCTTCCGGGTGGCAGAGGCAGGAGAAAAGCGAATTGAGGACGTCACGCGAAGGGAGTGCCGACAAGTGACCGGGCAGCTCTGCCGGCGATGAGGTGCGCAGCGACTCGGTGATGATGCGCCTGGTTTGAAGTCGTCTGCTGCTCATCGGCTCAGGAGATTAAACAGGCAGCTGCGTTCACGCGTCGCACGGTCGGGAGACCTTCGCTTTGATTGATAGCCGGTCCTGCCGGAAGCCGCAGCGCAGCAGCCGGAGGGAGGGCCGGCCGGCCCATCCGACCGCGATGACGCTTTTCATGCTTCGTTGTGACCGTCAGTCATGGGGGTCAATAGCGAAGATCGTCGACACGTTTCATGCCCTCCATCAGCATAGCCATGAAACCGCCGATCACCGGAAGTTTACGGTCATTGCTGGTAAGTCCCTGGACGAACTTGAACCTGCCGTCGGTCAAGCCAA
>CAYSSK010000119.1:0-11141 GCA_964433645.1 uncultured Desulfofustis sp.
ATCCATGGCCTGGCCGCCGGGTGCGGACGTCCTGTCCGCACCCCTTCGGGCCTGATTCTCCGTCCAGCCGGGCCTTCGCGATGCAGCCTCCAGGACAGCCAACCGATCCTGCCGGTCGCCGCAACGAGTGTTATTGGTTGTTGTGGTCTCCCGGCATGGGATGTCTGTGAGAATCGACCCGCGATCCGGTCGCTCATATTGTTTTTTCGATGTCACGGCCCACGGAATGGGCCGATTTATGCACCTTATTGACCACTCATCATGAAATTTAAACTGATCTATCCCCGCTGGGCAAAGCTGGCTCGGCAGACCGAATTCCACCTGCCCCCCCACGGCCCGGTCGTCTTTGCCGCCACGCTTCCCGATTATGTCGAGGTCGATTTCGTCGATGAGAATCTCGAGGGGCTTGATTTCGATGACCCGGTCGATTTCGTCGGTATCTCGATGATGCTCACCATCCAGGTCAGGCGCGGTTGGGAGATTGCCGACGCCTACCGCCGGCGCGGAATCAAAGTGATCTTCGGCGGCATCGCCACGATGCTCCACGCCGAGGAGACCATGGCCCATGCCGACGCCGTTTTTCTCGGTGAGGCCGAGGGCCGCATGGAGCAGGTCCTGGCGGATTTTCACGACGATGCGCTGCAGCCATGCTACGACTATCTCGACCGGCGGCCCGATATCGCCCTGGTCGGTCCGGCGCGCCGGGATATCCTGAAGCGGGAGCTCTACAATTACAAGGGCGTGCAGATGGTCGATCTGGTGCATGCTTCCCGGGGGTGCCGGTTCAACTGCTACCCGTGTGCCGTGTCCTATCTCGGCGGCCGTGTTTTCCGGCCGCGCCCGGTTGCGCAAACGGTGGCCGAGATGGCCGGGATCGACAATAATCGGCTGTTTGTCGTCGATAACTCTCTGGCCCAGGATACCGCCTGGGAAAAGGAGCTGTTCCGGGAGATGATCCCGCTGAAGAAGAAATGGTGCTCCCACCCGATCGAAGACAAGCCCGAAGTCCTCGATCTTGCCGCGCGGGCCGGCGCCTGGTATGTGTACCAGGCGGTTTTCGACACCTCCGATTACATCAAGGAGCGAATCAAACGCTACCATGACCACGGCATCGGCGTCGAAGGCACCATCCTGCTCGGGCTGGATACTCATACGGAGGATTCAATCCGGCGCCTGATCGATTTCCTGCTGGAAATCGAGCTCGATCTGGCCGAATTCACCGTGCTCACGCCGTTTCCCCACACCACGGCCTATACCGAACTGCACCGCCAGCAGCGGATTCTTTCCTGCGACTGGAACGATTATACCGCCGATCGGGTGGTCTATCAGCCGAAAAACATGAGTGCTCAGCGTCTGCAGGAGTTGCTGGAGTATGCCTGGAACACTTTCTACCACCAGGAGTCGCAGCGGATCAAAATGGTCAAACTGTTTCAGCGGGTGGTCAAGAAAGAGATGGCCGACGAGACCTACGCCCCCCGGGACCGGTCCCTGGCCGGCCAGGCCTTCGGCAGGACCGTGCGCCCATGAAGGAGACGTCCCCCCTCCAGCAGGGCGATCCGCTCGCCCGCTTGCCGGCCCGGCCCCGCTTCCCGGAGCAGGTCTTTGTCAGTTCCGGCGCCAGGTGCGGCGACGTCTACCGGATGGCCGGCTGGCTGCTGCGTTATTACCAGCGCCGCGGCGATGACACCCCAATCTGCCTGGCCGCGATGGATCGGGGGGTCATCGCCGCGGCGCTGCTCGCTTCTCTGGCCGGCGGCCCGCCGCTGCTGCTGCCGTACGGCTTTTCCGCACGCATCCTGGCCGATATTCACCGGGTTGCCGGCTACCGCCTGGTCATCGCCGACCGGCGGTGCGGTGTGCCCGGCGGCGTAACGACCATCTGTCCGCGGCCGGAAGGGGATGCCTCGCCGCTGTGGTCGGCACCGCCCTCGTCCCAGCGGGTGATCGCCAGACTCTTTACCGGCGGAACCACCGGCAGACCGCGGTTCTGGTCGAAGAGTGCGGCCAATCTGCTGCTGGAGACCAACTACCTGGCCGATGCGCTTGGGGTGTGCGGCCGGGATCGGATTGTTGCCACCGTTTCCCCGTACCATATCTACGGGCTGCTCTATTCGGTGCTGCTGCCGCTCGTCTCGTCGTCCTGCGTGGCGGCGGCGACACCCTCCTTTCCGGCGGAGATCACACGGACCATTGCGGCCGAGGAGGCGACGATTCTGATCAGCGTGCCGGCCCATTACGAAGCATTGCAGGGTAAGAAAACCTCGACCGGCACGCTGCGCCTGGCCGTCTCTTCGGCGGGGATGCTCGCCGAAGAGAGCAATCGTGATTTCTATCGGCGCAATCAGGTGGATCTCGCCGAGATCTACGGTTCCACCGAGACCGGCGGCGTTGCCGGGCGGTACCGATGCCGCGGCGAGCAGTACTTCACCTTCTTTCCGGCAGTCCAGGGACGGCTCTGCGGTGAGCGGCTGGCCGTCCGTTCTCCCTTTATCTCGCCGGAGCTACGGTGTGACGAGCAGGGATTCTATTGCAGCGGCGACCGGGTGGCCTTCGCCTCGGAGCGGTCCTTCAGTCTGCTGGGGCGCAGCGACCATATCGCCAAGGTCGGCGGCAACCGGGTCGATCTCGAGGAAATCCGCGTCGCCATCAAGCGGCAGCCGGGGATCGTCGACGGGGTCGTCCTGAGCGTGCCGGCCGGTGGCGGTCGCGAACACCAGATCGTCGCGCTCGTTCAGGGCTCGTGCTCGGTGGACGGCCTGCGCGCCGGCCTGGCCCGGGTTCTTGAACCCTACGCGCTGCCCCGCGTGATCAGATTTGTTGATCGGCTGCCGCTCAACGATCGCGGTAAGTACGACCACGACGCGATGCTGTCGCTGTTCGAGTCATAATGGACGTGTCCGGCGCCCTGACCACCGGCTACGAATGCCTGGTTGCCTGGTCCGACCTGCTCGACCGGATCAACGTGTTTCCGGTGGCCGATGGCGATACCGGGACCAACCTGCGCATCAGCCTGGCCCCTCTGCGCGACCTTGGCGGCGGGCAGCAAGGCGTTGTCGATCAGCTGAGTCGGTGCGCGACCGGTAATTCCGGCAATATCGCCGCCGCTTTTTTCCGTGAGTTCATTGGTGCCGCCGCGCCGGAAGACCTGGCCAAGCAGGCTGCTCGCGGCCGGGATCGGGCCTGGCAGGCGGTGGCCGCGCCGCGAAGCGGCACGATGCTGTCGGTATTCGACGCGCTGGCAACGATGTTTGAGCAAGATCGCTGGCGCACCGTCTACCCCGAGGCCCGCCGGCAGTTGCGACAGGGTGTTGTCGACGGTGCCCGGCATATCCCGGAGGTCCGGGAGGCCGGGGTCGTCGATGCCGGAGCGCTGGCCATGTTCATCTTTTTCGACGGCTTTTGTCAGCGGCTGCTCGGCAGCGCGGAGATCTCCGTTGCGGTGCTCACGCTGTTTGCCGGCAGACTCCACATCGCCGACGATTTCCGGGCAACAGTCAACGACCAGTGGTGCGTGGATGCGGTGCTGGCAACTCCCAACGCATCGGCCGAGACCCTGCGGGCCCTGGCCGATCTTGGCGAGAGCGTTGTGCTGCTGCCCGACGCTTGGCGGGTCAAAATCCATGTCCATACCCAAGAACCGGCCCGGCTGCGCGAACGGTTGGCCGGCTTGGGCGAGGTCGTCGACTGGGCCGATGAGGCGATAGCGACAATCGGTCCCGGCCGGTTACTGGATCAAGACTCCGCACAGGCCGTGCATATCCTCAGCGATGCCGCCGGCTCATTGACCCGGGAACTGGCCGGCGGCGCCGGGATCAGCCTGCTTGACAGCTATATCGTCGCCGACGGCCAGTCCCGGCCGGAAAGCCTGTGCCGTCCCGCATCGATCTATCGATTATTGCGCGCCGGGGGCAAAGTGACCACGGCCCAGGCCTCGACCTTTGAGCGGCACCAGAGTTACCGGCGGATCTGCGAACAGCTGGGCCCGACCATCTATCTCTGTGTCGGGTCGGCTTTCACCGGCAATGTAGAGACCGCCCTTTCCTGGAAAAAAGAGTATGATCACGATGATCTGCTGGAGGTAATCGATACCGGAGCGGCCTCCGGGCGGCTCGGCCTGATTGCCCTGCTGACGGCCCGTTTTGCCCGGACGGCGGGAAGTGGTGCGGAGGTAAGCGCGTTTGCCCGGCGACGGCTGAGCGATTGCCGGGAATACGTCTTTATCGACGAGCTGAAATATCTGGTCGCCGGCGGCCGGGTGTCGCGGGCGGGCGGTTTTTTCGGCGACCTGCTGCACCTGAAGCCGGTGATCAGCCCGACCAGCGCTGGAGTCCGCAAGGAGGGTGTGGTACGCAACCGGAAGGGGCAGGTCGCCTTCGCGCTGGCCCGTTTAGCAGAGCTTTTTACCGGTGCGGACAGCCCGACCATCATGCTGCAGTTCACCGACAACGAAAAGTGGGTCACCGAAAGGATCGGCGGCGAGATTGCCAGGCTGTTGCCCCGGGCGGAAGTGCTCGTTGTCCCGCTGTCGCTGACCTCCGGCGTGCACATGGGACCGGGGACCTGGTCGGTGGCTTGTGGCCCCGTTCACGGCGAGGCGGCGAGGGCGGTGCCATGAAGACTGCTCTTGTCATTCCGGTCTATAACCATGGTTCGATGCTGGCAAACGTCATCGACCAGGCACTCGCGCTGGGGCTGCCGCTCTATGTGGTCGACGATGGTTCGGCCGATCAAACGGCCGAGGTCCTTCGCTCCCGTGCCGGGATCACGGTGCTGACCCACCCGGTCAACCGGGGCAAGGGGGCGGCGCTGCTCACCGGCTTTGCCGCAGCCCACGCCGCCGGCTGCGATTGGGCAATCAGCCTCGACGGCGACGGCCAGCACCTGCCGGTGGATGCCCGGCAGCTGCTCGCCGCCGTCCCGGATGACGCGCGCTGCCTGGTGATCGGTCGCCGCAGCGGCATGGATCGGGACCCCACGGTGCCATGGACGAGCCGGTTCGGCCGCGGGTTCTCCAACTTCTGGGTCCGGGCCTGCGGCGGGCCGGCGGTGAGCGATTCGCAATCGGGTTTCCGGCTCTATCCGCTGCCGGAGACGCTGCGGCTTGGCACCCGGGCCCGGCGTTATCAGTTCGAGGTCGAGGTGCTGGTTCGCGCCCGGCAGGCTGGTCTTGCCGTCTACGAAGCCCCGGTGCGGGTGATCTACCCGGCGGCGGGCGAACGGATCAGTCATTTTCGGCCCTTTATCGATTTTCTGCGCAACTCCGCGACCTTTTCCCGCCTGCTGCTCGGCCGGGTGATCAGGGGGCTGTTTCGGTCATGACGGGACGCTGGTATCGCGTGCTCCACCTGTCCGGCAGGATGTGCGGGGCCTGGCTGTTTGCCCTGGTCGCCCGCATCATTGCCGCGGGTTATTTCGTCTTCTCCGGCAATACTGCCGAGAGCGCCCGTTTTTACGCCGCGCTTTACCCGCAGCGCAGCAGCTGGTACCATCGCTGGTGCACCTTTCGCCAGTATCAGAATTTTACCACCATCCATCTGGACCGTTTTCTCAGCAGCACTTCGCGGCCGACAACGTTTACCTCGGCGGGCTGGGAGCAGTTGACCGACGGTCTCGGAAGCAGCGGCGGCATCCTGCTCATGTCCCATCTCGGCAATTGGGAACTGGCCGCCCACCTGCTCAAGGAACGACAGCAGGATCGGCCGGTGCTGCTCTACATGGGGGTGAAGGAGCAGGAGGGGGTCGAGCGGACCCAGAAGGAAACGCTGCGCCGGGCCGGGGTAACGATCATCGGTGTCGATCGGGGTTCTTCGTCCCCCTTCAGTGTGGTCGAAGGGGTCGCCTGTCTGCGCCGCGGCGGTATCGTGTCGCTGGCCGGTGATCTGCTCTGGAATGACGGGCAGCGCCAGGTGCCGGTCGAATTTCTCGGCGGTCGGGCGTTTGTGCCGGCGGCTCCCTACATTTTCGCTCTGGTTGCCGGCGCGCCGCTCTTTGCCTTTTTTTCGTTTCGCACCGGTCGAAACAGCTATGAATTTTCGCTGTCCGAGCCGATTGTCATACCCGCCGTCGGTCGCGACCACCGGGAAGCGGCCATCGCCCGGGCCGCCCAGCAATACGCCGACCTGCTGGCGGCGGCGCTGCGACGTCATCCCCTGGAGTGGTATCATTTTGAGCGTTTCATCCATTGACGGACAGCACGATTTTCTTGGGAATGTGGTGGCAAACGGTGTAGTATCGCGTATTAACTGTTTTGATTCTCAACCTATTTTAACGCTGTGACGAGACGTGATGACCAGAGAAGAACTCCAGGAAAAAATTCTGATGATCCTGGAACATGATTTTGAATTCGAAAAGCCGGGTCTGACTGACAATCTTCGCGACGATCACGGTTTTGACAGCATAGACGCCATCGAGTTGCTCGGCAAGATCGAGACCATGCTCGGCTTTACGTTGAGCCGGGAGGAAAAGGAGCAGGCGATGAGTATCCGCACCATCAACGACATCCTCGACTATATCGAGCAGATCCGCTCTGCCCGGCAGTCCTAGAGAGCCGATCCGCCACTGTTATGAACCGCCGCGTCGTTATCACCGCCTGTTCGGCCATCACCCCGATCGGCTATCGCAAAGAGGACATCATCGACAGCCTGCGCGCCGGTCGCTCGGGAATCCGGCCGCTGCGAGACGACGGGCTGCTGACCGAACATATCCACTCGCGGGTCTTCGGCACCGTCGATTACCCGATCGACTACGAATTCAAACGGGTTCACCGCAAGACCATGGGGCCGGTCGCCTATTACGCCTGTCAGGTCGCGGGGGATGTGCTGAAGCAGTCGTCTCTGTCCGAGGAGTTCATCACCTCCGGCCGGCTCGGCGTCGCGTTTGGCTCGACCCACGGCAGCCCGACCGTGCAGCGGGAGATCTACAAGACCTTTTTCGGTGATCTGGAAAACAAATTTTCCTCGATCGGCGCCGTCGACTACCTGCGCTCGATGGTCCATACCACGGCGGTCAATATTACCCGGATGTTCGGCATCACCGGCAGGGTGATCGCCTCGTCGACGGCCTGCACCACAAGCAGCCAGGCCGTCGGTTTCGGCTACGAGATGATCAAGTTCGGCATGCAGGACGCGATGATCTGCGGCGGCGCCGACGAGTACGACACGACCACCGTGGCGGTGTTTGACAATCTGCTTGCCTGTTCGGTTGGTTACAACGAAACCCCGCAGCGCACCCCGCGCCCGTTCGATGCGGCCCGGGACGGGCTGGTGGTCGGCGAGGGCGGCGGGGCGGTGTTGCTCGAGGAGTACGAGTCGGCAAGGCGCCGGGGGGCGCCGATCCTGGCCGAGGTCATCGGTTTTGCCTGCAACAACAACGGCGGCGACCTCATTTTGCCCAATCTGGACGGGATTACCGCGACCTTGCGCCTCTCCCTGGAAAACGCCGGCATCAGCGCCGACCAGGTCGATGTGGTCAGCGCCCATGCCACCGCGACCAAGATGGGAGATGTGATCGAGGCCCAGGCCATCGCCGAGGTCTACGGGAAAGGTCCGCTGGTGACCGGACTGAAGAGTTATCTGGGGCACACCATGGGGACCTGCGGGGTTATCGAGTTGACCCTGCTGCTCTACATGATGGAGCAGGGCTTCGTCGCGCCGACCCTGAACCTCGAACGGATTGATCCGCGCTGCAGCATGATCCGCCATGCACGCTCCATCGTTGAACAACGGATCGCCATCGGTGCCGTCCAGAATTTCGCCTTCGGCGGCGTCAATACCAGTCTGATCGTCAAACATGTCGACCATATCGCAGCATAGCACCGGCCGGCGATGGGGCGACCGGTTGATCGACGGGGCGGTTACCGGTGCCGTCTGGGGCTATTTCACCCTCGGCTTCATCGTTCTGTTCTCGCCGCGCTACATCGTCGCCTCTTTTTTCCCGCAGCGGCGCCAAGAGCGGTTTCAACGATTCAACAGTCGTTTTTATCAGGGATTCTTTGCTCTGCTCCGGTTACTGGTGCCGCGCCACCGCTGGCACATTGACCCGCAGGCAGCGGCGATCAGGGGGGCGGTGATCATCTGCAATCATGTCTCCTATCTCGATCCGCTGCTCTTCATCTCGCTCTTCGAGCGGCAGAAGACCGTGGTCAAGACGAGTTTTTTCAAGGTGCCGATCTTCGGCTGGGTCCTGCGCCATGCCGGCTATTTTCCCGCCGACAGCAGCGGCAGATACGGCCGGCTGATGATCGAACAGGTCGAACGGATGGCCGCCTTTCTTGCCGCCGGCGGCAATTTCTTCATCTTTCCGGAAGGAACGCGCAGCCGTGACGGCAGTCTCGGCACGCTGAACCGCGGCGCTCTGAAGATTGCCCGGTTGGGCCGGGCGCCGATCCAGGTGCTGCATCTGGCCAATACCGGCAAACTCTACACCCCGGGCAGGTTCTTGTTCTCCACTCGCACCGCCAATACCATCAGCCTGTCGCTGGTCGAGCGGATCGAACCGGACGAGATCCGGGAACTGAGCGTTGCCGACCTGGAACAGAGGATCACGGCGGCACTGCGCCGGCAGGCGGCGCCGACGCAGTGCTGCACAGATCAACCAGACTGCCGGGAATCCCGGCAGCGACAGAGTGTGCAGCCATGAAAGTAATCCTGATCTCGATGCCGGATGTGGTGCCGGTCGTTATTCATGAGGCGGCCGTGCACATGCCCAACCACGGCATCGCCTGCATCGGCGGTAATATCGATGACGACCATGAGGTGTATCTGATCGATCTGATCAGGAAGCGTCGCAGCGTCAGGAAGTACCTGACCAGGACCGTCAACCGGATCAAGCCGGACCTGATCGGCCTGTCGGCGATGGCCTGGCAATACGATACCTGCATCAGAATCGCCCAATTGCTCAAAGAGCTGCACCCCCGGGTCAAAATCGTTATCGGTGGCTACCATGCGACGCTGATGCACGAGGAGATTGCCGGGGCGCCGGAGTCGAGGTGGATCGACTTCATGATCCGCGGCGAAGGGGAAGAAACCTGCCGGCGCCTGGTCAATGCGCTGGACGGCCGGGACGAGCTGGCCGCAATTCCATCGCTGTCTTACAAGGAGGATGGCGAGTTCGTCCACAACGAACGCTCGGAGATCCTCGATCTATCCCGGCTCAAGCTGCCGATTCGCGACAAGCGCCGCCTGACCTGGGGGTATCACATGATCAACTCCAGGATCGAGATCCTCGAAACATCGCGGGGCTGTACCCGAGCCTGTACGTTCTGCAGCATGAAACACATGTACGGCCGGACCTTTCGGCCCTATCCGCTGGAGCGGGTGCTGGCCGATCTGGACGATATCTACTATCGCTGCAAGGTCCGCTGGGTTTTTGTCAGCGACGACAATTTCGTGCTCTACCCCGACCGGGTCATTGAGATCTGCGAGGCGATCATCGCCCGGAATTACCGGGGGCTGCATTTCTGCGTCCAGGCCGATTGTATCACCATGGCCAAAAACGAGAAGATGGTCGAAAAGATGGCGGCAGCCGGATTCCGCTCGGTCTTTCTCGGTATCGAGAGCGGCTCGGCGAAGAACCTGGCGGTGGCGGGTAAGGGGGATATCGTCGAAGCCTCCCGGCGGGCCGTGGAGAATTGTCACAAATTCGAGATGATGGTCATCGGCGGGCTGGTCTTCGGGTTTCCGGATGACGATGCCGACTCGATCAGGGACACTTACGAGTTTTTCAAGCGTATCGGCGCCGACGCGGCCTATTGCCAGATTCTGACGCCCTATCCGAAAACCGGAATGCGCGAGCAGCTGCTCAGTGAGGATCTGATCACCAACAAAACCGACTATAAAAAATATAACGGCCTGTGGGCCAACGTCCGCACCCGGCATCTCGATACCGATGAATTGCAATACCAGTTCTGGTTCCAGCGGCAGGTCGTGCTCGGCTGGTGGTCGCCGAGTGGGCCGATGACCAAACAGGGCCGGCTCTGGACCTCGATCTGGCGGTTTGTCTTCAAGCCCTTTTTGAAGCTGCGGTATCGCCGGATCATGCGGAAATACGGCTGGCAGGGACGCTATCAGCTGGAAGTGCACCGCTGGGAACAGATGAACACCTTTCAGGATTTGGCAGGATACGAGGATCATGCAGTTCTTTAATCTCGAATTCAGCGAAGAGCAGATCAGACAGGCTGCCTCTGCGGGCAGACTGCTGTCCATGGAAATCGAGCTGAGCCGGCGCTGCAATTTTCGCTGTTCGTATTGCTATGTCCCGCACGAGTCGGAGCTGCGCAACGAGCTGCGCCGCGAAGAGATCGAGGACGTGATCCTGCAGGCGAAAGCACTGGGTGCCCGCAAGATCATCCTGCTCGGCGGCGAACCGAGCATCTATCCGGAGCTTGCGGGAATCATCGATTTTCTCGGCGAGCAGGGGCTGGAAATCGAGATGTTTACCAACGGTTCCGGCGTCGACGACCGGTTGGCCGCCCTGCTGGCTCGGCACCGGGTGCGTGTGGTGCTGAAAATGAACTCGCGGGACGCAGCGGTCCAGGATCGCCTTGCCGGGGTGCCGGGCGCGGCCAAAATCATCGACAAGGCCCTCGCCGCTCTCAGGGCTGTCGGTTACCCGACAGAACAGCGGTTCCTGGCCGTCAGCACCGTCATCTGCCGGCAGAACATCGCCGAATTGCCGGCGCTGTGGCGCTGGCTGCGCGGGGCAGGGATCGAGCCGTATTTCGAGATCATCACCCCGCAGGCCAACGCGTTGGTCAACCCCTGGCTGGATGTTGACCGGACCGAGATCCGGGAGCTGTTTTTTCAGCTTTCGGATCTCGATCGGCGGGAGTTTGGTCGCACCTGGGATCCCCAGCCGCCGCTGGTCGGCAACCGGTGCATGCGGCACCAGGTCTCCTGTCTGGTGACGGCGAGGGGCGAGGTCATGCCCTGCGTCGGCGTGACCATTCCGCTCGGCTCGATTCGCCGGCGTCCGCTGGCCGACATCCTGCGGACCAGCGAAGTGATCGCCAACCTGAAGAATTTCCGCCAGACCATCAAAGGCCACTGCCACGACTGCGACAAGGCCGAGATCTGCTATGGCTGCCGCGGCGCCGCCTATCAGCTGACCGGCGATTACCTGGCTGCCGATCCCACCTGCTGGCG
>CAYSSK010000120.1:0-4925 GCA_964433645.1 uncultured Desulfofustis sp.
GCCAAAAAGGCTTACGTGGTTGTTTTATAGAAGACTCCCCGCGGCTGGCGCACCGAAGTGATTTTATCTTCCGCGTCGAGCACATCGAGGTATTTGTTCACCTCGTTGGCGTGGATCCCCAATATGCTGGCCAAATCCTCTATGGTACAGGGCCTTCGGGCGATGGTTTCCAGGATTGCCGTTTCGGTATCGCTGCGGTAGGACGGGGAGTCCTTTCTGGTTGCCGCAGCAGCTATGATCTCGACCCGGTCGAGTTGCCAGAAATCTTTAACCCTCTGCAATTCGGCAAGGGTCGCCCCCCGCAGATTCGGTAAGGTTCCGGGCCGATCCAAGGTGTTGAGCTGTACCGTGTCGGGTGCTATCCGGACGATGGCATCCCGCAACGCCTGAAGCTCGGCGTCGTCGTCGTTGTAGCCGGGCAGGATAAAGATCTCCAGCCAGATGGTGCCGCTGAATTCCTGCCGAAAGGCGATGAGGCCGTCAACGCAGGATGCGGCGGCAAGTCCCTTGACCGGCCGGTTAATCCGCCGAAACGTTCGGTCGGTGGCGGCATCGAGTGAGGGGAGTACCAGATCGGCCGAGAGGATTTCCTTTCTGACGGCAGGGTCGAAAAGCAGCGTGCCGTTGGTCAGTACCGCGACCGGAATCTGAGGCTGCCGTTTTTTGATAAACTGCAGAATTTCACCGATGTCAGCGTGCAGAGTTGGCTCTCCGGAACCGGAAAAGGTGATGTAGTCGGGGAGTGGGCGACGGGCAAAATAATCTTCCAGCTCCGCTTTCAGGGCGGCCGAATCGACATATGCCCGCCGGGTGAGTGTCAACTCGGTGGTTTTGCCGACCTCGCAGTACACGCAGTCAAGCGAACAAATCTTGGGGGGCACCAGATCCACCCCCAGGGACATGCCGAGGCGCCGCGACGGCACCGGCCCGAACAGGTGTTTATACATGTTTTCAGTTGTTCTCTGAGCTTAATTGTAGGCTTTCCGGACCGTCTTGTCGCTCATCGTCGGTGCGACGATGTCGGGCCACTGCGGCCCACTCCAGGTGTTAAGGCGGGTGTGCGTCTCCAGATATTTCTCCGGGATCGGGTGGGTACCGATTACCACCGGCACCTGGCATTTATCCTCGATAAACTCCTTGAAATAAGTGATATGAGGGCACGGTGGGTAGCCGACGACAAATCCGGTGGCCAGGTGAATCGCCTGGGCGCCGTTTTTCATCATCTCCTCGGTGGCATATTCGATATTGCCGCCCGGGCAACCGCCGCAACTGGTATAGCCGGCGATGTCCAGGGATTCTTCCGGTTGGTACCTTTCAAAAGCCCCTTCACGGTTTTGCATGGCGCGGAAACATTTGCCGCCAGCACATCCTTTGTAACGATCGCAGATTATAATGCCGATTTTCATGGTGGTCTCCACTTTTCTGACGGACAGATCCCAGACAGTCGTAACGCGGTGCTCATCGCGTTGACATCGATCACCGCATCCAGTCCCTGTTGTCCGCTGGGCGGAAAGCAGGGATTTCAATCTAACCCCCATGACCAGAGGTCACAACGAACAATGAAAATCATCATCTCGGTCGGAAGGGCTGGCCGGGCCTTCGCGATGCAGCCTCCGGCAGAACCGCCCAGCCCGGGGAAGTGATTTTCATATCAACACACTGCGTACCGGCAACCTATTTCGTTTTACCCGTCTTTCCAAGCAAATCTTTGCTGTGCAACGGGTAAAGCGGCGGATTCAGCCTGGAAGCGGTTTTCCTCGCCTCGCCACACCTCATTATAAATAAAATGTGGAGAAAATCGCCCGGTCAATACGATCAGCATCGATTTTTTCGCAATGCCGCAGATGCCAGGTACTCCTTATGAAATGCAGAGAGAAAGGAGTACCGAAGTCGGAATTTTTTCGTCGTTGCGGCAGGGCGGAAGGTAGTGCGGAGATCAATCGAGCTCTTTGAGCCAGGTCAGTATCTCGGGAAAGAAATGCGTGAGTCCTTCGATGACCCCCGAGGCGTAATTGCCATTGAGGGAAAACAGATTCCCCCGGGCGACATAGAGCCTGTCACTTATTTTTTTCTGCTGCAGGGCGGCAACAGCCTGGCGGCGTACATCTTCAGCGGCGTTTTTAACCAGGATCGCCTGAAGGCCGCTGGTGAGAGCGTCGAGATCATTGCCGCTGTCTCCGGCAAAGACGGTCTGGCTTTCCTCGATTCCTTCCTGCCGTATCAAGAAGCGGATGGCCTCGAGCTTGTTGGCGCTGGCTGGCAGAATATCGAGCAGTCCGCGGTTTTCCGCCTCATCCCTGCTCCAGATCAGGTTGGCTGATACGGAATTGGCCTGCAGAACGGCCTTCAGATCTTCTTTGAGTCTTTTGCTGTCTGTTTCCGGGTCGGTGAAATAGCTCAATTTGTAGGTGTTCTGTTTTTCCGGCGGCTGCAGCCACAATTCACGGCTGCTCTGGTTTGCCAGCAACTCAGCAAGCTTTTCTCGCGTCAGGCCATTCCAGTCTTTGCCGATATGCTGCTGCCAAGCGGCGTCGACGTGCCACTCATCGTTTTTGAGACGGTAGAGCGTCGTCCCTACATCACCGATGACGAAATCGGGTAGGGGCAGCTGGTATTCTGTGATGGCCTGCTGCACCAGTCTTTTGTCGCGTCCGCTGACGTATCCGAGACGCAGCCCCGGATAATCGGCAAGCCGGCTCAGCAACGGTCTGGCTTGAGCTGATTCCGGTTGCGCACCGTTGGGGATCAAGGTGCGGTCCAGATCACTGCAAAGAAGTATCGTTTCCATTGATCGATAAAACCCGTTTTTTCTCTGCTGATGGAAAAATTCCATCTGCGTGGTTGTGGTTTGTCGCGCAGGGTCTTCAGTGACCTCCGGCGGGATGAACGAACTTTGGCCCGGATGACATGATGGTAAACATCATGAATCGGCGCACAAGAAATGATCACAGCCGGTGGTCAGGCCCGTTATGATACCGGTTCAGTCTTCAAGAATATTCGCTAAAGCGGTTTCGAGCGTTTCGTACGAAAAGGGGAAACCGGACTGCAGCAGTACCTCTGGCTTGCCGCGCTGGCTGTTGAGCAGGGTCTGTCCGAATTGCCCGAGCAGTGTCTTCATTGTCCAGGACGGTGCGGGCAGCATGACCGGCCGGTGCAGTTTGTCGGCCAGCATCCTGGTCAGGTCGGCATTGCGCACCGGGTGCGGAGCACAGAAATTCACCGGGCCTGAGAGGTCGGGGTGATCGATGAGAAAAGCACAGGCCGCAACCAGATCGCCCATATGGATCCACGGAAACCATTGCTTGCCGCTTCCAAGGCGACCGCCGAGGAAGAACTTGAAGGCCGGAATCATGGAGGCCATCGCCCCGCCGTCGCGATCGAGAACGATACCGAAACGCATCAGGGCCACGCGGTTGCCGCCCGCTGCCGCGTGCAGCGCCTCCCGCTCCCAGTCCCGGCTTACCGTGGCCAGGAAATCGTTGCCCGGCGGTTGCTCCTCGGTGAGCACATCGTCGCCGCGATCACCGTAATAGCCGATGGCGGAGGTACTGAGAAAGATCACATCGGACCGATCCACCACACTCTCTACCAGGTTTCTGGTAGTCTGGATCCGGCTGTCGTAAATTTCCTTTCGGGCCTTTTCGGTCCACAGGGTAAAGATCGATTTGCCGGCCAGGTTGACGACTACTTCGTGATCGGCCAGCTGCCGTTGCCACTCCCCGGGTTTAGTTGTATCCGCAGACAGATAGGTGAAAGAGGGGTGGTTGATCATGTTGCCGGGGTTTTGCCGCCTGCCCACGGCAGTTATTTCATGGCCGCTGTCCAGCAGAGCCTGACAAAGGTGGCTGCCGACAAAACCGAGGCCACCGGTGATAAATATCTTCATCGCTCCTCCTTGCAGTCCTGGGTGATTGTTTTATGCAACAGTCCTGTTCCGGTCGATTCCTGATGCACCTACAATAAGCACGACTTCCCCCAGCGGGCAAATCTCAATGGAGCCGAGCTGTCCTTCCGGGCAGGACATCTCTGCTCTGCAAAGAATGTTCATCTGCGCCGGTCGAACCAGCCTGGCGGTCAAGAGATGGTCTCTCTTGCCAGGCGAATGGGTTTTTGCACGTGTTCGGCCGGCGGTCGATGGCTCAGGTGCAGGTGCCGGCCGGCTGCTTATCGTAGATGATGCAAAATGCTTGCCCGTTGCCTGTCGAACGCTCTCTCCGGCTGCCGGCGGGAACTCGGCGATAGGCACGATAATTGAATTACTGATTTCAGGTTATGGGTGCCCGCGGCGCTTCGATACCCCCGTTGCGCTCGTGAGCACGAACAAAGCATCACTCATGGGAGACTGGTACACATGGGTGAGGCACGCTACCAATAGTTGACGGGATACCATATGACGGATAAACAGACACCGAAGCCTAATCAGCTGGAACAATACCCGATCTGGGTGCGTATGTTGTTGTTTTTCCTGCTCTGGATGATCATTTCCTATGGTTATATGACATTCTGGCAGGACAGGCAGATCGAGGAGATCTCTTACTCGCAATTCAAGACGGACATCCAAGAAGACCGGGTAGCGTCGATTGAGATGACCGGCAGCAAGGTCGTCGGCACCTATCTGAGTGAACGTGAAGAGACGGGAGAGACGACCGGCGAGTTGCCGCAGCAGTTTCGAACCGTGGTACCAAGTATTGACGATTCGGTACCAGATTCGCGTCCTTTGAGGCAAAACGGCCTTTGCAGGACCGCTCCGGGATGATAGAAAAGAGGAAACAGCGAGCGCACCTGGGCTCTTTGGGTACAGAGACGAAACGATGAGCGAAAAACGATTTAATCCCAAAAAACTCCACAAACTCAACGACCCGAGAAGATTGCACGATTTACCGCCCGACTTTCTCTGGGAGAAAGCCGGGCTTGCGGCGGCGGAG
>CAYSSK010000120.1:5025-10370 GCA_964433645.1 uncultured Desulfofustis sp.
CGGCGGAGATCAGGTGTCTGCCGGCAGAGGTAAAAAATGATGTCGAGCGGGCGGGTTTCAGAAACGGTGTTGTGCACGAGGAGTTGGCAAAGCACTTTCTGCTGATCGCGGAAAGATAATCGGTGGCGCTGTTTCCGACCCTCCCGCTGGTTCATCGCTGTCTTGCTGCTGTTTCTGACAGAGTTGACCAATCCATAGTGGCCGATGCATGACTGAGGGGAACAAGCACCAGCGGCTGGATCACGAAGCGCGGCCACGACACGGCGGCCGCTCGGCCGGCGATACGGTTCTCGACCGCCTGCCGGATGGAGTGCTGCGTTTGCGTCTCGACGGCGACTGGCTGGCCGGCCGATTACCGGTATCGGTGAAGCATGTCGCAACGGAACTGGCCGCCGGATCGGTATCACGCTTCGTGTGTGCCGCCGATACTCTGGAGCGCTGGGACAGCGGCCTGCTCTCGCTATTGGTTCAGGTGCGCGAGCGGTGCGATCGGCAAGGCGTGACATTTGATGATGCAGGCCTTCCCACCGGCGTGCGACGCTTGCTCGCCCTGGCCGGCAGCGATACCGGGCAGGGTGGGGCGGAGGACGGCCGGACACGTCCCACCCTGCTCGAACGATGCGGCCAGTTGGCGATCATCGCCTGGCAACACCTGGTGGAGATGATGGCCTTTCTCGGCGAGGTGACCGTTGCCTGTGGTCGTTTGCTGACGGGCCGGGCCCGATGCCGCATGTCCGATCTGCTGGTGATCATGCAGGAGTGCGGTGCTCAGGCGCTGCCGATCGTCTCGCTGATCAGTCTGCTGGTCGGTCTGATCCTGGCCTTTGTCGGGGCGGTGCAGCTTTCCCTGTTCGGGGCCCAGATCTATGTCGCCAGCCTGGTCGGCATCGCCATTGTCCGGGTTATGGGGGCGATCATGGCCGGTATCATCATGGCCGGCCGCACCGGTGCCGCTTTCGCCGCCCGGCTCGGCACGATGCAGGTCAACGAGGAGATCGATGCATTGGTCACCCTCGGCATCGATCCGGTGGAGTTTCTCGTGCTGCCGCGCATCGTTGCACTGGCGGTGATGATGCCGCTGCTCTGCCTCTACGCCGACGTGATGGGTATTATCGGCGGCATGGCGGTCGGGGTGTTGATGCTCGATCTCAATGTCATGGAATATCTGGAGATGACCAAAAAGGCGGTACGGCTCCAGGATTTCTGGATCGGCATTTTTCACAGCGCGGTATTCGGTGTATTGGTCGCTCTGGCCGGCTGTCATCGCGGCCTGCGATGCGGCCGCAGCGCTTCGGCGGTCGGCGACGCCACCACGTCGGCGGTGGTGACCGGTATTGTCAGTATTATCGTGGCCACGGCCGTTATTACCGTCACCTGTAATATTTTGGGGATCTGAGTCATGCCCGGTGCCGTCCGGTCAACACCTGCGCCAATCATCGAGGTAACCGGACTGACCATGGCTTACGGTGAGCGGGTTATCCAGCGCGACGTGACGTTTTCCGTGAACCGGGGTGATATCTTCATTATCATGGGTGGCAGCGGCTGCGGCAAAAGCACGCTGCTGCGCCATCTCGTCGGACTCCATCGGCCGGCGGCGGGACAGGTGGTCCATGACGGGATCGACTTCTGGGAACTGTCCGCTGATGAGCGCCAGCGGATCATGCGGCGTTTCGGGGTTCTGTATCAGAGCGGCGCCTTGTGGAGTTCCATGACCCTGGCCGAGAATGTGGCGCTGCCGTTCGAACAATACACCGATTTTGCCGCCGGGGAGATTGCCGATCTGGTATCTTTCAAATTGGCGCTCGTCGGCTTGGCCGGCTTTGAGGGGTTTTATCCGAGCGAGATCAGCGGTGGCATGAAAAAGCGGGCCGGTCTTGCCCGGGCCATGGCCCTGGACCCGGATATCCTCTTTTTCGACGAACCGTCGGCCGGGCTCGACCCGATCACCTCCGGGCAACTCGACGATCTGATCCTGGAGTTGCGGGACAGTCTCGGGACGACGGTGGTTGCGGTGACCCATGAGTTGGCGAGTATTTTCGCCATCGGCAACAATTCGGTTTTTCTCGATGCCGAAGCTGGGACCACGATCGCCTCGGGTGATCCGCACCGGTTGCGTGATGAATCGGAGGTGGCGCTGGTCCGGCGGTTTCTTACCCGGGGCGAGTTCGATGGTCCGACCGGCGGTGCAGCGGAGCAGCAGGGAGAGGTCTGATGAGCAAAAAGGCGAGTAAAGCGACGATCGGTCTGTTCGTGCTGGGGGCGATCGGACTGGCGCTGGCCGGCGTGATACAGTTCGGTTCCGGTAAGCTGTTTCGCGTGACCGAAAAGTATGTCATGTATTTCGATGGTTCCGTGAAAGGACTGTCCGTCGGGGCTCCGGTCGTTTTTCGCGGGGTCAGGATCGGTTCGGTGACCGATATCATCCTGAAGGGAAATCTGCAGGAGATGAGATTTACCGTACCGGTTATTGTCGAGGTCGATTTGGGACGTTTCCAGATATATGATGGTGACCCGGAGACGATCGATTATAAGAGAGATCTGCTGGATAAGGGGCTGCGGGCCCAGTTGCAGACCCAGAGTTTGGTTACCGGCCAGCTGATGATCGATATCGATTTTCGGCCGGAGCGCCAGTCCCGCCTGGCAACCAACGTGACTGACTATCCGCAGATCCCGACCGTTCCTTCAACAGCGGAAGAACTGACCCAAAAAATTGAAGAACTGCCTATCCAGCAGCTTGTCAATCGAGTCAATGAGCTGGTCGGAGGGTTGGAATTGCTCGCTAATTCGGCGGAGATGCAGGAACTGCCGCAGGTCATGAACCAGGCGGCAACCGAGGCCCGGATATTGCTGGAGACGATCGATCGCGAGGTCGGTCTGCTGTCGGCGGAAACCCGGACCGTGCTGACCGCGGCCGCTGCGGTCGTTGATCGCGCCGATCGGGTGCTTGCCTTTGAGGAGGGGCCGCCGGCCGAGGTGGCGGACAGCTTCCGGCAGCTGTTGGACGAGGCGCGGCTTTCCCTGCATCGATTCGACGAGACGCTGGCTGCCGTCCGCAACACCGCATCAGACGAGCGCTCCAAATACGAACTGCGGCGCGCCCTCAAAAACCTGGCGGATACGTCACAAGCGTTTGGTATCCTGGTTGATTATCTTAGCCGGCATCCGGAAGCGCTCCTGTGGGGAAAAGACGATCAGGAGGGACCATGAACAAAACCGTTTTTCCGGGCATTGTTGTCCTGCTGCTCGTAGCGGCATTGCTCGCAGGGTGCGGCAGCACGCCCCCGACCCGCTACTATGCGTTGTCCGCCCTGGCCGGCGGTGATACCCGGTCGACCGGGGCCGCGGGGCAGGAACGAACGATCGTCGGCATTGGTCCGATTGTGCTGGCCAAATATCTGGAGTACCCGGCTATTACCGTTCGCAGCGGAGGCAATAGCCTGATTCGTTCGGAAGTGAACCGCTGGGGCGGCTCACTTGGCGATGAAGTGAGCCGGGTACTGGTGGCAAACGTCGGTCACCTGCTGCCGGCCGAGCACTTTCTGGTTGTGCCGTGGCTGGAACCGGCCGGCAACGATCTGCGGGTGCAGCTCACCATTACCCGATTCGAAGCGACCTCGGCACAGGAAGTAGTGTTCAACGGTGTCTGGCTTCTTTTGGGCGGGCAAGACAACAATCTGCTCGCCTCGGGTAACCTGGTGCTGGCCGAGCCGCTTGAGGCGCCCGATTACCCGGCGATAACGGCGGCCATGAGCCGGGTCCTGGCCGAGCTGAGCCGATTGGTTGCCGAGCGCATCAGGGATGCGGCGACCCGGTAGCAGAGATTGGCACGACAGGGCCGGCCATCGTGAAAAATGGCATGGTCGGCCAAGCTCAATGTTTGCAGCGGGGCCATGATGTTGCCCGGATATGGCAGCTGCCCGGCGACGCGGCGGCAGCACTGCTGCTGCATGAAAAAAAGGATATACCGGAAATAAGGCATGGGAGAGACGACGAGCAGGGATCCGCTGCATGGCATAACCCTTGAGCGGATGGTGACCGATCTTCAGGCCCGTTTCGGCTGGGAGGGTTTGGCTGAAAAAGTGCGGATCCGCTGTTTTCGCGAAAATCCGTCGATTTCTTCCAGCCTCAGGTTTCTTCGGCGAACGCCGTGGGCGAGAACGAAGATCGAACGTTTATATCTCAAGATGATCGGCACGAAACGGCCAGCAAGCAAAAAACATCAGGCTGCACGATGACACAGAGCAACGTCGACCCGTACCTCCGGCCCACCTTCTTTATCGATTTCGACAGACCGGCGGTACGAAAATTTGCCGAGCGGGTCTGCGGGGGCCGAAAAAACGACAGCTTGAAGGAAAAAGCGGTTCGGCTCTACTATGCGGTGCGCGATAAAATCCGCTATGATCCATATGATATCAGCTATTCACCGGAAGCCCTGCGTGCCAGTACGATAATCGGCAAGGGGGCAGGCTATTGCGTCGCCAAGGCCGTGGTCCTTGCCGCCGTTGGCCGGCAACAGGGTATTCCGAGCAGACTGGGTTTTGCCGATGTCCGCAATCACCTGTCCACGTCCCGGCTTCGCGAAGCGATGGGCACCGATCTGTTTTTCTATCACGGCTATACCGAGTTTTTCCTGGAGGGGCGATGGGTCAAGGCGACACCGGCTTTCAACCTCTCATTGTGCCGGCGATTTCAGGTCAAACCGTTGGCCTTTGACGGTGAACACGACTCGATCTTTCATGAATACAACGAAGAGGGGCGGCGGCATATGCAGTACATCACCGATCACGGCGGTTATGCCGATCTGCCGTTCGATGAAATGTTTGCCGCCTATCGCCATCACTATCCTGCCATGTTTGCCAATCTGACCGGGATTCCCGGGGATTTCCAGGCCGAAGCCGAAGCGGAGCGGAAAAGCAGATAGACGATCGGTTATTTCGTGCTCGGCAGATCGTGTAGCCTTGCCGGCCGAAGCACGGCGATCGCTTGACGAACGGTGACCGAGACGGTAACAGTTGACGAACATGCCGGCAGTAAACAGATGCGGAAACGGTGGAGGACGATGGATAAGGGGCACCTGACAATGCTTCATACCTCGGACTGGCATCTCGGGCGAAGTCTCTATGGACGCAGCCGATTTGCCGAGTTCGAGGCCTTTCTCGACTGGCTCGCCGATACCATCGAGCGGGAAGAGGTCGATGTCCTGCTCGTTGCCGGTGATGTGTTCGACACCAGTGCGCCGGGCAATCGCGTGCAGCAATTGTACTATCGGTTTCTCTGTAAAGTGGCGGGTTCCGGCAACACGTGGCAGAGAACGAGCGGTTGAAAGAAACGCAGCGTCAACGGCT
>CAYSSK010000121.1:0-9974 GCA_964433645.1 uncultured Desulfofustis sp.
CGACCGAGATGACGATTTTCATTGTTCGTTGTGACCTCTGGTCATGGGGGTTAGTGGAAAGTTAGTGGAAAGTTAGTGGAGGACAGATCAAACCTGCCTTGCCTGGAAAGTTAGTGGAAAGTTAGTGGAGGACAGATCAAACCTGCCTTGCCTGGAAAGTTAGTGGAAAGTTAGTGGAGGACAGGTTAAAACCTGTCCCGCCAATGGAGAAGATTTGTCCCGCCAATGGAGAAGATTTGTCCCGCCAATGGAGAAGATTAGGCTTTTTTCAGTAGTGCGGCCATTTCCTTGGCGAAGTAAGTGATGATGATATCGGCCCCGGCGCGGCGGATGGCCAGCAGGGATTCCTCCATGGCCCGCTCGCCGTCGATCCAGCCGTTGGCGGCGGCCGCCTTGATCATCGCATATTCACCGCTGACCTGGTAGGCGGCGATCGGCAGGTCGAACTCGTCGCGCAGCCTGGCGATGATGTCGAGGTAGGCCAGGGCCGGTTTGACCATCAGGATGTCGGCCCCTTCCTCGGTGTCCAGGGTCGCTTCGCGCAGCGCCTCGCGAACGTTGGCCGGGTCCATCTGGTAGCCTCGCCGGTCGCCGAACTGCGGTGTGCTTTCGGCGGCGTCGCGAAACGGGCCGTAGAAGGCGGAGGCGTACTTGACCGCGTAGGACATGATCGGCACCATCTCGAAGCCGTTCTCGTCGAGGGCGGCGCGAATTTCGGCGACCCGGCCGTCCATCATGTCCGACGGGGCCACCATGTCGGCGCCGGCCCGGGCGTGGGACAGCGCGGTCTCGGCGAGAATTTCCAAGGTAGCGTCGTTGTCCACCTCGTTGTCGACGATAAAGCCGCAATGACCGTGGTCGGTGTATTCGCAGAGGCAGACATCGGTGATCACCATGAGTTGCGGGGTGCTGCGCTTGAGCTGCTTGATCGCCCGCTGGACGATGCCGTCCTTGGTGTGGGCGCCGGAGCCGGCCCCGTCTTTTTTCTCGGGGATGCCAAAGAGGATGACGGAATTGATGCCGAGCGCCAGCAACGCTTCGGCTTCGGCGGCCAGGTTGTCGACGCTGACCCGGAAGACCCCGGGCATCGACACCACCTGCTGACGGACCTTTTTGCCGGGCACGACAAAGATCGGGTAGACGAGTTGGTCGGCGCTGAGGCGGGTCTCCCTGACCAGGGCGCGCAGGGGCGCGGTGCGACGCAGGCGGCGTGAACGATATTCCGGAAAAACCATGGTTGACTCCTTTGCAGTGGCTCTTGATTAGCTGATGATAGCCAGCGATTTCAGTTTTTTGTGCAAGTGGCTCCGCTCCAGCCCGATCTCTTCGGCGGTGCGGGAGATGTTGCCGTCGTTTTCGCTCAGTTTGTGCTGCAGGTAATCTCGTTCGAACAGGCGGCGCGCCTCTTTGAAGTCGTTAACCCGGTAGGGGGCCGGGGCGTCTTCTGCAGCGGGCGGTCTGTCGCTCCTCGGTCCGAGGAAGGCCGTGATGTGATGAGCGGTGATGGTCTCTTCCGGGCACATGATCGCCAGTCGTTCGACGAAATTGCGTAATTCGCGGACATTGCCGGGCCAGGAGTGCTCCATCATCGCCGCCAGGGCCTCGCCGGAAAATTCCTTTTTACGCAGACCTTTCTCCACCGCTCCGGTCATCAGATCGGTCACCAGCAGGGGCAGGTCTTCGAGCCGTTCACGAAGCCGCGGCACGGTGATCGGCACGACATTAAGACGATAGTAGAGATCGGCGCGAAAGGTGCCGTCTTCGATCTCCTGCTCCAGGTTCTTGTTGGTCGCGGCCAGCACCCGAACATTGACCCTGATGGTCTTGCTGCCGCCGACCCGCTCGAACTTCTGCTCCTGCAGGATGCGCAGAATCTTGGCCTGGGTCTTCAGACTCATGTCGCCGATTTCATCGAGAAACAGGATACCGCCGTCGGCCTGGTCGAATTTGCCGCGCTTGCCCGAGTTGGCCCCGGTAAAAGAGCCTTTTTCGTGACCGAACAATTCCGATTCGATCAGATCTTCCGGGATGGCCGCGCAGTTCACCTCGATCATCGGCTGCCGGGCACTGGCCGATTGCTGGTGGATGGCCTGGGCAACCAACTCTTTGCCGGTGCCGTGATCGCCACGGATAAGGACCCAGGCGTCGGTGGGCGCAACCATCTCGATCTGCTTGCGCAGTCCGTCGATGACAATCGACGAACCGGTGATGGTGGCCGGTCGGGCGGTGTGTTCGCGCAGCAGTCGGTTTTCATGCTCCAGCTGAGCAAAGCGCAGTCCGTTGCCGACCGCGAGGATGACCTTGTCGTAGGACAGCGGTTTTTCGATGAAGTCGTAGGCACCTTCATGGACGGCCTGAACGGCTGTCTCGATCGTTGCGTGACCGGAGATCATGATCACCGGCAGCGCGAAGCGCTCTCTGATCCTGCCGAGCGCGGTCATGCCGTCCATACCGTCGCCGAGCCAGATATCGAGCAGCACGATATCGACGCGCTCCTCCTCGATCAGCTCCAGGCCCTGTTCCGCCGTTGCCGCGGTCAGCGCGTGGAACCCCTCGTCTTCCAGGATGCCGGACAGCGATTCGCGGATGCTTGCTTCGTCGTCGATGATCAGGATATTTTTTTTCATCAAATCTCTTTCAACGGCGGGCCAGGTTTTAACCTGTCCGTAGCCCTCGGGCCTGATTCTTCGTCCAGCCGGGTCTCCGCGATGCAGCCTCCGGCAGGACCGGTCAGCCCGGGGGGACTGATCTTCATATAAAAAAAACTATCAAACCCGTTTGTTGCAACCTTTTGTTGTGACGGCTAGGCAAAATCCTGGTGACTGTGCTCGCTGTCGAGTACGCTGCCGGACAGGGGCAGTTCGATGATGAAACTGGAGCCGTGCGGCTGGTTGTCCTGCACCCTGATATAGCCGCCGTGATCGGTGACGATGGTGGAGACGATGGCCAGGCCGAGGCCGGTTCCGGTCTTTTTCGTCGAAAAATAGGGTTCGAACAGTTTCGTCTTGTTCTCCTTGGAGATGCCCGGTCCATTGTCGGATACCTTGATCAGCGCGGTCCGGGCCTCGTCGTCCACCGTCAGTTCGATGCCTATCTTACCGCCATGGGGCAAAACGGCAACACCATTGTCGAGCAGATTGATCAGGCAGCGCTTGATCTGTTCGGCATCGAAATCAAAGACCGGCAGATGCGGGTCGGCAGTGCAGCTGAATTCGATGGCCTTATGCGCCTCCTGATAAAGGACCATGATTTCGCTGGCAAGCAGCGTCAGGTTGGCCGGCGCCTTGTTGATTTTCGGCATCCTGGCGAACTGGGAGAACTCGCCGACCAGTTGCCGCAAGGCCTCCACCTGACTGATGATCGTTTCCGTGCAGCGATCGAACACGGACTCTTGTTCCTCGATTAGTTCGGGATAGCGCTTGCGCAGCCGCTGGGCGGAGAGCTGGATCGGCGTCAGCGGGTTCTTGATCTCGTGGGCGATGCGCCGGGCCACTTCTCGCCAGGCCGCCATCCGCTGCATCTTTTCCAGTTTGGTCAGGTTGTCGAAGACGAGCACGAAACCGAGCGGCGCGCCGTCGTCATCTTCCAGCCGGGTGAAATTGACCAGCAGCGACAGGGTGATCCGGTTGATGGTTACCTTCAGGTGCTGCTCGATCGACAGTTTGTCCGTGGCATAGAGCTCCTCGATGAAATTGTCGATGATCAGCGCGTACTCCCGCGGCAGGGCTTGACGATAGGTCAGGCCGATAAAGCGGCTGCTGTCGATGCGCAGCAGTTTCTCGGCGAAGCGGTTGATCGTGGTGATGCGGCCCGACTCGTCGAGCGAGACGACGCCGGCGGAGACGTTTTGCAGGATGATTTCCATGTAGCGCCGCCGCTGCTGTGATTCCTGCGAGCTTTTTTCCAGCGCCCGATAGGTCTCGGCCAGCTTCCTATTGCCGCTGTTGATATTGGCGGTCATCAAGTTGAACGAGGTCATCAACTGGCCGATCTCGTCGCGCGGCACGTCTTCCATGACGAAATCAAAATCGCCTTCCGAGACCCGGTTGGTCGCCGCCAGGAGCCGGTCCACCGGTTCGGTGATCGAGCGGGCGATGCGCAAGCCGAACCAGATGGCGGCAAAGACGATGAGCAGGGTAACGATCAGCAGGATCAGGAGCAGCCAGAATTTGAAAGGTCCTTTCAGGTATTTGAGTTGCCGATAGCCCTCGATGCCGCTGGAAATGGTGGTCAGGCGAGCGAGGGTGTCCCGGTCGATGAGCAGTGTGGTCACCAGAATGGCCCGATCACCGGGCGGCAGGTCGACCGGGCGGACATGACGGACCAGATCGCCCCGGTCGGTCTCCTGGATAATGATGGTGCCGGATTGCGTAGTTTTGACCTGCAGCATGGTGTCCACCGGAATTTTTGGCAGCACGACCCCCTCCAGTTCCCGGCTCGACACACTCTGCTCGGCGGAGGTGTTGTCGTGGAGCAGGGTCAGGGCCGTGGGCACGGCGGCTGGGGTCAAAGACAGCAGGGCCGGCAGCGACACGCCGTCGTGCAGGGGAGCGGCAACCGGATCGTGTTCAGCGATGCGCCGAGCGACGGCGTCGCCGGTGATCTGCGCCTGCGCCTGTGATTCCTGGATCTGGTTGCGGGCAAGGGTCAAAGACTCCTGCAGCGACTCCTCGATACTCGAGCTGAACCAGTAATCGACGCTGGAGGAGATGAATTGCAGGGCCACGAAAAACAGGAGAATGGTCGGAATCAGCGATAGGCTGAGAAAGGAGACGACCAGCTTGGTGCGCAGCCTGCTGCCCATGATGTTCATTTTGCGCTCGAAGATCAATTCGGCCAGATAGCGCAGGATCAGGAACAGGACGACCAGGATCAGGATGACATTGATATTGATCAGCGCGAAGATGACGATAGTGCTCGACACCGGCAGCTGGAAATCCTGCCTGAACAGCGCCCCCTGCAGCCAGGTGAAAAACGGGATGAGGCAGACGCAGAACAGGATGATCCGCCTGACCATCCGTTTCTTCAGGCGCCGCTGCTCCTCGGTCATGGCCGGAGGCGAGGTCTGCACCTGGAACGGGGTGAGCGGGTAATCTTCCGGAAATCGGGTTTGTCCGGCCATGGCAGCTGGTGATCGCTAATACATGAATTCAATGGTGAACCAGTCGGTTTTCACGTCCCACCAGCCGATAAACGGGATGATCGTGTGCAGGCTCAGGGGCAGGGTTGTTTTGTGCAGCTCGGCCTTGATCCGCAGCGAGTATTTACTGTCCGGGACCAGCCGTTCAAGTTCGATGATCTTCAGCCCGTTGATCTCGTTGACGATGAGCGCCGCTTCTTCCAGGGATGGTGCCGTTCGCCGCCGCCGGGCGCTTTCTTCGGTGTCGACCACGTAGATCTCTTTCAGCGTATCGTAGGTCAGGGTATGGGTGAACTCCCGTGACACCAGTTGCTCGTCGAACCAGTTGACCCGATGCTTCGCCAACTCGACGAAAAAGAAAAAGCGCACCGGAATGCCGTTGTGCAACCCTTCGATCATGTCCTCGGTGAGGCTGTTGCGCAGTTCCCCGAAGAGCAGCAGGTCGGTTTCCGACGTAGTGACAATGATGTCGGTGAAATGGGGGCCTGACAATTGAGGCGAGGTCGAGAAAGCGGTCGTGCCGCCGCAGAGGGCGAACAGGACCACAGTCATGAAGAGAATGCAAGAGCGCATGAATATCCACTATCCTTTGGTGGGCACGATCCGAGGATCGGCTGTCCGGGAAAACAATCAGAGTGGGGAGCGGGCTCATATCCCGATCGTGCTACGACAACGTTCTAATCTACCTGAAAACAAAAGACATGTCCATCGCTTGTTGGTAGGGAGTCGGGAAGGGGGCGGCGCTTGGGCCGATTGCCCTGCTGCGGTGCGAGGAGTGTGATGGCCTCCAGACCATTGCTTTTTTGCCGGTATCTCAGTATATACATGACAACGAGCGACCATTGTTCGTTGCCGGAACCGTTTTTTTTCACAGATACGGGAATTATGTCACCACGACCGAAGAAGATGCGGCGCTGCGAAGGGATTTTCTGCGGCAGGGCCTTTAAACCGACCGGCACGCCCTTACAGGAGCTGACCCAGATCAGCCTGCATCGCGATGAACTCGAAGCCTTGCGGTTGTGCGACTTCGAAGGCATGACCCAGGAAGAAGCCGGCCTGTGTATGGGGGTTTCCCGGGGAACCGTGCAGCGCATCATCACCGGTGCCCGCAAGAAGATGGCACAGGCACTGACCGAAGGGCAGGCCCTCGTCTTCGTCGATTCAGAGAGCTGATATGCTCGTCGCGTCGGGTCGTCTGGAAAATCCAAACCAGAACAGCCTGCCGCACAGCCTGATTGTTACGGGTTCGTCCGGTTTTGTGGCCGACGCGGCCATTTCGAAGGCGGCGCCGGTGCGTCCGTGCCCGCCGGACGCACCACTCAGATATTTTCCCTGGTCTTGCGGAACTCGATGTCCGGCCACTTTTCCATGAAGAATTTCAACATCCACTCGCTTTCCGCGAGATAGGTCAAAAAACCCTCGGCATCGAAGGCCAGTACGTGCTGGTTGGCGCGCTGGAATTCGGCCAGTTTTTTCTTGTCTTGACAATAGACCCAGCGAGCCGCCCCGAAACGGACCAGTTCGTAGATCGCATCCACTCCGTACTCGTTTTTCAGCCGGGCCATGGTCACCTCGAACTGCAGCACGCCGACCGCCCCCATCACATAATCGGCGCCGATGATCGGCCGAAACACCTGGATGGCGCCTTCTTCGGCCAATTGTACCAGCCCTTTTTGCAGCTGTTTGAGACGCAGCGGGTTTTTCAGCACCACCCGCCGGAAGTGTTCCGGGGCGAAATTGGGGATACCGGTGAACTTGAGCGGCTCTTTTGTGGTGAAGGTGTCACCGATCTTGATGGTGCCGTGATTGGGCAGGCCGATGATGTCGCCCGGCCAGGCCTGCTCGACGTTTTCCCGGTCCTGGGCCATGAAGATGATCGCTCCTGCCAGGTTGATGTCCTTGCCGAGCCGGTGATGACGCACCTTCATCCCTTTGGTGAAGGTGCCCGAGCAGATGCGCAGGAAGGCGATGCGGTCGCGGTGGGCCGGATTCATGTTGGCCTGGATCTTGAAGACAAAACCGGAGAAATCCTCCTCGGTCGGCGCTACGCTGCGTGACACCGCGCGCCGGGCGCTCGGCGGCGGAGCCATCTCGACGAAGCAGTCGAGCATCTCCCGGACCCCGAAATTGTTGATGGCACTGCCGAAGAAGACCGGGGTCTGGGACGCCTTGAGGTAGTGCCCGTAGTCGAACGGGCTGGCCGCGCCGGTGAGCAATTCCAGGTCTTCGCGCATCTCGTCGGCCTGGTTGCCGAGCAGCGTGTCGAGCAGCGGGTCGTCGAGGTTGTCGATGGTGAGCGCCTGCTGGTCACGGGTCTCGGCTCCCGGGGTGAAGAGCTGCAGGTTTTTGCGATAGATATTGTAGACGCCCTTGAAGCGCTTGCCCATGCCGATCGGCCAGGAGAGCGGGGCGCACTCGATCTGCAGCTTGTCCTCGATCTCATCGAGCAGCTCGAGCGGCGAGCGGCCTTCGCGGTCGAGCTTGTTGATAAAGGTGATCAGCGGGGTGTTGCGCATCCGGCAGACTTCCATGAGTTTCTCGGTCTGCGTCTCGACACCCTTGGCACTGTCGATGACCATCACCGCTGAATCAACGGCGGTCAGGACCCGATAGGTGTCTTCGGAAAAATCCTGATGGCCGGGGGTGTCGAGCAGGTTGACTTCATAATCGCGATAGGTGAACTTCATCACCGAGGTGGTCACCGAGATGCCGCGCTCCTGTTCGATGGTCATCCAGTCGCTCGTCGCATGCCGCTCCGCCTTGCGCGACTTGACGGTGCCGGCCAGGTTGATGGCGCCGCCGAACAGCAGCAGTTTCTCGGTCAGGGTGGTCTTGCCGGCGTCCGGGTGACTGATGATGCCGAACGTCCGTCGGCGGCCGATTTCTTTTTCCAGGATACCGCTCATCGGAAGTAAAATGTCCTTTGCTTATTGAGGCCTACTTGAGTATAAAGGGGAGCTTGAAAAAAACTTCAAGAATATGCGCTTTTCCCCAGATTGCAATAGAAATCAGAGAGGACCATGGAAAAAAGAATCGTCCTGGTGACCGGCGGCTGCGGCTTTATCGGCTGTAATTTCGTGCGGCTGGTCCGGCAGCGGTTACCGCGGTGGCGGGTGATCAATCTCGACAAACTCACCTATGCCGGCAATCTGCAGAGTCTGGCCGATCTGGCCGAAGGGGAGGGCTATCGCTTCGTGCTCGGTGATATCTGCGACGGCGAGCTGGTCGCCCGATTGTTTGCCGAGGAAGCGATCGACACCGTCGTCCATTTTGCCGCCGAATCCCATGTCGATCGTTCGATCGTCGGGCCTGACGAGTTCATTGCTACCAATATCGGCGGCACCTTTACGCTGCTTGAAGCGGCCCGCCGGCAGTGGACGGCCGCACCGGGCGCGGGCAAAGCGGCGCCCCGCTTCCTGCACGTCAGTACCGACGAGGTCTACGGTTCGCTCGGCGAGACCGGATTGTTCAACGAGGCCACCGCCTACGATCCGCGTTCGCCCTATTCGGCTTCCAAAGCCGCCTCCGATCACCTGGTTTCTGCCTATTTCCATACTTACGGCCTGCCGACATTGATCACCAATTGCTCGAATAATTACGGGCCCTACCAGTTTCCGGAAAAGTTGATCCCGCTGGTCTTCAACAACGCGCTGCACGGCCGCTCGCTGCCGGTCTACGGGGACGGTAAAAACGTGCGTGACTGGCTCTATGTCACCGATCACTGCGAGGCACTGCTGTCCGTGCTGGGGCACGGTGTGCCGGGGCGCCGCTACAATATCGGCGGCAATAACGAGATGAAAAATATCGAGGTCGTTTCCCTGCTCTGCGATATTCTCGACGACCGGGTCGGCCTGTTGCCCGGCGGCACCCCCCGCCGCTCACTGATCACCTACGTGCGGGACCGTCAGGGGCACGATCGGCGCTATGCCATCGATGCCGCCAGGATCAGAGACGAGATCGGCTGGCAGCCGTCGGTGGAGCTGTTCGCCGACGGACTGGCGGTCACCGTCGACTGGTATCTGGCTCACCAGGACTGGCTCGAGGCGGTGATCGATGGTTCCTATCAGGACTATTACCAAAAGATGTACGGCTAAGCAACGAATCAGCTATCCCAGGAAGATCATGCAGCTTATACCCACCGAAATCCCAGAGGTGCTGCTCTTCGAGCCGAAGGTGTTCGGCGATGAGCGAGGCTTTTTAATGGAGAGCTTCAACCGGCGAACCTGGCAGTCGCTGACCGGTCTTGACCCGGTGTTCGTCCAGGATAATCATTCCCGTTCCGCCCGTGGCGTACTGCGCGGCATCCACTACCAGATCAGGCAGCCCCAGGGCAAGCTGGTACGAGTGGTGGCCGGCGAGGTCTTCGATGTGGCCGTCGACCTGCGGCGCTCTTCGCCCACGTTTGGCCGCTGGGTCGGGGTCCATCTAAGCGAGGCCAATAAACGCCAGTTCTGGGTGCCGGCCGGTTTCGGCCACGGTTTCCTGGTACTCTCCGAGAGCGCCGATTTCCTCTACAAGGCCACCGACTATTACGCCCCACAGCACGAGCGGGCCATTATCTGGAACGACTCGGACCTGGCCATCGACTGGCCCGGCGATGCGGCCCCGGAGCTGTCCGCCAAGGATGCTGCGGCGCCGCGCTTCGCCGACGCCGAGGTGTATCCCTGATCGGGTGGTGTAGAAACCCGATTGGCCGGCTTGAGACATCCAACCGAATCTGCCTTCTGGTTGCCACGGGCATGCAGGTGTTGGCCTGGTTAGCCGCCCTGATGAGCTTTTGCGATGCAGCCTCCAGCAACACGAATCATCCTTCCGGCAGCCCGCTTAGTGTCTT
>CAYSSK010000122.1:0-9813 GCA_964433645.1 uncultured Desulfofustis sp.
AGCAGCCGGAGGCAGGACCGGCCAGCCCTTCCGACCGCGATGCCGATTTTCATTGTTCGTTGTGACTTCCAGTGTTGGGGGGTTAGTGGAGGGCAGGTTACAGCCTGTCCCGCCGTTGGAAGTTAGCGGAGGACAGGTTGAAATCTGTCCCGCCGTTGATTTTTTTTACCCATAGGCCAGGGCCGGCAGCCACAGTACCAGTTGCGGCCAGGCCAGTACCAGGCCGAGTCCGAGCAGTTGCAGCAGGACAAACGGAATGACGCCGCGATAGGTGTCGGCCAGTTTGACTTCCGGAGGGGCCACACCCATCAGGAAAAAAATGGCAAAGCCCACCGGCGGCGTCAGAAAAGAGGTCTGCAGGCAGACGGCAACGAGGACGGTAAACCAAACCAATTCAGGATTTTCGACCACCCCATAGCCGGTGATCTGAAAATCAAGCGCTCCGATTACCGGGGCAACAAGCGGTAGAATAATAAGGGAAATCTCGATCCAGTCGAGAAAGAAGCCAAGCAGAAACACTACGGCGAGGATGACCGCCATGATGCCGTAGGGGCCGAACGGCAGCCCGGAAAGCGCCGATTCGATCAATTCGTCGCCCCCGAGAAGACGAAGCACCAACGCAAAGCAGGTGGCGCCGATAAAAATGCCGAAAATATAGCCCGTAGTGCGAAACGTCTGGATGGTCACGTCACGGACGACCCCCATATCGAGCTTTCTATTGAGCAGTGCCAGCGCGCTCGCGCCGATCGCGCCGACACCGGATGCCTCGGTAACGGTGGTAATACCCGCAAAAATGGCGCCGAGTACGAGAAAAATCAAAGCGGCCGGCGGTAGAATGGTTTTACCGACATCGACCACGATCATAGGGGTCAACGGTCTCCGGTCCGGCGCCAACGGCAGATCACCCGGGCGAACCAGACCATGGATGACGAGATAGAAAATATAGAGCAGACCGAGCAGCACTCCGGGAATCAAAGCGCCCATGAACAGGTCGCCGACCGACAGGTGCAGCTGGTCGGCCATGATCACCAGCATGATGCTGGGCGGAATCAGAATTCCCAGGGTCCCCGACGCCGCCACCGTACCGAGGGCCAGTGCCTTGCTGTACCCCTGATGCAGCATGGCCGGCAGGGACAGCAGGCCGAGCAGTACCACCGAGGCACCGATAATACCGGTGGAAGCCGCCAGGATGATCCCGATCATGGCCACGGTAATCGCCAGCCCCCCGCGCACGGTGCCGAACAATTCCTGCATGGACTTCATCATCCGCTCGGCAATTCCCGATTTGTCGAGCATCAGGCCCATGAAAATAAACATCGGTATGGCCACCAGTACCCAGTTGGACATCAGGCTGAAAATCCGGTTGACCATCATGCCGATCATGTTGAAGTCAAGACCGGTTGCCGTATCCAGATAGCGATCGGCCAGGTAGCCGAGACCGGTGAAGAGCACCGAGACCCCGCCGAGCACCAGACCTATCGGGTAACCGGTGAAGAGCAAGACGATAAACGTCAAAAACATCAAAATCACCAACACCGATTGCAGGTCCACTCCACCACCCTCACGGTTTTTTGCACAGTATTGCCAGCGATCTGATGATCCGCGAACCGACCGCCAGAGCGGCAAACACCATGCCGACAGGAATCACCGCCTTGATCAGCCAGCGCCACGAAAGACCGAGCGGCGAGTCGGAACGCTCACCGACCCGCCAGGCGCTCTCGACGAAATCAAGGCCATGAAAAAACAGGACAAAAAGCAATGGAAGCAGCAACAGGATATGGCCGAGCACATCGATCAATTCCCTGGTCCGGGGGCTAAAACGACGATGAAACAGATCGAGGCGGATATGTGCGTCCTCCGTGATGCAATAACCGTAACCGAAGATGATCAGCACCCCGAACAGGTGCCATTGGAACTCCTCCAGAGACACCATGCCGTGGCCGAAACCATAGCGCAGCACAACCTGCAGCAAGATGGCCGCGATCAGCAGGAGCGAAAGCCAGGCCAGAACCACGCCGCATCGCCGGATAAACGCGTCAATCACGAGGCATATCGGCGGGATCCGGGTGGGATTGTCAACTTCTTTCATTCTCGATTGCTCCAATAAACACTTGGTCAGGCGACCGGGTCTCGCCGTGGGCCAGCGAGACCCGGTGCGTCACGCCTGGCTGTCACCGTTTATTGCGCGCCGACCTCACGGGGCAAAAAGCCATGTCGCTGCCAGTAATCATAGTCGGCACGAAAGGCCTGCAAATCATCCCAGACCTTTTTGAAAAATTCATTCTTGCTCTGTTCCGCCACCACTTCCTGCCAAGCTTCCCTGAAGGCCGCCATCATGTCCGGCGACCAATAGCGCACCTGCACCCCGTGCTTCTCGATATTCTCTTTGATAACAGGGCCCTGAAGCGCCTCTCCGGTGGCCAGAGACCAACTCATCGTCGCCTGGCAGCAGATTTCGATCAGTCGCTGCTGCCAGGTCTCCAGCTTATTCCAGACATCCTTGTTGATCAGCAGCTCGGTAATCGTGGCCTGCTGGTGCCAGCCGGGAAAGTAATTGAATTTTACCAGCTTGTGAAAACCAAGATCCCGATCGAGCAACGGCATGGAGAATTCGGTCGCATCGATGGCACCTTTTTCCAGAGCCGGAAAAATTTCCGAGCCGGGCAACGCGGTAACGGACACCCCCAATTTTTGCATGACCTCGCCGCCCAGGCCGAAAAATCTCATTTTCAGTCCCTTCAGGTCTTCAACACCCTTAATCTCCTTGGCGAACCAACCTGAGGTTTCCGGGGCGATAATACCAACGGGAATGACCTTGACGTTGTAACCATGACTGTCATACATTTCCTGCATCAATTTCAACCCGTTGCCCTCATACATCCAGGCCATGTATTCCGGTGCTTCCGGACCGAAAGGAATGCTGGTGAACAGCGGCGCGGCGGGAATTTTCCCGGCCCAGAAACCGGCGGCCGAATAGCCGGCATCGATCCGCCCCTTGCTTACCGATTCAAGCACCTCCCCCGGCTGAACCAATTTCCCCGGGTCGAACAGCTTGAATTGCAACTCGCCATTGCTTCCCGCAGCGACGAGTTCCGCGGCATGCGGCATGGAAGAGCCAAGCAACGGCAGGGTCGGCGTATAGAACATCTGCAGATTGATAACAGTCTTTGCCGAGACCTGGCCGACCGCCAGCAGAAAAACCATACTGCACGCCGTAATCAGCCAATAGAACACGCTTCTCCCTCTCATGGTTCCCTCCTTTTTTTTCAGGTGACGATTGAGTAAACACGCTAGCCGTTGTTACGCAGGAAACGCTGCATGGCAGTCTTCCTGCTATAGAATCGCACCCACCTGCCATGGCACGAACTCTGCACCGCCAAAACCCTGTCGCTCACTTTTGCTCTGCTGGCCCGATGCCGTGAGCAGCATCTGCTCAAAAATCTCCCTGCCGACAGAGCCGATACTTCGCTCTGCTTCGAGAATGGTCCCGCAATTGATATCCATATCCGGCTCGAGGCGCTGGTACATGGAGCTTTCAGCAACCAGTTTCAAGGTAGGCACCGGCCTGAAACCGCAGACTGACCCCCGGCCGGTGGTAAAACAGATGAGATTGGCACCGCCGGCGATCATGCCGGTGAGCGACACGACATCGTAGCCCGGGGTATCCATGAACACCAGGCCCCGACAATCGATCTGCTCGGCGTAGCGAAAGACCGCCTGGAGGGAGGTTGTCCCCCCTTTGGCAACTGCTCCCAGGGATTTTTCCAGGATCGTCGAGATCCCGCCCGCTCTGTTGCCGGGAGTCGGGTTGTTATTGATTTCGGCTCCATGGAGTGCGGTATAGGACTCCCACCAGCGAATCCGCTTGGCAAGCTGCTCCCCTACCGCTGCCGTCGCCGCCCGTTCGATCAGCAGATGCTCCGCCCCATATATCTCAGGGGTTTCCCCGAGAACCGCGGTGCCCCCATTGGCGATCAGCAGATCGACAGCGGCGCCCAAGGCCGGGTTCGCCGTTATTCCCGAGTAGGCGTCGGACCCGCCGCATTGCAGACCGACGACGAGATGCTCGGCGGAGACGGTTTGTCGGCTGATCTCGTTGATCGCCGGCAAGAGAGACCCGATGACGCTCAAGGCCCGCTCAATGGTTGCCGCCGTCCCCCCTTCCTGTTGAATGGTCAGCGCCTGCAGCTGCGGCCCGACCCTGAGATCGTTCATGTCCAGGACGCTCTCGATCAGGTTTACCTCACATCCCAGGCCGACCAGCACGATCCCCCCGAAATTCGGATTCCGGGCATACCCGCCGATCGTTCGCTGCAGGATCGCCAGCCCTTCACCGCCGGGCGCCAGACAACAACCGGAACCGTGGGTCACCGCCACCACCCCGTCAATTCCCGGATAGTGCGGCAGAAGCTGGCGGGAAACGGCATCGGCGATCATCTGCGCCACATCCCCCGAACAGCTCACCGTCGCGACAATGCCAAGATAGTTGCGAGTCCCCACTTTCCCGTCGACACGGGGATAACCGGCAAAACTTCGCCGTTTATCCGCCGGTACCAGCTCCGCCGGACGGGCGGCCGTTCCCGGCCGATAGTCGTGAGCATGCCGGCCCAGGGTAAGGGCGTCGACGTGAACATGCTCACCCGGCGCAATCCGCTTGGTCGCGAAGCCGATCGGTCGGCCGTACTTGATCACCGCCGAACCGGTTTTGATCTCGGCGATGGCGATTTTGTGTCCTGCCGGAATGGGCTCGCAAACCACCACTCCCGACTCCTGGAGTCGTTCTCCCGAGTCGAGTCGGCGCAGGGCAACGGCGACATTATCGGCCCGATCAAGGATGAGATAACCCGCTCTCGTCATCTCCATGGTTCAATCACTCCTTCTGGGAAAGGTCCCGAAAAGCGGGCACCTCTCGCGCCGCACGAAAAATCGCAGTAATTACAGCACACCACTCTCATTTTCTATTCTTCCGTGGCCACATGGTTATCTCGCGAATCAGGCGACAGGTGTGGATACAGTCGCCAAAACCATGTATACGTATACACGTTTTTGTTGTGTACGTATACAATAATCCGCTCTTGTCAACGGAAAATTTTTCTCGCTGACAGGCCAGCGCACCACTGGCGAATCACTTCAGGCTGAGGATTTTAAAAGATTAGAAAACCTAACGGGACGCTCTGATGCGGACGATGCCGCTGTGGACATTTGTGATATGCTGACGCATGGCCCGACAGCCTGCCTCATAGTCTCCGACCAGGATGGCATCGATGATGGCATAATGGTCCTCTATGGCAACATCGAACCAGTCTTGATCGAAACTCAATTGATTGCCGAAAATCTCTATCCGATCGCGGATATCAAAATACAGCCTCTCCCAGCATTTGTTGCCTGACGCCTTGATCAGGGTGTCGTGAAGCAGGCGGTCGTTGCGCAGGTAGCGAATTCGCTCTTCATTCCACTGCCCGAGTTCGTCAACACTTCGCCTCATGGCCTGCTCACTCTGCTGCATGCTGCTTCGAAGACGGCTGATCGTCGCCTGCGGGACGGTCTTGGCTGAACGAACGAAGAAGACCGTTTCGATCTGTTCCCGAGCCTCAAAGAGATCGACCAATTCGTCATCGGATAGTTCGACGATATGGGCACCCTTCCGCGGAAGCACTTCGATGAAGCCTTCACTCTTGAGTCGGTTAAAGGCCTCTCGCACCGGTGTGCGGCTCACGCCGAGCGCTTTGGTGAGAGCCTCTTCCTGAAGCCACATTCCGGCGGCGAATTTCCCTTGGATAATGGACTCTTTCAGGATCGCATAGACCTTTTCGGCCAGCGGACCGCGACTGCGGATCTTCGGCAGTCCGCGAAAAGACTGGTCCGCCATCTCCGGAGTCGTCATGCGGCACCGGCGGCAAGATAACGCTCGATCCGACGAACACCCTCGGCCATGCTCTCGACACCGGTGGTATAGGCAAAACGGATATGCTCCGAACAACGATGGCTGCCGAAATCCTTGCCCGGAGTAACGGCGACGCCTTGCTTGGCCAACAGATCATAGGCAAAAGCGAAGCTATCGTCGGTCAGCCTGGAGCAATCGGCATACAAATAAAAGGCCCCACCCGGCAGTACCGGAAAGGAAAACCCGATCTTCTGCAAGGCCGGCAGCAGGAAATCACGCCGCTGGCGAAAGGCCTGCCGGCGCTGTTCGAAAATTGCCAGACAGTCGGCGGAAAAGGCCTGCAGAGCAGCATATTGCGCCGGTGCCGAACAGGAGAGGAAAATATTCTGGGCCAGACAATCGATTGACTCTACGAATAACGGCGGAGCGACAATCCAGCCGAGCCGCCAGCCGGTCATGCCGAAATATTTCGAGAAGCTGTTGAGCACGAAAATATCGTCGGCAATGTCCAGGGCGGTAAAGGGCTCCAACTCATAGATCAGGCCCTGATAGATCTCGTCGACGATGAGCACCCCGCTCCGCTCCTTGACGACCTGATAAATTCGCTGCAACTCTTCCCGTGCCAGCACCGTCCCGGTCGGATTCGCCGGCGAGGCGATCATCACCGCACGGCTCCGCTCGGTCCAGGCCTGCTGAACCATCGCGGCAGTCAGTTGATAATCGGTCTCGGGACCAACCGGCAGGGATACCGGCACGCCGGAGACGAATTCCACGAAATTCTTATTGCACGGATAGCCGGGATCGGTCATCAGTACTTCCTGGCCGGGGTTGATCAATACCCCCATCAGCAGTTGCAGGCCGCCCGAAGAACCGGGGGTGACGATGATTCGGTGCGGATCGACAGCCAGCCCGAAACGATCGCGGTAATGATCGGCAATGGCCTGGCGCAGTTCCGGGATCCCGGTGGCCGGCGTATAGCCGGTCTTGCCGGCATCGATCGCCGCTTTGCCGGCGGCGGCGACCGGTGGCGGCGCGGCGAAATCCGGTTGACCGACCTCCATATGAACAACGGAACGGCCGGCGGTCTCCAACTGTTTCGCCCTGGCCAACAAGTCCATGACATAAAATGGCACGATCCGCTCCATGCGGCGGGCAATATACTGCTCAGCCATAAACAATCTCCACGTTCAAGGGCATTCAGCGAACACTGCGATGGGAGTCATCGAGTTCGCGATAGAGCGCCAGCACGCCCGACCTGGTCAGTTTTTTGATCCCCAACGGTCGCAACAGATCGATAATCGCGTTGATTTTGTCTTCGGTGCCGGTTACCTCGACAATATAGGAATCGATACCGGCATTGACGATTCGGGCATGGAAAATATCGACGACCTGAATCAGCTCGGTTCGATTTTCCGGCGTTATCTCGACACTGATCAAGGCCATCTCCCGTTTGATGGCCTTGTCTTCCATGGTCATGTCGCGCAGCTTGATGACATCGATCAACCGATTGATCTGTTTTTGAATGTCGATGTACTGGTCGGGTGTCGCTTTGGTCTTGATGGTGATCCGGGAAATACCCGGATCGTGGGTGGGTGCGCCGCAGATGCTTTCCATATTGTAGCCCCGGCCGGAAAAGAGGCCCGTCACCCGGGAGGTCACCCCCGGCTTGTTGGCCACGAGCATCGTCAAAACATACGATTGTTCTTCCATTGTCACTCTCCTTGATCGCGATCATGCCAAGATACCGCTGTCTGGGCACGTTAACCTGGTATAATAGGAAACCATCGCGACAATGACAACACAATTCCTGAGGGTGGAACGGGACGGACAGCCGAGTCGATCACCGCCGCATAAAAAACGGGGGACTGGTACCTGAACCGCCGAAAGGCGGTTGCCGGTCCCGATCCCCCGTTTTAGAAGCAGGTTTTTTTACAGATGCCGGGGCTGTTGTCAACGGGAAGACGTCTTGCTGTCGGACTCTCCTCCCCGATTTTTCCCGGCCCGCAGTGCGATATCCCGCTGCTTGGCCCGCCGTTCCGCCTCCGGATCACCGGCCAGGCGGAGCGAGCGCGGAACCGCGACATCGATGCGGGCCGTGCAGGATTCGCAGACTTCCCGCGAACAATTGGCAATTTCCCAGCACGGCGCATAGCGTAGTAATTTCTTGATTCCGGGGATGGAGATGCCTTCCTCGTGGATCATCGTCCTGATGCAGTTGATCCAGACGATATCGTTTTGGGAAAAATAGCGCCGCGTTCCTTTGCGTGACGGCTTGACCAGCCCTTCGTCCTCGTAGATCCGCAGTGTTCGTGGATGCACATTGAGGAGTTGGGCGGCAACGCCAATCGAGTAGACCGGCGTGTCCGCCCCAATTGGTTGCACTTCCACTTTCTTCTTGCCTCTCATCGGACCTCCCGGCCGCAGGCCACATCTGGTCAGCTTCATCATCCGTTGGACGGAAGGCGGTGCAGCCTCTGATAGAGACTATTGTTTCCGTGTCCTGCCCGTGCCATTAATGAGCTTCACTCAGGTGGCCTCGAAACAGGCGTTCTCCGGCGATAAACAGAAACAGACAGAAGGCGATTCCGCCGATCGTCACCAGCCACTCATGAGCCGTCGGCGCATAACTGAACAATTCCGGGTAATCGACCAGGCCCATGCCGTGATACTGCGGAATCAGCTGACCGACGATTACCAGATCGTAGCGCATGAAAAAGATGCCGACCATGCCGGCCAGCGAGGCCGCGAACAAAACCCGCATGTTGTTGCCGCGAACCGCCATGATCAGCGCAAACGGCAGAACCATGCCAAGCAGGATCTCACCCATCCAGAAATTCAGGGCATAAGGACCATTGACCAGAGTCATGATCGCTGCATATTTCCCGGGCGGATTCCCGGTTACGCCGGCGATCATCTTCCACGAGGTAAAAAACAAGATGACGGCCATCATCAAGGCTCCCAGCTTGGCGACACTGGACAGGGATTTTTTCATATCATCGCTCATCTGCCAATTGTTGACCCGATAGGCAAGATAGGTAAAGAAAATGATCGCCACACAGCCGGACATTGCCGCCGAAAGAATGAAATAAATCGGCATATAGGGACCATGCCAGAATTCACGGCCATTGAGCAGGCCGAAAACGGCGCCGAGATTGGAGTGTGCGACAACACCGGTGAGCAGGCCGGCCAGACCGAACATGGTGGCCGTCCTGTGTTGTTCTTTCTGCAACATGACGAATTCCACCATCATGAAAAACAGGTAGGCGCCATACAGGGTTCCCATCCACCAGATGTTCGAGGTCGGATTGGCACCGATCACATTGCCGACCGGCATCCGCCAGGAATTTGTTATCTCGAAGGCGATGACCAGAAACCCGGCAATGATGGTGACGATCGACAAAAACACCGCCCGTTTGGCGATGGGCGCGAAATTTTTGAACCCGAAAACATGGCCGATGGAGGAAACGATGCAGAGGCCGGTCGACGTGACCACAAAAAAGACGTAGGCCGCGATGAGCAGGCCCCACGGAACCTCGCGGGATACACCGAAGGTATGCTCATGGCCGACAACGAGCGAATGGACACCGAAGGCCACACCAACAACACTCAGCAAGCCGAGAAGAAACAACGCAGCCGCATGTTTCCACGAACTCGCCGACTCCAACCCTCCTTCCTGCGGGAGCACGCCCGCCAGCAAATTGTTCATCTCCAACACTCCTTTGAATTATCGTTTGTTCTGCGCTGCACTAACAGCTGCTGTTTCAGACACTGCGTTTCAGGACCGACCTCCTGAACCACTGCTTGACCTTCAAATCGTAAAGCGTATGAAGGATCGCGCAACCAAACCAGAACACCAAGAACAAGAGACCTTCCATGAATTCACCCTCCATACCGATTTTCCGGGAAACGCCGAAAGGATCTTCCTTTCG
>CAYSSK010000123.1:0-9719 GCA_964433645.1 uncultured Desulfofustis sp.
AGCGGCAAGCACGATGATGATGATATCGGTGGTGATGCCCATAACGCGTTAGCAGTTAGTCCCTCGGCAGTTTGGGAGCCGATGAAACATCAGGGTTTCGTTTGGCCATGAGCCAGTCCGGTGGGGCGCAATCGGTAAAAAGAAAACTGATCGGCCGCCAATTATACCAGAGCGAAATATTTTTTTATACCCTGAGACGGCTTTGCCGCCATATAAGCACGAAGTGAGCGATTGCGAGTGACATTATTCTACGCCGGCGCGTCGCCGGTTGTTTGCCGGGGCTTCTCAGAAGAGCCGGGAACATTCCGGGCCTGCCGTACTGAGAAATTTAAAAAAAGTCACCTTCGAGCGTCGCCTTTTCGGTCAGTCTCTGCGTTGAACGAGAACAAAAAGAGTCAAAAGCTGTTGACGGAGGGATATGGCGAAAGTATACCTGTATACAAAGAATTTGCAGCTGATGCCTGACACTGTTTCATTTTTGACACAGATGGCTTTTTCTGTATTGCCGGTATCCTCGGTTCAGCTTCGAGGAAACAGAAACCGATGGGGTGTTTTGTCGGCTGAGCGTGGCCGGCGTTAGCCTGAATCCATCTATATTTCCGTTATTATTGAAAATATAATCTGAGGAGTAGAGAAGATCATGCCCTTTGTCGATTCGGATTCAGTCCGTTTGTACTACGAAGAAGCCGGTTCCGGAGTTCCCGTGGTGTTTGCTCATGAATTCGGCGGTACCCTGCAGAGTTGGGAGGCGCAGCTGCGCGTGCTGAGTCGTTCGTATCGTTGTATCGCCTATAATGCCAGAGGCTATCCGCCGTCCGATGTGCCGACGGAGCCGTCCGCTTACAGCCAGCGCATTGCCGGCGACGACCTGGCTCGTCTGTTGGTGGCTTTGGATATCGACACGGCCCATATTGTCGGCCTGTCCATGGGTAGTGTCACCGCTCTTGATTTTGCCCTTCGTCACGGTCGACGGGCCCGCTCGATTACCCTTTGCGGCTGTGGGTACGGTTCTATCGCCGCCGAGCGGGCGGCCTGGCTGACGAGCAATGAGGTGCTTGCCGACGGCATCGAGGCCGATATCGAGCAGGCGACCCGGACTTATGCCAACGGGCCGGCGCGACTTACCTACAAAAGAAAAGATCCGCGTGGTTGGCGGGACTTTGTCGAACACTTGGCGGCATCTCTTGATCCTCTGGGTGCCAGCCTGACCCTGCGAGGAATCCAGGCAAAGCGGCCGTCCCTTCACGAGATGGCCCATCTGTTGCGCGAGTTGACCTTGCCGGTGATGATTGCCGTCGGTGATGAGGATGACCCGGCGCTGGAACCGAGCCTGTTTCTCAAGAAGACGTTGCCCAATGCCGCCCTGTGGGTATTTCCGCGAAGCGGCCACGCCGTCAACGCCGAGGAACCTGACCTGTTCAACCGGGCCTTGTTTGATTTTCTGGCAACCGTAGAATTGAAGCGATAGACCGTCCCGAAAAATTCGAATTCCCGCTCAACGCAGAGATTGATCGGCAATACCATTTTTCAGGACGGTTGGAAAAGGACTGTGGCCGCGAGGTTCAGGAGCAAACAGGCGGCCGGTGGTGGTTCTTGAAAAAATCGGCAACAAAGGTGCCGACCGTCATCTGGGTGAGTTGGCAGATGATTGCCGGGATGAATGCAGCCGGATAATCGGCGGCGAAATAGCCGGCCCAGACGATATAACTGACGGCGAGCGTCTTTTGCGAGGTATGGATGGCAAAGGCGATGGTCGATGCACGGTCCAGCCTGATCAGGCGGGCAAACAGGTAATTGAAGACCAGCATGAAGCCGTGCAGGCAGATCATAAAAACCGTCACGCCGACGATCGAGCTGCCCATGTCGACCAGCTTGTCTGCCGAATTACTGACCGCATTGAAGATGACCAGGATGATGATGCAGGATTGAAAGATGGACAGGTGGTGGCTGTATCTCTGGACCAGGCCTTTTACCGCCGGTCTGGCCACGAGTCCGATGATCAAGGGAAGCAGGGCTTTGAGCACGAGTCCGCTCAGCATTCGCAGGATCGGCAGATCGATAGCCTGGCCGACCGAAAGCAGGAGATTGAGCATCACCGGAATGGTGAAGATGGCCAGGAAGTTGGTGAGGATGCAGATCAGCAGCGACAGAGGAACATTACCGCGGGCAATGGCAGTCATGATCGTTCCGGAGGACACGGTTACCGGAGCGGTGGCGATGATACAGACACCGATGATGAATTCGGCGGGCAACAGCGACAGAGCAGCTCCCCAGGCGAGCAGAGGGTAGAGGATCAGGGATGACAGCAGGGCGGCGGCCGGCGCTCTGATCGAGCGGACCTGGCGAAGAATGGTCCGGGTCTCCAGGCATAAGCCGGTGACGAAGAATGACAGGAAAATGCCGATGCTGAAGATATCATAGCGTTGCAGGACCGCTCCCCAGTCCGGTTCGGTAAAGCCGATCGCGGCGGCCGTCGCGATGCCGAGAATGAACCATTGTCGTTTGAGAAAGCTGAGCACAATCTATCCCATGGTCGAAATCCGGGTTTTGTCGACGCATTCATACCGGATGCACGATGCTTTCGCAAAGGTTTGTCTGCCCGGGCAGAGCCGTCGGGCCGCAAATCACCGGGGATAGTGCACGTCAAACGGCTGGTCGAGGTCGAAAAATTCGGTATCCTGTGAATCTCCGGCGTCCCAGCGGAGCATGATAAAGGCGCCCGGCACGTTGAGCACGGTCCGGGGAGTGTGCCAGATATTGGCAGCATAGATCACCGTCTGGCCGCCCGTTGCGTGGAACGGTGCAATCCGGGTCAGGTCCGGTTCGCCATTGGCCAGCGATGGGCAGACGATGACCAGGTGCTGGGTGGAGTCGAGGGGAACGAACATCTGGTGGGAGAACGGGTGCCGCTCGAATTGTGTTATCCGGGCCGGGCAGGGGGCTTGATGCATGCTCATGTAGGTGACGTTGAGCCGTGCCTCCGGGCGCAGGTTCTCGATCCGGCCTGCCCAGGAATTGTATTCCGGTAGTCCTTTGTCGGCCATGAGAACCTGGCCGAAGGGGGCAAACGTTGCCGGGTCTAGTGGAGTGGTCGTCAGAGTCATGTCGGCTGTTCCTCGATGCGCTTGCGATTGGTCTATCGGCCCTGATGCTCGAGCCATTGGGCCGCCTGCAGCAATCGGCTGTCTGCTCCGCGCGCGGCGACGATCTGCAGACCCAGTGGCAGGCCGGCCTCTCCCGCCAGCAGAGGCAGTGACAGGGCGGGGACGCCGCACAGGCTCCAGAGTGTACAAAAGATCGGACTGCCTGTCGATGTTAGACCGCGCGGTGCTGCGGTCGGGGTGGCGGGAGTCAGGACGCCGTCGAAACCGGCGAGTGCCCGGTCGACGCCGTCGGTGATCTCGGCAGCCAGCTGCCGTGCCTCCAGGTAGGCGGCCAGTCCGATGGTTTGTCCTTCTTCGATCATCGCCAGCAGCTGCGGGCTGACCTGCAGGTGATGGTGGTCGTAAAAATCCCGGTAATGATAGGCCATCTCCGCCAGCATGATGGTACGGTGGCAGGTGATCGCCCCGCCGGCGATGTCCGGCAGCACAATGTCTTCGACTTCGTTATCGAGGGAGGCGATTCGGGTGAGTATCGCCTCCCTGGTGGCACTGCTCGCTTCCGGCCAGACGGCGGTGCGAGCCAGGGCCAGGCGTGGCCGAGCGACGCTGCCACTTTGTAATCGGGCAAGATCCGGTGGCGGCCAGGGGGAGGTGTCGCCGTGGCGCCGGCAGCGATCGGTGAGGGCCGAGACGAGCAGGGCGCCGTCAAAGACGCAGCGGGAAAAAACACCAACCTGATCAAGACTTGGTGCCTGTCGCAGAATACCGGCCCGGGCAAGTAAACCGCCTGTAGGTTTGTAGCCGACGACGCCGCAATACGAGGCCGGCCGGATTATCGAGCCGTTGGTCTGGGTGCCGACGGCCAGCGGCACCATCGAGCAGGCCACGGCAGCCGCCGACCCACTCGACGAACCACCCGGTGTCCTGCTCGGGTCGTGAGGATTGGTGGTCTTGCCGGGGGTGTAGACGGCCAACTCGGCGGTAACGGTTTTACCGGCGATCAAGGCGCCGGCTGTGCGGAGCAACTCGACCACGGTGGCATCCGTGGCCGGTTGCCGCCCGTGGTGGACAGCCGTTCCGTTTTCCGTCGGCAGATCGCAGGTATTGAAGATATCCTTCACGCCGACCGGTATGCCGCTGAGCACCAGATCCGCCGTGAGGCCTTGCTCCCGACGTTGATCGGCTCGCCTGGCCTGGTCGAGCAGGTTCTCCGGGTTCAGATGCGCCCAGGCGCCGACGGCGGACTCAAGCCGGTTGATCCGCTCCAGGCATGACTTTACCAGTGTCTCGCTGTCGAGACGATCGTCAGCTATCAAGAGCAGCGCTTCCCCGGCGGTCAGTTCACAGGGTGGTTTCATGCCGATTGCTGGGCGAATGCCTCGAGTGCAGCGGTAAAACACTGCAGTGGGATGGCCGTCAGTCCGGCGCCGATCTGGCCGATTCCGGGACGCTTGCAGGCAATACCGGTGTTGATCACCGGGGTGATGCCGGTCTCGACCACTCGGCGGATATCGATACCGAGCGGCGCACCGCGGAAGTTAAGCGGGGGCAATTTGTATGTCTGGTGTTCACCGACGGTGATTTCGTACATCTTCAGCGAGGTCTCCACCGCGAACTGGGCGGTGCCGCCGATATATTCGACCACGGCCGGGGCGCCGGCCATGGAAAAGGAACCGAGGCCGATGGTCTCGGCAATGGCCGAGTCGCCCAGGTCGGGATTGGCGTCTTCCGGCCCGAACCCGGGAAAATAGACACCGTCGATCGGCGGGGCCGGGGCCGTGAACCATCGGTCACCGAGGCCGCTGACCCGAATACCGGCTTCATAGCCGTTGCGGGCGATGGTGGTGACGATCGTCGAGCCGTCGATGCCGCTGCCGGCGTCGAGCATGCCTTTCGAGCCGGCCATGACCACATTGAGAATGAAATGACCGGCCTTGTCGATGAAGTCGATGGCTCGAATCGCCTGCTCCTTTGTGCCGACCTCGATCAGGTGCTGCACGAGGCTGTTCAGCAGCAGCGCGTTGCTCGCCTTGTTGCGGTTGTGCAACTCGTCGCCCATCTGCAGGGATTGGGTGATGATACTCTTGATATCGATGCCGCCCGCGGCCCGCAGGGCTGCTTTGAGCAGCGGCGCCAGCTCCCGGTTCATCCAGCGGAGCTTGGTCATAACCTCGTCATCAAAAGCACCGTGCCGGAGGACCTTGCCGATGCCCATATAGAGCGTCGAGTATGTTTCGATGCCGAAGGGCTCGTTCTTGACGACGTTGACCTCCATGTTCGGTGTGATGATTCCCGACATCGGACCGATGGCATGGTGGTGATGGCTGGAATCGAAGACCAGTGTGCCGTCACTCGCCAGCTTGTCGACGTCTTCCGGAGAGGTTGCCCAGCCCTCGTAGATGCAGGCCCCGGTGATGGCACCGCGCATCGGTCCGCACATCTGCTCCCAGGTCAAGGGGGGACCGGCGTGCAGCACGGTATAATCGTTCATGCCGGGGATGACTTCATGGGCCGGCCGGATATCGTACCAGACAGCGGTGCTGGCCTGAATCTTGTCAAGGCATTGTCGGTTGGCTTCAGTAATATTCATGACACTCTCTTTTTTGAATGTTGACAAACGATGGCTTCAGGACCGGTCTTTGAGGCGGTCCAGGATCTCGATCAGTTTTTCGTCGCCGCCGGCCGGCGGCCGCCAGTCCATCTGGACCACCGGTACGCCGAGGCTGCGCAGATCGTCACCAAAGCGTTCAAGGCCGATATTGATGACCTGGACCTCGCGGGTCAACGGGGATTGTTCGCTCGTCATGGGCTCACCTCCGGAAATGCTTGGCGGCAGTCGGGGGCGACGAGCAGGGCCGCATACCGGGCCGCTTCACTATTGATCAGAAAAACAGTTGCACCGGCCTCGGTCAGAAGGCGCTGCTGTTCAGTGCGCGACTGCGGGTCGTTATCGGTACCGATTAAACTGACGATTGTCGGTATGGACAAACCATGCCTGCTGCGGAGCTCGGCCATACCGGAGGCCAGCTCACCAGCCGGATCAGGGTGGGAGCCATGGCCGAGAACCAGATCGAACAGGAGCGCCCCGCAGTCATCAAGTTTGCCGGCGGCGGCCAGCTCCAATAAGATTTCGGTCCGGTTTTCCGGGGCAATCATCGGGTGCGGCTTGCCCATGGTATAGCGGTCGTCGCCGAGGTCTACCAGGCAATGATCGCCGGCCTGGTCGAGATCGGCGGAGACCGTTCCCAGCAGCGACTGGAGTAGCAAATATGCTTCTTTGGCCAGGGTACCTCCGGCGAACAGCCCGATAATCCGCTTTCCCGCCGCCGTTTGCTGTTGGTCGAGCAATTGCTTGATGCGGATGGGATCGATAAAGTTACGGGTAACAAAAGGCGCGTTGCCGAGCAGGCAGACAGCCCTTTCTGCGGCTTCATCGAGCGTCGGGCTCTGGACGAAGATATCGGAATCGAGGGAGGTGCCCTGAAAGCAGGTGATCACCGGCGTAGCCAGCTGCCGGCAGGTTTGCTCAAGGCTGTGGGTCACTTCGGGGTGCGGCGGTTTGGAAATCAGGATGATGACTTCGGTGGTCGGGTCCCGGTCGAGTAGCTCCAGGGAGAAGGTGGTCATCAGTCCGCCGATCTCGCCGCTCAGGTCGCGGCCGCCGACACCGATGCCGTGCGAGATCCCTTCGCCAAGCTGGTCGAGGCGGCAGACCACGGCCTGGAGGCCGGTGCCGGCGGCGGCCACGCAACCGACTCTGCCCCGCCGTACCACATTTGAGAAACCGAGGCCGATGCCGTTGAGATAGGCGGTGCCGCAGTCCGGGCCCATCAGCAGCACTCCTTTGGCCAACGCCATTTTCTTGAGCCGTTTCTCGTCGTGCAAACCAACGTTGTCGCTGAACAGGAGCACGTTCAGATGGCGCTCCAGACAGGCTTCGGTTTCCCGGACGGCGTAGACGCCCGGGATGGAAATAGCGGCCAGCGAGGCATCCGGCAGGAAACCGATGGCGCGATCGAGCGTTCTCGGCCGGTAGGCCAATTCCGACTGGCTTGATTCTCTCTTGGCGGAGAGCATTTCCGTCGCTTCCGTGCTGATCTGTTCGGCCAGGGATTGTGAGTCCGCCCGAACGATGATGATCAGGTCCTGGGGGCCGGCCTGTTTGCTTTCGGCTGTAGCCAGGGCGACCTGGTCGAGGAGTTCATGGTTACCTTCCGTGCCCATGAACATCGCCACTTCCGCGACGCCGTCCCGCTTCTTCAGTTGGCTGGCGACCCGCATCAGCACGACCGAATCATAATAGCTTGCAGTAATAATGGTTGTTGTGTCGAACATAATACGTAACCTCTTAACTGCCGATGGACCGGCGTAATCTCTATCAACGGCGGGACAGGTTTTAACCTGCCCCCCGCAAACGAATAACGGTGGGGCAGCTTTTAAGCTGTCCTCCGCAAACTACCAGCAGCGGGACAAGCTTCACCCTGTCCGCCGCTAAAACAGCCTCCGGTAGAAGCGACCAGTCCGGGGAAGTGATTGTCATATAAAAGCAGGTCGATACCGAAGGTAAACCCGGCCAGCATGTCCCAACCCGAGGTGGCGCCGTGCCGGCAGACACTGCGGAGCGCATCGCCGAGATCGCTCATCTGCTGGGTCGCGAAACAGCCAAGCAACCGGGCCTGGCTTTCAGACAGCCAGGACGCTGCCAGTGCCCGATAAAAAGCGAGGCTGATCACGGTCGTTCGGTGCTGCGCTGTCTCGAAGAGGCGGGTCGCCAATACGGTTGCCTGTTCCGGTTTTCCGACGGCGACCAGGCTCAATACACATCCGGCGCAGAAGTCGTCGCCGGACGGCGTCAACCCGTAGCCGAGGCCGATCAGCGGGTTCAGCAGAGATGCCAGTCGCTCCGGGTCATCAAATGCGTCTTCGCGGCGCACAACATTGATGATCTGGAGCAGTCGTTGGTGCAGGGCAGCGGTGGCCGCTGATTCCTTGTCATCACCTGGTGCCCGGTCACACAAGGCGGGAACCAGGATGCCCAAACTCTGCAGCGGCGCCCTGTCGGCGGCCGTTTCGACCAGGATCGACAGCGCTTTGTCCGGGACGATCCAGGACCCGGCACAACCGTTGAAATCAGCCAGCCAGAGTTTGGATCCGGTCGTGTCGATAACGATCCCGTCATCGAGCAGTATGGCGCCGTTTTGTGACGGGATGTCCCGGTTTCCGGCAAGCGCCGCAGCTGCCGTCACGGCTCGACCGGAGCAGATGATGGTGAAAGGTCCCCGATCGATGGAGGTATCACCGATACAGATCACCTCGTCATTGTCGCCGAGGCAATAGAAACAGTGACGGTAAACCCGGGCAATGCGCCAGCGTGCCGGTCCGGCGAGCAGCGGTCCGACCTGCGACCCGACCGATTCGGCGCGGATGAGCCGCTGAGACGAATTCGTCATCGTACCCTGTTTCATCCTTTGACGATTTGGGTGCCGGCTGTGCCGAGGCATGCCTGGTATGCTTCATCGAGATGGGCAATGATGGCGCGGGTGCCGCCGCCGACCAGAAATTGCCTGGCGGCCTCGACTTTAGGGCCCATGCTGCCTGCCGAAAAATGTCCTTCGTCGATATAACGGTCGAGTTCGGACAGTGTCAGCGTCGATAGGTCCTGTTCGTTTTCGCGGCCGAAATTGATTTTTACATGATGCACCGAGGTAAGGACCAGCAGTTGGTCGATGCCGAGTTCCCGGGCCAGTAGAGCCGAGGTCAGGTCTTTGTCGATGACCGCTTCGATGCCGCGAAGTCGGCCATTGTTGCCGGTGACCACCGGGATTCCGCCGCCGCCGGCGGTAACGACGATAACGCCCTGTTGCATCAGCGAACTCAAGAGCGCGCTGTCGAGTATCTTCAGCGGCACGGGGGACGGCACGACCATGCGCCAGCCCCTGCCGGCATCCTCTTTCATGGTCCAGCCGAATTCTTTTTCAAGATCCCGTGCTTCCGCTTCGGTGAAAAAATAGCCAAGCGGTTTGTCCGGCCGGTTAAATGCCGGATCGGCCGGATCGACCATAACTTCGCAGATGATGCTGGCTACCGGACGGTGCAGGTCTTTGGCACGCAGCGCGTTCTGCAGCGCCTGCATGATCACATAGGAGATCCCGCCCTGGCTGTTGGCCACACAGATATCAAGGGGCATGCTGGCCACCCGTTTACTGGCGATGGCCTGGCGCATCAGGACTTTGCCGACGCCGGGCCCGTTGCCGAAGGTAAATACCAGGTTCGGTATTTTCTCCAGCAACGGTAAGAGTGCGGTGGCGGCCGTCGCGGCGACGTCGAACTGTTCCTGCCCGGTCCCCTTGATGCCCTCCGGGTGGATGGCATTACCGCCCAGGGCGATCAGCAGTTTGCCCGGCATAGTGGTGTGCTGTTTCATCGGAGCGGATCATCCTCTCATTTTCGTTGGCAGCCAGGTCACAACTTCCGGAAAGAAGATCAGGAAAACGGTAAAGGCCAGCATGATCATCGCAAACGGCAGCGCCCCCCAGATGACATCGGACAGCGGCCCCTTATCCTGGCGAACACCCTGGATGACGAACAGGTTCATGCCCATTGGCGGGGTGATCA
>CAYSSK010000124.1:0-6145 GCA_964433645.1 uncultured Desulfofustis sp.
AAAGCGGTTCCCGGCATCAACACCTCGGGCATCGACGACGTGTTCGGCGACGGCACCTCACGGGTGCGCCTGCAGGGACTCGACTTCAACAACGGCTACGGGCTGATCCTGATCGACGGCCAGCGCGTCCACGGCAGCGGCCAGAGCGGGGCCCACGGCGAATACGCAGTGGGCCTGAACCAGCTACCGGTGGCCATGATCGAACGCATCGAGGTAGTCAAGGGGCCCGGCTCGGTACTCTATGGCAGTGATGCGATGGTCGGGGTCATCAATGTCATCACCCGCAAGACCCCGGGAGAGATGCTCGCCGGCGGCTCGGCGTCCTACGGCTGGTATACGGTCAACGACCAGGTACGCGACGGCGTCGTCACCTCGACCAGCGACGACGGCAGCCGCAACCTTTCCGAGTATTCGCTTTATATCGGCGACCGCCCGCACGAAAAAATCGGTTACCTGGCCAGCTATGCCTATGAAAGCGGGGAGAGTGTCGGCAGCGATCCCATTGATTCTGATCGGCATTCGCTGATGGCTAGAACCGATTTTTCTCTGACCGATGATCTCGATCTCTGGTTGAAGGGTGACGCCGCTGTTTATGAGAGGGAAGGATCGGCTCCTCGGACCGAGAACACCAATCGACTATCAGCCGGTGGCTCATGGCAGCTGACCGACAATCAGTCGCTTGATATCAAAGGCTACTATTACAACAACGACTTCGACCGTGGCTATGGACAAACGAAAACCATCGGCGACATCGGCTACAACCAAATTGAAGGGCAACACACCATCAATCTCGGTAGCCAGACAATTACTGTTGGCGGTGAATTTCAGCGGCAGGTCATCGATTATTTCATTGATAACGGCAGCACCGGTCTGATAACCACGGTTAAAGAAGATGTGGACACCTGGAGTCTCTTCGCCCAGAATGAAATCACTCTGTTCGATACCCTGACCGTCATCCCGGGACTCAGATTCGACCATCACTCCACCTTCGATGATTCGGTCAACCCGAAATTGAGCATGATGTATCGGCTGACCGACAGCACCACCGTCAGAGGGGCCGTGGGCCGGGCCTTCAAATCACCGACCATCCGCCAACTCTATTACAATATCCCCTTCTATCACAGCCCCTTTTGGATCAAGTCCAACCCTGATCTGGAACCGGAGACCTCGATCGGGTATTCCCTGGGCGTCGAGCAGTGGCTGCTCAACGATACCCTGATCGTCAATCTCGGTCTGTTCCGCAACGATATCGACGACATGGTGATCAGCGAAATTGCCGATACCACGTTCAACGGTGAAGAACTGCGCATCTACCGCAACATCGAGCAGGCGATGACCCAGGGGGCCGAACTCACCGCCCGATTGTTGCTGGGCAACGACTTCACCGTGTCCGGCTCCTATACCTACACCGATTCGGAGAACAAGGAGAGCGGCAACGAGTTGACCTACGCCCCGAACCACCAGATCACCATCGCGCCGGCTTACGAATATACGCCGTGGGAGCTGGGCGGCTCGGCACTGTTCTCCTACAACTCCCGGCAGTACGCCAATACGGCCAATACCAACGAGATCGACGGCCACGTCACCGTTGATGCCAATATCTATAAGCGGCTGGGCAGCAAAGGAAAAATCACCTTCCAGGCCGACAACATCTTCGATTCGGACAAGGGCAGCGAATACTACTTCCGCACCGGCCGGACCTTTATCCTCAAGCTCGATATCGCTCTCTAACAACACAGGAGAAATCATCATGAAGCAGATCAAACAACATTTTTTCACCCTGCTGACTACGGCGGCCATCATCGCCGGCACCGTGCTTTCCGCCCAGGCCCATTTTCCGTGGATCAACATGGAGGACAGTAACCTGGCCGCCGGCCGCAACCTGAAATGGACCATCGGCTGGGGCCACCGTTTCCCGCTGTCCGGCCTGATGAAGGCGGACGCCGTCGGCGAGATGGCAATCATCGGCCCGGACGGCTCCGGCAAAATCGGCGCCGAAGCGGTTAACGACCTGCAGTTTCAATCAAGCGAGGGACTGACCGCACCCGGCGCTTATATCATCGCCATGAGCCGGGCGGCGAGCTTTTACACGAAGACCACGGAGGGCAGCAAACGCCAGTCGAAAAAGGGGCTGGACAATGTACTCAGCTGCTCCCGTTCCAACTCTTTCATGAAAGCCATCGCCAACGTGGACGGATCCACCGGAACGGTCGACACGGTCGTCGGTCATGCGATCGAGATCGTACCCCTGGTCAACCCGGCCACGCTTCGGGTCGGCGATTTCCTGCCGTTTCGCGTTTTCTACAAGGACCAGCCGCTGAAGACCGCGTTTTATGCGACCTATGCCGGCTTTTCCAACGACAACGGAGTGTTTGCCTATACCGCCGGCACCGACAAAGACGGCTACGGCACCGTCAATATCCTTCATTCCGGCGCCTGGCTGGTCACCGTCTCACTCAAAGAACCGTTCGCCGACCCCGAAGAGTGCGATGTGGAATCGTTTCGTTCGGCATTGACCTTTGAAATCCCATGAACGGCCCGAACGACACGACAGCGGCCCCGAGCACCCGGCCCGTTTGCCGGGCGCTCGGCGGTGGTGTGCTGGCCGCACTGCTGCTCATCCTCACCGGTGCCTCTGCCGCCCTGGCCCACGGGACCATCGGCGCTGTTGTTGACCGAAACACGTCGTGCACCGTTTTTACCTACGACGACGGTGAACCGATGAGCTATGTCAAGGTATCCGTCAGCGCGCCGGAACTGGACCAACCGTTCCAGTCCGGCGCCACCGATCGCAACGGACTGTTCTGCTTCGCCCCGGACCGGAACGGGTCCTGGCTGGTCACGGCCAACGACGGCATGGGGCACCAGCACAAACTGCCGGTAACCGTCAGCGATCCCCTGGGCGATGCGCCGACCGTAACGACAGGGGCGGAACCGGCAGCGGCGGGCGGTGACCGGACCAGCCGGATCCTGGCCGGACTTGGCATCATCTTCGGCCTGACCGGACTGCTCGGCTGGTATCGAGCCCGTCGTCTGGCGAGACCCGCCGGGCAGCACGACGAAACGACGCACCACCCCTGATGGGCCGGGCCCGGGCGGCGAATCTTCGGCATGGTCGGCGGCTCAGCCGGCCACGCCGAACTCTGCTGGAAGGCTGCTTCTTCCTGCTGCTGGCCATCGCTTCGACCTGGCCGCTGGCCCGGCACGGGCTCGATCACCTGCCGCTCGGCACGGAGCCGGCGGCAACCGTGCCGCTATTCAACGTCTGGACCGTCTGGTGGAATAGTGACCGGGCCGCCGCCGGTTATCAGGGCTATTGGGATGCGCCGATTTTTTATCCGACCGACGGCAGCTTCGCCTATTCCGAACCGCAACCGCTGAGTGTTGCCGCCGCACCGATCATCTGGCTGACCGGCAACCGGATCGCCGCCTACAACTTTCTGGTCATCATCTTTATCTGGCTGAACGGCTGGATCGCCTGTCGCCTGTTGCGCCAGCTCTGCCTGCACCGGCTGGCCGCCTGGTCCGGCGGCGCGATTGTCGCCCTGCTACCGCTGGTTCACTCCTGGCTCGGCGTGCTGCAATTGATCCCGGTGTTCGGTATCCTGCTGGCCGTCCAGGCGCTGTACCGATTCGGCCGACGACCGGAAATCGCCCGGGGTGTCCTGCTCGGGGCATCGCTGGCGCTGACTTTTTTGCTCTGCTCGTATTACGGGCTGTTTCTGCTCGCCTCCCTGGCCATCACCGGCCTCTGGCTGGTGGTGCCGCTGCTGGGACGGGCGCGGACCTGGGTATCGCTCGCGGCCGGGGGACTCGTCTGCCTGGTCTGCTGCCTGCCGGTGATCCTCGCTCACTACCAGACGCTGGGTACCGCCGGGCTGGTCCACGATCCTCGCTATCTGGCCGAACTGTCGGCACGCCCGGCGGACTACCTGAGCCCGGTCTGGCCCACCCTCCTCGGCGCGAACGGTGCGGGTTCGACCGTCACCAGTCACGGTTTCAGGTTGAATCCCGGCTATTTCAAGACTGGCCTGGCGCTGGCCGGCCTCTGTTGGGCCCTGTTGTCGCGCCGGCGACGCTGGGCCATGGTCTGCCTGTCGATCGGTGTCGTTGCCTTTTTGCTGTCCCTGGGGCCGACACTGCAGATCGCCGGTCACCGTCCCTATCTGCTGCTGGTCGACTGGCTGCCGGGATTCGGCCAGGCGCGCAACGTGTTTCGATTCGCGATACTGGTACACGTGATGATCGCCCTGCTTGCCGTCCTGGGACTGCAGGCAGGACTGGTCGCCGCCCGGAAACTGAGCACCGCGCCGGCCGTGCGGAAGGCACTGGCTGCCCTGATCGCCGCGGCCGGCGTCGCGGCGGTCGTGGAACAACCGCCGCCCGCTCAGCCCCTTTATCGCCCGCCCGATGCCGCCGCCCATCGGGCGTGGACGAAATATGTAGCAGGTCTGCCGCCCGAGAACGGCGCCATCGTCTGCCTCCCGTTCGCCTTCAAACCTGACACCGCCTCCTACGAGCAGGAAGCGCTCTGGATGTATTGGCAGACGTACCATCGGCGGCCGATGCTCAACGGCTATTCGGGTTATTTCCCACCCCATTTCGTCAACCTTAAATGGCCGATGGCCGAGTTCCCGGCAAAAGCCTCCGTCGATCTTCTCCTGCAGCTCGATATCACCGAGGTCGTGGTGCGCCGCGATTCGCCCCAGGGCGCCTATATCAATCACGTCTACCGGCAGCATCCGCGAATTGCCAGGGTCTTCCAAGACAACCGGGCCGCCGTTGATATCTACCGCATCCGGACGCACCCGCCCCGCTTTCCGGCGGGTGCCGCGCCATAAGTCAAACCCGGTAAACGACCACACCTGCCCTGTCGCGATCACGAACGAAGCCACCGGCACAAAACCTGCGCATCACCACCGCACCACCGATATAAACTCGTCCTAACTTTCCCATAAATTAGTCCCCGTTTGTGGGCAACACCAGCAAACTTATCCATTTTCAATCGTTCTCTCAAGACGTTTTGGGTCTCCAGGGTGTTCCACCCACGTGGGACAGGTAAGCGGATCGACCTCCCCTACCTTCTTATTACAGGGGCGGTCCCGGTACCGACCGTGGTCCTTGCAAACAACCAATTATCGGAAAATATTTACATTAATAATTTTTCAGAAAACCTAATGTTTTATTATTTATAACTTTTATTACATATATTTAGGTGTTATATTTCTTCTTGTTGACAATTTTTACCAACAGCTTTATCGTTAATTTCTATCGACAAGAGCGCGCGGTTCCGACGTTCGTCGATTAGCACGATGCACGATTCCCGACAAAATCGCACCATGGAGGCAATCATGAAAATTTCCCGCCTGTTGTTCCCGCTTCTCTCCGCGTCGGCCCTGTTATGCCTGACTGCCGTCAGTTCTTTCCCCCCGCCTGCCCATGGGCAAAGCGAGCGGCTGAACGTTATCACCACGCTCTTTCCTCTCTATGACTGGGTGAAGACAATCGGTGGCGATCAGGTGGAGGCGCGCCTGCTCCTGCCTCCCGGAGTCGAATCTCACAGCTTCGACCCGTCTCCACGGGACGTTGCCAGGATCAACCAGAGCGACTTGTTCATCTATACAGGTCAATATATGGAACCATGGGCGGAAGACCTGCTCAAGGGGGTGACGAACACAGAACTGCTGGCCGTCGACACCAGTCGGCATATTGAATTGCTTGACGAGGGGCATCAGAATGAACTTGCCTACGAGTGGGCCGGACTGTTTGCGTTGTCCGCCGGGGAGTATGCCTGGTCAATGCAACAGGGGCCGGACCCGTCCATGAAAGTGGTCATCCTGCCCGCTTCAGCAGCTTCTCAAGACGGTCTCGAGGCCCTTGAGGACAAGGCCCAGAGCCTTTATGAAACCCAGGCACGCCCTGTTGCCTCCGGGCAGGAGCTGGTTCCCGGGGAAATCCTCTACGAATTGGTGTTAACCGATGGGTCGCCCGCATTTACCATCACCATCGACACGGCGGGGGCATACGCTTTCTTCACCGAACATGGTCCGGAAGAATTTCACGCGCAACTCGCCACGGCAGCGCAGTCCATCGAACCTGTCGTCACAGAACGTGCCGGTGGACACGGGCACGGCGAAGACCATGG
>CAYSSK010000124.1:6245-9090 GCA_964433645.1 uncultured Desulfofustis sp.
CATGACGGGCACCACCATGACGGGCACCACCATGACGGCCATCACCACCACGGCGGCAAGGACCCCCATATCTGGCTTGAGTTCGGCAATGCTGCAAAAATGATCGACAACATCGTCGCGGGACTCAGCGCCAAAGACCCGACCAATAGCGATCTTTACAAGAGTCGCGCCCGCCAGTACCAGTCCGAGCTGGAGAAACTGGACCACCGTTACGCCCAGGCTTTGAGCCATTGCCACCACCGGACGATCATCTACGGCGGTCATTTTGCGTTCGGTTACTTTGCCAAGCGGTTTGATCTTGAACATGTCTCTCCCTACAAAGGGTTTGCGCCCAATGCCGACCCTACCCCTCGAGATATCGCCGAGCTGACCGACCGCATAAAATCGGATGGTATCAAATACATCTTTTACGAAGAAGGAATCGAGCCGAAAGTCGCCCGGGTCATCAGCGAGGCAACCGGGGCGCAGATGCTGCTGCTCCATGGCGCGCACAACGTGAGCAAGGATGAACTGGCCGCGGGCGTCACCTACCTCTCGTTGATGAACGACAACCTGGATCGGCTGCGGCAGGGGCTCGAGTGTCACTGACGATTGCAGAGGCCCGTAACCTTTCGGTCAGCTTTGGCGAAAGCGAGGTGCTGCAGGGTATCACCTTTGAGCTTGCTCCCGGTGATTTTCTCGCCCTGGTCGGCCCCAACGGCTCCGGCAAGACCACATTGATCAAATGCCTGCTCGGCCTGCTGCCGCCGGCCCGGGGCGTTGTCCGCTTGTTCGGTCAGGACCCGCGCGTCTTTCAGCAGTGGCATCGGATCGGCTACCTGCCGCAGGTGTCGGGTAGCAACCACCGGGGATTCCCGGCAACCGTTCGGGAAATTGTCGCTTCCGGCCGGCTTTCCCTGAAGCGTTTTCCCAAGCGACTCAAGCACGAAGACTGCCAGGCCGTGGAGCAAACGATGCACATGGTCGAGATTGACCATCTTGCCGACCGCAAGATCGACCGGCTTTCCGGAGGTCAGCGACAGCGGGTCTTTTTGGCCAGGGCGATGGTGGCCGAGGCTGAAGTCCTTTTCCTCGACGAACCGACCTCCGCTCTTGATCCAGCCACCAGAAAAGGGTTTTACCAACTCCTGCAGGAAATCAACCAGACGCAGGGCCGATCCATCGTCATGATTACTCACGACAGCGGCACCATCGGCGCTTACGCAACGTCGCTGCTCTATATCGATCAAACCCTTGTTTTCTTCGGCAGCTTTGCCGAGTTCTGCCAATCACCGGTGATGACCGCGGTCTTCGGCAGCCATTCCCAGCATCTTATCTGCCGCCGGCACGAGGAGGCAGGCACGTGATGCTCGACGAAGCCCTGGCGCACCTGGTCGAAGCGATGCAGTACACCTTCATCCAGCGGGCCCTGATCGCCGGCTCTTGTGTTGCCCTGTGCTGCGCGCTCCTCGGCGTATTTCTCGTGCTCCGCCGGTTCTCGCTGATCGGCGACGGCCTCGGGCATGTCAGTTTTGGCGCGATCGGTCTCTGTCTGTTTCTCAATCTGCACCCGGTCTATTATTCGATCCCGGTGGTCATGGCCGCATCGCTCTATATCCTCCGCCTTTCCGGAAAACAGGGGGTGCAGGGCGATGCGGCCATCGGCCTGACCTCGGCGATAGGGATTGCCTGCGGCATGATGCTGGCGAGCCTCGGCGGCGGCTTCAATGTCGATCTGTTCAGCTACCTATTCGGCAATATCCTCGTTATTTCCCGCACGGAAGTGATCTTGAGCATACTGCTTGCTCTGCTCGTGCTGGCGATCGTTGTCCTGCTGTATCACGATCTTTTCGTCACGGCTTTCGAGGAGGACTATGCCCACGTACTCGGCACCCGGACCGGCCGCATCAACATTATCCTGGTGATCTGCACCGCGCTGACCGTGGTGCTGAGCATCAGGATAGTCGGCACCCTGCTGGTCTCAAGCCTGATCATCCTGCCAGCGGTGGGGGCTCTGCAGATCGGTTCCGGATTCAAGACCACCATGATAATTGCGGTGATCGTCTCGATCCTCTCGGTGTGGGCCGGCATGGTCATTTCCTACATCGGCGACCTACCCACCGGAGCAACCATCGTTCTGGTCAACTTCGGCTTTTTCCTGATGGCCTCGCTGGGCACTCGCCTGCTCAAACGAAGCTGAGACATCAGTTCCGATTCCGGGGCAAAGAGCACCCCTGGCGGTCGGCATCTCTTATAGCCCCAGCGCCAAGGCGGGCGACGGCGGTTGCTTTTGCCGCACCGGCGCGATATAGTTCCCGGCCAGGGTGGGCATCGACCATCCGTCTCTGCCCGGACGACCAGTGCTTGAACCGCGACACGACATTGAGCAACCGGACCGGGCCATCCTTAGCCAAGACTGACCATCATGGAAGACCGGATCGTCGATGATTTGCGCCTCGCCTTCAACGGCCTCGGCAAACGCTTTACCTCGCAGCGGCAGAGGACCTGGGAGGTATTTCACGAGAACAATGCCGGCCTGACCACCGCCCAGGCCGCGGAGCTTCTGAAAAGCGAGGGAATCGGCCATACCACGGTCTACCGGACCGTCAAGGAATTAAACGAACTCGGTTTTTTGCAATGCGTCCATGGCAGCGACGGGGAACACCGCTACGTCTCGAGTCCCGGCGGTCACTGCCACCCTTTGGTTTGCCGGACCTGCGGCACGGTGCGGATGGTCGACTGCCAGGGGATGAACACCCTCCACAAGCTGATCGCCGTTGAAACCGGCTACCGGGTCGAAAGCCATCACCTGGAGGTGTACGGCGTCTGTCCCCGCTGTCAACAACAGGAAAAGCTGCCCTGACGC
>CAYSSK010000125.1:0-8964 GCA_964433645.1 uncultured Desulfofustis sp.
TGCCGGCCTCGGAGGCCAGCCGATCAGGCCGCAGCGCAGCAGCCGGAGGCAGGACCGGCCAGCCCTTCCGACCACGATGACGATTTTCATCGTTCGTTATGACCTCAGTCATGTGAGTCAAGGAGTATAATATGGAGATCATCAGATTGTCGATCGAGACCGACGCCCGGCTGGTCGATGCCCTGAGCGATTATCTCGTCGGTGTGCTCGGAGCGGCGGTAGAATGCGGCGTGGATGAGGAATCACCGGCCACGATGGTGCATGCCTTTCTGCAGCCGTCTTCCGCCACCGGCGCGGCTGGCGGCGAAGCGGAGCGACGGCTGGCCGGTTACGGTGAAGAACTTGCCGCCATCTTCGGGGTCGCGCCGCCCCGGATTACCCGGGATATCGTTGCCGATCAGGACTGGGCGACCAGTTGGCAGGAGCATTTCCGGCCCTTTACCATCGTCCCCGGCCTGGTGATCGCACCGACCTGGGAAGAATATCGGCCCGGCGATGACGAACAGGTCATCGTCATGGACCCGGGCATGGCGTTTGGCACCGGGCACCACGCGACAACCCGGCTCTGTCTGGAGTTGCTGCGCCAGGTGATCGGGACGCCGGGACCCCGGGTGCTCGATGTCGGCACCGGCACCGGGATTCTGGCGATGGCGGCGGTGTTGTTCGGCGCGGCCGGCGCCGTAGCGCTTGACAACGACCCGGAAGCGGTGCGGGTGGCCGCCGACAACGTACGCGGCAACAGGCTCCAGGCCCGGGTCGAGGTGTCCTCGCGCCCGCTTGCCGCGTGTGCTGAGCGCTATCAGATCGTCGTGGCCAATATCGTGCACGATACCTTGCTCGATCTCGCCGGCGAGCTGGCCCGGGTTACCGGTGAGCGCGGCAACCTGCTGCTGTCCGGTCTGATCTGCGGCACCCAGGTGGCATCACTGCTGGACTGCTTTACGGCATTGTCGTTTCGCTGTGCCGGGCAGTTACAGGATGGCGAATGGTGCGCGCTGCACCTGGTCAAAACGGAAAAATGACTGACGGATCAGCCGGAGATCTGCATCGGCGAGAGCTGGTAATCGTCGTCGAAAATGACGGCCATCCCGCCCTCGTCGTGGCGGATGACGACCCCGGTGGCCTTGACCCAGGCCGGTTTCCCGGCGCAACGGCGAAGACTGTCGAGCGACAGGATAAAGCGCAGTTTTTTGAGGTCGATAAAGGATATGAGAAATTCCATCGCGATCCGGCTGGCGATCGGCAGGGGCTGATCGGTGCTGATAAAGGCACCGCCGGAACTGATATTGGCAGTGATCAGCTCGCCGAAGGATTCGTCGTCGTCACCACTGATCGAGGCCACCCGAACGGGGAGGTGCATGGAGAACCGTTCGTGCAGTCGTTGATCGAGCGGCAGTGTCTGATTCTTGGAACCGGTCGTCATGAACATGTCTGATTGTATGATGAAGCGCTCTGTTAGTACGACAATAGATAATTGTTTTCGGAAAGTCAAATATGAGACGTTTTTTTATTGACCCAGTCGTGGATCTTGACAGCCCGGTGGTTCTCGACCGGGAAGAGGCCCATCACTGCCTGCGGGTGCTGCGGTTGCAGCACGGTGACAGTGTGGAATTATTGGACGGTATCGGCGGCCTGTACCGCGGCTCCATCGAACTGCTTGGCCGTCAGGTGGCGATCCGGCTGCAGGCCAAAATCGCCCAGGAACCGGAACCGACCTGCCCGGTCTGGCTCTTTCAGGGCGACCTGAAGGGCAAAAAAATGGATGAGCTGGTGCAGCGTTGCACCGAACTCGGGGTGACGCGGTTCCTGCCGTTTACCAGCAGCCGCAGCCAGGGGCGGCTCGAGCAGGAGCGGTGGGCGCGTAAACAGCAGCGCTGGCGGGATCTGGTGCGGGCGGCCTGCAAGCAGAGTGGCCGGCTGCACCTGATGGACACCGAGCGGGTGCGGCCGATCGCAGAGCGCCTGGTCCCAGAACCGGGGCCGGCGACGCTGAAACTGCTCTTCTGGGAGGAGGAGCGGGCCAATCGCCTGACGACTGTCGATTGGCCCGCTGACGGCCGCCCGGCGGCGGTCGCTCTGATGATGGGGCCGGAAGGCGGCTTTGCCGAAGAGGAAGTGGAACTGGCTCGCCGCCACGGCTGGACGATAGTCAGCCTTGGCAGCGGGATTCTGCGGGCGGAAACGGCCACGATCGCGGCGGTTGCCATCGTTCGGCACCGGTTGGGCGAGATCTGATTCTCCGGGCACCCCCGTCTTCGGTAACGGCTGAGCGGCCGGCGGCTCTCCGGGACGCTCAGCGCGGCGGGATGATGGCCTCCAGGCTGGCCGTGGGCAGCCAGCCGGTGCGCCCCGTTTCGTCGGTGACCGAGGTGAAGTCCCGGTGGCTGCCGTGCGTTGAAACCAGCCGGCCCTGCCGGATGGCACCGACCGGTGCGGCTTGGGCAAACGGTGAGACGACCAGCTGCCCGTCGGTCATCACCACCGAGCGCTGCCAGTGTTGCTGCCGGACGCCCGCCGCGGTCAGCCCGCCGGCAACAAGCAGCACGCAGAGCAGGAGCATCAGGATTTCGCCGGCCCGCCGCGGTTTCTTCGGCAGCGATAACAGGGCATAGCCCAGGTAGACAAACAGCCCGGCCAGGCCGACGAGCGACCACTGGGAGACGGTCAGCAGAGCGGCCACCCGCTCGCCCGGGGACGGCTCGGGCGGAAAGATGCCGTGGTGTTTCCGGAGCAGGGCCAGATTCCCGGCAGCGTCCGCATCGCCGGGCGCCAGATAGAGGCTGCGCAGGTAGTAGAGCGTCGCCGGCCCGGCGTTACCGAGCCGGGCATGGGCGTTGCCGATATTGTAGAGCAGCGATGCCGGCGGACGCTCGCCGCCGAGCCGGTGATAACACTCGATCGCCTGAGCATAGTCCGCCTGGTAATAGCGCTCGTTGCAGCTGTAGAGATCGGCGGCCGCCAGACTCCGGGCAACCGGCGACACGGCGAATAGGAGCAGGCAGGAGATAATCAGCAGTCGGCTTTTCATGGGCAGGTGGCAATGAAGGTGCGGATGGCATCGTGCAGGTCGCGACGCTGGCCTTCTTCCAGCTGCGCCGCGCCGTAGGTATATCGGTCGGCCAGCAGAAACAGGGTGCTGACCGGCGATTCGTCGCCGAGCCGGGCGCGGATATCGGCGGTGGTCAGCGTGTCGGCCCCGGTCTGCCAGCACAGCGCGAGAAAGGAGCGGACCGCCTGGCGGACGCGGGGCAGGTAATCGGCCGGCGGGGCCGCTCCGGCCTGGTCGATCAGCAGCAGCGTCTCCCGGCGCACGCGCTCTCGGGCCCGGGCATGAAGCCGCTCCGGCCGGCGTCCCTGCAGCGCCCGATGCAGACGGAGCGCACTGACCACGCCGATCGCCGCCAAGGCGGCGACGAGGGCGCTGATAAACCAGGGGGTGCGGAAGAGCGGCACAAACGATCCGGCTGGTGTCAGGGTCAATTTCGCCGGAGCCAACTCGTCCAGGGGCGATTCCGGCCGGGCAGCCGGAGCCGGCCGTCGATCCCGGTGCCCAGAACCGGCGGCCGCGGCGGTCGCCGCTCCGGGCGGGCTGGTCACCTTGAGCTCGACCGGGTCGGTGACCAGGGTCTGGTAATCGCCGCGGTCCGGATCGAAAAAGCTGAACGTCAGCGGGGGCAGGCGGCGGACCGCCGGGTCGGTGACGACCACCGCCTGTTCGAAAACCTTGGTGCCCTGGTAGACGGTCGGCTCCGGGTGCAGCGTCGCCGCCGGGGCGTACGTTTTCAGTCCTTCGCTGCTGCTGAGGCGGGGCGCGGTGACCGTGTCGAAATTTCCGGTGCCGGCAATGCTCATCGTCAGCGTTACCGGATCGCCGATTTCGACGCTCACCGGTGCGGCTCGCAGGTCCAGCGTGAAGGAGCCGACCGCGCCGGCAAACCCCTCCGGCCGGTTTTTCGACGGCAGCGGGTCGACGGCAAAGGAGACGGCCGGGGCGGTAAGGGTCAGCGGCCGATTTTCGTAACCGCCGAACAACTCGTCCAGCAGCGAATCGTCAAACGGGCCGGTGAACCCACGCGGGCGCTGTTGCCGCCGCACCGGCACGAGCAGGGTCGTGTCGGCCTCGACGGAGATCTCCTGCCGCCCCTCTTTGATACCAATCAGCGCACCGTTCCAGGTAACCGCGGTGTAAACCGTGCCGTCCACCTCCTCCCGATGCTGCCGCGGTTGGTTATCCGGGATGTCGAGCAGGATGCCGTCGGCGCGGAGTGACGGCAGGCCGCCGAGGTTGACCTTGATACCCTGGCGGAAATAGGCGGTGATGGCGACCGGCACCACTTCGTTGAGGTAGGCGTGCTGTTTGTCCGGGGTCAGCTTGATAAACGCCGGCTGCGGCCGGCCGGCAGGGGGCTCCCGTCCGGGAGCGGCGGAGTCGGGCGGTGAAGCTGCGCCGGTGACGATGCAGGTCAGCGGGTCGGTGCGGTGCTCCACGTCGTTGATGGTCACCGTAATCGGCGGGATGGTATAGGTTCCGGGACGATTGCCGGCAACGAGGTAGGTCTCGGTCAGCGACGAGGAAACGGCGCCGTTGACCATCTGGAATTGCCGGCTCTGACCACGGTGATGAAAACTGAGGCCAGCCACGTCCGGCAGGGAAATCTCGGCGGACTGCCCGCCGTCGATCCGGATTTTCAGCGTCGCCGGGTCGTCCACGGAAAAGCGCTGCGGCGTCAGCCGGGCCGAAACCTCGACTGCCGCATTCGCCGACAGCGCGACCAGCAGCAGGGCGGCGGCGACGAGCAGTAGCGCCGGCATCAGCCGATGGCGCCCAGCCCCGTCATGGTGCGGCGAGTTCATGTGGACAAAACGCATACCTGTCATTACCAGTCGTTCATCGTGTCGTTGTCGTTTGCCGGCGGCTTCGGCACCGCCAGGTCGAGACGTCCTTCTTCCCCCTCGATGGCCTGGAGCAGCCGCGTGGCCTCTTCCCTGGTCATCGCCCGGCCGCTGTCTCCCGGATCGCGGCCCTCATCGCGCGGGCCGGCGGCCTGCCGCTCCGCCTGTCCGGCGGCGGAGCGTTCGTCGGTGCGCTGCGGGCCGTTTGGCCTCTGCGGTTGAGCCGGCGGATCGGCTGTTTGACCGGCCGTCGGCGGCCGCGGCGCCGGCGCGCTGCCGGTGGTGTTGCCATCGTCGGTTCCGCCGGCTTCATCGCCGGGCTGCTGGGCCGCCCCCGACTCATCCGGCGCCGTCTGACGGTCCCCGGGCGTCTCCTGGCGTTCACTCGAAGGCTCCTGGCCCGTATTTTCAGGGGACTCCGGGGAGACTTTGGTTTCCTGCCGCAGCCGTTTCAGCTGCTCTGTAACGAAATCGCGGTTGGCCGCGGCGTCCTGATTTTCCGGATTGAGGGCCAGGGCGGCGGCAAAGGCGGCCTCGGCGTTCCGCCAGGCCTCGATGGTCTGTTTCGCCGCGGTCTGGCGGGTCTGCTCGCCGATGCGATACCAGGCGTTGCCCTGGTTGAAATAGGCCTTTTCCTGGAGGGTCGGATCGGCGGCGGCGATGGCGCGGCGAAAGGCATCGACGGCCTCGGTGAAACGCTCGTTCTTGTAGGCGGCGCTGCCGGTGTTATAGAGCAGGGCCGGGTTGTCGGGATCGTCGCGCAGTCGCTGACGGTAGAAGGTTTCGGCTTTTTGGTAATCCCCGGCAGCAAAGGCGCGCTCCCCGTCCGAGGCCGCTGCCGGTGCCGGGCCGAGCAGGGCGGGCCCGGCGGCCAGGAGCAGCCCGATGGTATGGGGTTTTCGCAGCCGCGCCAGACGGGCGATGGCCCGGTGCAAGGGGCGCTGCCGCTTTCTGCCGGAGAGCAGGAAGTCGCCGCAGAGCAACGCGACTGCCAGGGCCAGCGGCCATTCGCTGCGCGATATCGGCACCTTTGTGCGCTTTTCGGCAAATTCTTTTTCCGGGATCAGGGCCAGTCGCTCCCGGTACACGGTAGCGAGTCCTTCGCCGCGGTTGCCGAGGTCCTCATAGATGCCGCCGCCCTGTTCCGCGATTGTTCTCAGCGCCTGCCGGTCCAGCCGGCTCCTGACATAGGCGCCGCTGCTGTCCTTGACGAAGCCGCCGCCGCCGCCGGCCCGGTCCGGGATCAACTCCCCGGCCGCGGTGCCGACGCCGACGGTAAAGATGGTCATTCCCCGGGAATGCGCCCTCTGCGCGGCGGCGGCGCCGTCCGCACCCAGATCTTCACCGTCGCTGACGACCACCAGCAGCTTATGGTTGGCGTCGTTGGCCAGCACCGCTTCGGCGGCCTCGATGGCGCCGCCGATATCGGTGCCGCCGACCGGCAGAAGCGTGCTGTCGACCGCCTGCAGCGATTGGTTGAAGGCCTGGTAATCGGCGGTGAGCGGGCAGAGCAGATGGGAGGTGCCGGCAAAGGGCAGCAGGCCGATGCGATCGCCCTGCAGATCGTCGACGAAATCCATGATGGCCAGCTTGCCGCGCTCCAGGCGGCTGGGACGAACGTCCGGGGCGAGCATGCTTCGGGAGGTGTCCAGCGCAAACAGGATATCGATACCCTTGTGCTTGACGTCGATCCACCGGGAGCCGTAACGCGGTTCGGCCAGCGCCACGAAACAGCAGAAAACGGCGCCGGTCACCAGCAGGTTTTTGGCGGTACGGCGCAGCGGGCAGACCGAAGCGGTGAGATCGCCGAGCAGCGACGGGGCGGCAAAACGGGCGAGCAACCGTTGCCGCCGGTGCGCCATCCGGTGCCACCAGAACCACAGCAGCAGGCAGGCCAGGATGCCGATCGGGAGCCACCAGGGATGAGCAAAACGTACCATGGCCGGGCTCCTAGGGCAGGTATCGCCGGCGCAGCAGGAGTTCGCCGGCGAGCAGCAGCAGGGCGGTGCCGATCAGCAGCGGATAGATCTCCCGGTACTGCTCGAAGTGTTTGACGGTCCGGGTCGTCGTCTCCATCGCGTTGATTTCCCGGTAGATCCGTTCCAACGACGCGGTGTCGGTGGCTCGGTAATAGCGGGCCCCGGTCAGTGCGGCGATCTGCTGCAGACTCTTTTCGTCGATATCGACACGGACATTGGCCAGCACTCTGCGGCCGTACGGGTCGACCACCGGTGTCCGAGCCACGCCGCGGGTGCCGGCGCCGATCGTGTACACCTTGATGTCAAGGGCGCGGGCCGCCTCGGCCGCGGCCGCCGGCGGCACCTTGCCGGCATTGTTCATGCCGTCGGTGAGCAGGATCAGGATGCGCGACTTCGATTCCTGCTGCTGGTGGAGCCGGGAAACCCCGACGCCGATGGCCGAACCGATGGCCGTTCCGTCTTCGATCATGCCGGTTGCCAGGGCCTCGAGCCGTTGTTGCAGCCAGTGATGATCCAGCGTCAGCGGGCTGATCAGGTAGGGGCGGGCGCTGAAGGCGAGCAGGCCGATCCGGTCGTTGGGCCGGTCGGCGATGAAGTCGGCGACCACCGCTTTGACCACCTGCAGACGGTTGGCCGTTTTTCCCTGGAGCGTGAAATCCATGGCCTCCATGGAGCCGGAGACGTCGACCGCGAGCATGATATCGATGCCGCTCGCTTCGATTTCCGTGGTGGTGTTGCCGAGTTGCGGCCGGGCCAGGGCGACAATCAGGCAGGCCAGCACCAGCAGCTTCAAGCTGGCGAGCAGCCGGCCCGGCCGGTATTTTCGGGCATTGGCCAGCGTTGCGGCAATCGCGGTGGAGGAAAAGAGCAGCGCCGGCGCCGACCCTCCGCGGCCGCGCAACAGTGCCAGCACGGGCAGCAGGGTCAACAGCCAGAGCAACTCCGGGTGGTAAAAGCGCATCGCCTCAAACCTCCGCCGGCGTGGAGGGCTCCCGCGTCGTGTCGATAAAGGAGCGAACGGTCCCGGTGAGCAGCTCGACGCCGGCCGGCTCCGGCGACAGGCCGGCATATTTGACCAGGTCGCAGAGCTGCAGGCAGCGCTGCAGCTCGCCCCGGTAATCGTCTGCCGGCCCCCTGGCCGGTGTTGTGTCGGGGGTGGCGACGGGTTCAAGGAGTGCCGGCAGGCTGCCGAGAAGCTCCGCCGTGGTCCGGCGGGTGGCGCTGAGGTTGAAGCGGCGCTCGCAATAGCGGCGCAGGATGGCCGACACCGCCTCCGCATAGCGGGCATAACGGGCGGGATCACTGCCGGCCAGCCTCTGCTGCGCGTCGCCAAGTTCGGCCAGCGCGGCGGCGGCCGGGTCCGGCCCAAGGGGCGGCGGGGCGGATCGCCGGCGACGCGCGAGCAGGACCAGCGCTGCGGCAACAGCGAGCACGGCCAGCAGCAGGAGGGCGAGCAGCAGGTAGGGGGGCTGCTCGGGCAGGGCCAGCGGCGGGTAGATATCGATCAGGCCCGCCTCTTTGGCCGGCGCGGCCAGGGCCGGGCCGGCTGCCGACAAAAGTATTTTCGGAGCCCGGGGAGTGCCGGCCCGATGATGATCCGGGAGGAGGAGGGATACGGCAGAGAAGAGAAGGAGAAAGAGATGAGTTCCGGATTGTCTCATCATCTGGCCAGCCTCCGTTTCCGGGCTCCGAAAAATGCCAGCAACGGCTCAAGGTAAGAGCCGTCGGTACTGAGGGACAGGGTATCGATGCCGGCAGCGGTGAGCATGCGCGTGAGCTTTTCGGCGCGATCGGCGGCCAGCTCACGCCAGCCGCGGCGAACGGCTCCATCGGAGGTGTCGAGTTCCACCTGGCGGCCGGTTTCCGCGTCTTCGATGGTCAGACAACCGCACTCGGGCAGCTCGCGTTCGCGCGGGTCGCTGATCACCACGGCGATCAGGTCGTGACGGCGATTGCAGAGCTGCAGCGTGGTGCGCAGCTCGGCCAGCCGCCCTTCATAATCGCCGTCCAGACAGAAGTCGGAGATCAGGAAGGTGACGGCTTTTCGTTTGCGCACCTCGACCATGAAATCAAGCGGCGCCGTCAAGCTGGT